>JBKKDI010000234.1:0-4754 GCA_046708645.1 Aestuariivirga sp.
CAACGCGCCTATGCGAAACTTCCGGCCTATCATGCCTTCTTTGGCCGCGTTGCCCAATCGGCACTCGATCTATCGGAGCGCATTGTCAAGCTAGCGCCGATGGAGGCCAACCGGGTTTTCTATGCAAACTCGGGGTCGGAAGCCAACGATACGGTAGTCAAGCTCCTGTGGTTTCTGGCGGAGTCGGAGGGAAAGCCCCATCGGCGGCTACTGCTCAGCCGCAAGAATGCCTATCACGGCATGACCATCATGACGGCCAGCCTGACGGGCAAGGATTATGTGAAATCAGCCTCCGGCCTGCCGCTCCCGGAAGTTCGGCACCTCACTTGCCCGCATCACTGGAGGGAGGCCAAAGCGAATGAAAGCGAGAGGGAATTCTCCGAACGCCTGGCGCTTGAGCTTGAGCAGACGATCCGCAACACTGGACCCGAATTCATCGCAGGCTTTTTTGCCGAACCCGTATTGGGCGCAGGCGGCGTCATTCCTCCGCCTGAGGACTATTTCCAGGCGATCCAGCCGGTGCTGCGCAAGTACGGCGTTCCCCTGATTGCCGACGAGGTGATCTGCGGGTTTGGCCGCACCGGCGAGTTCTGGGGATCCACCAAATACGGCATGAAGCCCGATATCGTAGTGGCATCGAAGGTCATCACTGCGGGTTTCTTTCCCATGGGCGCCATTGTTCTTTCTTCAGAGATGACGGAACGAGTAGAAAAAGCCTGCGCGAAGTATGAAGAGCTGCCCACAGGCTTCACTACAGGGGCACACCCCGTAGGTTGCGCGATTGCGATGGCATCGCTGGACGAAATCCTGGATGGAGGTGTCTTCGCTAATGTGAAGAAAGTAATCCCCTCATTCCAGAAGCGCCTTGTAGCCATGGCCGACCATCCCATAGTCGGTGAGGCGAGAGGCGTTGGATTGATGGGTGGTCTTGAAATGGTCGCCAACAAAAAAACCAACGCACCGTTCGCGGGCAATCTCGATGTGAGCGAGCGGGTGTCGCGCCAAGCCCTGAAAAACGGCCTGATCTGCCGTCCCCTGGGGCAGGCGATCGTTCTTGCGCCGCCCTTCATCATTACCGAGCAGCAAATCGATGAGCTGTTCAGCATCCTGCGGCGGACGCTGGACGAAGTGTATTCCAGCGTTCAATCCAGAGCAGCGTGACAATGGCAAGATATAAACTTACGGAGAAAGACTCTCAGTTTGCCCACGAGTTCCTGGAACAGCCCTTCGGTTACCGGAGTCCAGGCCTCCAGCGCGTGCTCAATGTCATGCGGGGACAAGGGGCCGCTGGCAAATATGTCATCGTCTGTAAAGAACCCTACCGGCGCTGGCAGCTTGCTCGCCTGCCGGCGAAGAGGGGCGAAGCCATAATTGGGTTTCCCGGCGTCGAATACACGGATCTCGCGTCGGCCGAGCGCGATGTTTTCCTGCGGCGCTGGCACGACCTCGGCGGCCCGGAAATCGAAACGCGGCCCTGAACCATGCTTCCCATTGTGGCCTACACAAGCGTCTTAAGCGCAGCACCTGGTGAGATGGTTGAAGTGAAGGTGGGATCGTACGGCGCTCTGACCTATCGCGCCGATCTCAGGCGGATTATTCAAGGAGACCGCAATCCGGAGGGGCCAGGTTACCGCGACGAGCCCGTCGACATTGATCTCGGCGGTGTACGACCGGCGCGGCCGCAGGAAATTCTGCCAGGATCATGCGTCCGGATTGCGGACCGGGGCAACGTTCTTGCCGACCTCACAAGCTTCACCTTAGCTGTTCCAGTCTGGCCCACTCTTTATGGCGGGACGAATCGCACGATTTTCTGCATGGCGGACGCCAGCCTCGAACTCCTGATTGACGGCGATGGAAGGCCCTGTGCTCAACTGGGTGGGACCAGGCTTGTGCTGACTGTCCCAATTTTGTTGAAACAGTGGGTGGTTCTGGTTTTTTCCCATGATGCGGCGAAGGGTTCGTTGCGCCTTGCATGTATCGTTGACGATGACCGGATTTTGGATGCGGCGGCTGGTGCGGTCGAATCAGGCTGGCAGGCGAGCGGCCTCCAGGAAATCGTTGTCGCGGCAAGGGAGCCGGGCAAGCAGCACTTTGATGGCAAGATCGACTCTCCTGCACTCTTTAATCGCAGCTTGGACCCGCTGGTGGCCGTGTCACGGCTGGCGCATCCGGGAAGGCTCCCCCGCCACTCCGATCTTGTGGCCTACTGGAATTTCGCCCTCGGTATTGAAGGGACGACTGTTTTCGATGCGTCGCCCCATCAGCTTCACGGTCTCACGCAGCAATGCCCGGCGCGGGCCATGACCGGATGGCGCTGGAGTGGCCAATGCCTCGACTGGAGACAAAACCCCGACCTCTATTCCGCAATCCACTTCCACGCCGACGACATGACGGATGCCGGATGGCAGACCGATTTCATCATCAGGCTGCCGGAGAAATTGCGCAGTGGCATCTATGCGGTCCGTCTCGTGCCCGACGATGATGAGGCCATGGCCTATCACTGTGTGTTCGCGGTAAGACCGCCGCGTAACGCCGTCACTGGAAATACCGTTTGTTTTCTGCTGCCAACGGCAAGCTATCTTGCCTATGCCAACCATCGTCTGGGTCTCGACGTACCGGGAACCGAAGTGGGAATGGGGCGGCTGGTGGAGATCGACCGTCACCATGAGTTTCTGCAAGAGCACCCGGAGGCCGGTTTTTCATTCTACGAAGTACACGGCGACGGCTCCGGTGTGTTCCACTCCTCACGGAACCGGCCCATCGTCGACATGCAGCCGGGTGTAAAAGGTTTCCTCGGCGGCATTGGATCAAACATCTGGCAGTTCAACGGCGACACCCATATCAGCGGTTGGCTGGAGCATGAAGGCATCGGTTACGATGTCATCACCGATGAAGACCTGCATCATGAGGGCCTGTCGCTGCTTCGCCGCTACAATGTGGTGCTGACAGGCACCCATCCCGAGTATTACTCGCTCGAGATGCTCGATGCAGTGCAGGGTTTTATCGATCGCGGCGGACGGTTGATGTATCTCGGCGGCAACGGATTCTACTGGCGCGTTTCCTTTAGCGATAAACTTCCCGGAGTGATCGAGTGCCGCCGTTCCGAAACCGGCATCCGGCCGTGGGAACCGGGACCAGGGCAATTTTACCACGCTTTTACCGGGGAGTATGGGGGGCTCTGGCGGCGCAATGGACGCCCAACCACAGAACTGACCGGACTCATTATGAGCTCGCAAGGGTTCGACATTTCGGAACCCTATGAGCTTACAAATGCCGCACAGGATCCGCGCGTGAGCTTCATATTTGAGGGGATTGACACGACGCCGGGACGAAAATTCGGAGACTTCGGCCTTTGTGGAGGAGGTGCTGCGGGTCTGGAAATCGACCGGGCTGATTACGGTCAGGGCACGCCCTCCCACGCCCTGGTACTCGGCAGTTCGAAATCCCATACGGATATTTATCTCATGACACCGGAAGACATGCTCGATCCCACACCCGACATGTCCGGCACGCAAAACGACGCCATCCGCGCTGACATGCTCTTTTTCGAAACCGTGAATGGCGGCGCCGTATTCTCGACTGGTTCCATTGCCTGGGCGGGAGCGATGGCCTGGAATAATTTCGACAACGAGGTTTCTCATTTGATGAGCAATGTGCTCTCGCGATTCAACGACCCAGCGCCATTTGCCAGATGTGAGCCGTGAAAAAGAAATGAAAGCAAGCAACAATGATCGACATGGAGCGCATCCGCGGGGAAACGGCTTCATGCGAACGGCATGTGCATTGGGCGGCGCTTCGTAAAGCACCGCCCTCCGTCAGTCGAACGCGAAGTTACTGCTGGACGGTGTGCCAAACACCGCCATGGCCTTCACCGGCATGTCGCCCGCCTTGGCGTCGTCCTTGTAGTAGTAGAGCGGCTTGCCCTGGAAGGCCCACTGCATGGAGCCATCGGTGCGCTTCACCAGCGTCCAGCCTTCCTTCATCTCATCGCCTTCCTTGCCGAGATAAGGCATCCATTCGACGGCGCAGTCGTCATAGCAGGCCGACACGCCGCCCTTGTCATGGTCGAACGTGTACAGGGTCTTTCCGTCCTTGTCCGCAAGCACGGCAGCCTGGGCGCCGATGGCCGTAAGCATGAGAGTCGCAAACAGGAACGTTGTACGCAGTAAGGTGGTTTTCATGGGGTTTTCTCCTTTTGAATGGCAGGCGGGGGCGGCATGGCGTCCCGCTCCTGCGCCTGCCGGAATAAGCCCTCGTTAGCCACTTGGTTCCGGCATCATGCAGAATTAATCCAATCTGGACGATCAGCGGTAAACTTCGCGGCGGTGGCCGATGTTGAGAACCAGAACCGTAATTTCGCGGTCCTCGATCTGGCAGATAATGCGATAGTCGCGCACCCGGTAGCGCCACAGGCCAGCAAGGCCGCCGGTCAGCGCCTTGCCGAAGCGTCGGGGACTTTCAGCCGTGGCGATACGGGTTTTGGGATAGCGGAGGATATCGGCTTGGGCGGGCAGCGGTCGAGCTTTGCCAGCGTCCTCTCGGCCGCCGGACTAAAGCTCACCCGCCAGACCGAGCTTCCGCGCGACAGCGTCAAGGCTTTTTCCCTTTGTCTTGCCCTTGGCCTTCATCTCCTCCAGCGCGGCAGCGGCGAGAAGGTGATCTTCCATGTCGCCGAGATAGCGCTCCAGCGCCTTCTTCGCATAATAAGCCTTGGCCCGCCCCGTGCGCGCGGCAATGCGGGACAGGCGTTCGTC
>JBKKDI010000235.1:0-15061 GCA_046708645.1 Aestuariivirga sp.
GGCCAGAAGCTCGCCGCTCGCCACTATCTCCGCCTGCTGACGGGTAGCGCCATCCGCGCCTCCCATCTTGTGGGCGACGAGCGGGTGCAGGATCCCTATTCCTTCCGCTGCCAGCCGCAGGTGATGGGCGCCTGTCTCGATATTCTCGCCAACGCCGGGCGCACTCTGCTGATCGAAGCCAATGGCGTCTCCGACAATCCGCTGGTGTTCGCCGAGGATGGCGCTGTGCTCTCCGGCGGCAATTTCCACGCCGAGCCCGTGGCCTTCGCCGCCGACATCATCGCCATGGCCATCGCCGAAATTGGCTCCATGTCGGAACGGCGCATCGCCGCGCTCATCGATTCAACCATCTCGCTGCTGCCGCCGTTCCTCATCCGCAATCCCGGCCTCAACTCCGGCTTCATGATTCCGCAATGTACAGCGGCCGCCCTGATGAGTGAGAACAAGCAGATGTCGCATCCGGCCTCCGTCGACTCCGCACCCACCTCCGCCAATCAGGAAGACCATGTTTCCATGGCGACGCATGGCGCGCGCCGCCTTCTGCCCATGAACGCCAATCTCACCCGCATCGCCGCCATCGAGCTCATGGCTGCGGCGGAGGGCATCGACTTCAGGCGTCCGCTCAAGTCATCGAAGGCACTGGAAGAAGCTTACGGCCTCATCCGCTCCAGAGCGGCCAGCCGCGAACACGACCGGGAATTCGCCACCGACATCGAAGCCGTCGCAGGCCTGATCGAGCGCGGAGACTTGCAATCCTTCGTGCCCGCATTATTGAATGACTTGGGCTGCGTTTAACGGATCCTTCGAGGCTCGCTTCGCTCGCACCTCAGGGTGAGGTAATCTATATTTTCCTCATGCTGAGGTGCTTTGCCGAAGGCAAAGCCTCGAAGCATCGGGAGCTCGCTAGTTCTTCAGCCGGTAGCCTGTCCTGAATATCCAGGCGACAATGGCCAGCAGGACTGCGAGAAAACCCGCGATCGCCAGCAGGCTCAGGCCAATGCCGACGTCGGAGTGACCGTAGAAGCTCCAGCGAAAGCCGCTCACCAGATAAACCACGGGATTGAAGAGGCTGACGGTCTGCCAGAAGGGCGGCAACATGTTGATGGAATAGAAGCTGCCGCCGAGAAACGTCAGCGGCGTGATGATCAGCAGGGGAATGAGCTGGAGCTTCTCGAAACCGTCGGCCCAAATGCCGATGATAAAGCCAAAGAGACTAAATGTCACCGCCGTCAGCACCAGGAAGCCCAGCATCCAGAAGGGATGAAGAATTTGCAACGGCACAAAGAGGGCGGCCGTCGCCAGGATAATCAGGCCGAGAATGATCGATTTCGTGGCGGCGGCGCCCACGTATGCGAGGACGATCTCGAAAGAGGACACCGGCGCCGACAAAAGTTCGAAAATGGTGCCGATGAATTTTGGAAAATAAATGCCAAACGAGGCGTTGGCGATGCTTTGGGTGAGAAGCGACAGCATGATGAGGCCCGGTACGATGAAAGCGCCATAATTGATGCCGTCGATTTCCTGGATGCGCGAACCGATGGCGGCGCCGAAGACCACGAAATAAAGCGAGGTGGAAATAACGGGCGAGATGACGCTTTGCATGAGAGTGCGCCCGGCGCGGGCCATTTCAAACGTATAGATGGCGCGTATGGCGTGGACGTTCATTGCGGCTCCCGCACCAGGCTTACGAAAATTTCCTCCAGTGAACTTTGCGTGGTTTGCATGTCGGTGAATTCGATTCCGGTTTTTTTCACATCGTCAAGAAAGGCGGCGAGGCCGGTCTTGCCGCCTTGTGCCTCGTAGGTATGGGTGATCTCCGTACCCGTTGACGAAAGCTCAAGCTGGTACTTCGAAAGTCTTTCGGGAATTTTCTTGAGCGGACTGCCGAGGTGGAGCATTAGCTGCTTCTTGCCGAGCTTGTGCATCAGGGCTTTCTTGTCCTCCACCAGAATGATCTCGCCCTTGTTGATGACGCCGATCCGGTCGGCCATCTCCTCGGCCTCATCGATATAGTGGGTGGTGAGGATGATGGTGACGCCGGTCTTGCGCAAGCCGCGCACCAGCTCCCACATGTCGCGCCGGAGTTCGACATCGACACCGGCCGTCGGTTCGTCGAGAAACAGAATCTTCGGTTCGTGGGAGAGAGCCTTTGCAATCAGTACCCGGCGCTTCATGCCGCCGGACAGCGTGGTAATCTTGCTGTCTTTTCTGTCCCACAAGGAAAGACTCCGCAGCGTCTTTTCGATATGCGCGGGGTTTGCCGCCAGGCCGAAAAGCCCGCGGCTGAAACTCACCGTCGCCCACACGGTTTCGAAAGCGTCTGTTGTAAGTTCTTGCGGCACGAGACCAATGAGCGACCGCGCGGCGCGATAGTCCCCGATGATGTCATGGCCATTGGCCAGAACCTTGCCCGCGCTGGCGTTGACAATGCCGCAGATGATGCTGATCAGCGTGGTCTTCCCCGCGCCATTGGGGCCGAGAAGCCCAAAAATCTCGCCCGGACGGATCTCAAGATTTATGTTCTTGAGAGCCTGGAAGCCGGATTTATATGTTTTGGAGAGATCTGTTACGGAAATCGCGGACGGCATGGCGCCTAATTAGGCGATGAGCGGGGTTAGTTCAAGATAAACAAGGTAATACCTCTGAGTCTCATCATGCCTGGGCTTGACCCCGGCATCTTCTTCGCGCCAATGAAAAGGTGCGCGCATCAAGTGCGGGGCATGATGAGAAATTGGGAGTGCTTTAGGCCTTGGTGAGCCGCTGCTGCTGGGCCAGATAGTCGACAATGGCAACGGCTGCATGTTCAGGTGAGAGCTTTGAAGTGTCGAGGGTGATTTCCGGATTTTCCGGTGTTTCATAGGCCGAGGAAATGCCGGTGAAATTCTTGATCTCGCCGCGCCGCGCCTTGGCATAGAGGCCCTTCACATCACGCTTTTCAGCCTCGGCCAGCGTTGTGTTGACGAAAATCTCGACAAACTCGTCCTTCGCAACACTTTCACGGGCCATGAGGCGCTCGGCCCGGAAGGGCGAGATGAAGGACGCCAGCACGATCAGCCCGGCATCGACCATCAATTTCGAGACCTCGGCAACACGGCGGATGTTCTCGACGCGGTCGGCGTCGGTGAATCCCAGATCGCGGTTGAGACCGTGGCGGACGTTGTCGCCATCGAGCAAATAGGTCATGTGCCCCATGGCGTGGAGCTTCTTTTCCACGAGGTTGGCGATGGTGGATTTTCCTGCACCCGACAACCCGGTGAACCATAGCACGGCCGGCCGCTGCCCGGCCTTGGCGGCGCGCGAGGCCTTGTTCACGTCGAGCGCCTGCCAGTGAATGTTGGCGGCGCGGCGGAGCGCGAAGCGGATCAAGCCCATGCCGACCGTGGTGTTGGAGAAGCGATCGATGAGGATGAAGGAGCCGAGATCGCGATTTTCCGTATACGGAGCAAACGCCATCGGCCGGTCGAGCTCCAGATTACCAATGCCGATCTCGTTGAGCGTCAGGCTTTTGGCCGCCACATGCTCCATGGTGTTGACATTGACCTTGTATTTCAGCTCCTCGAGTGTTCCCGGAATCTGCGACGTGCCGGATTTGACGATGTAGGAGCGCCCCGGCAGCATGGGCTCGTCGCCCATCCAGAGAATGTCCACTTCGAACTGGTCGGAAACCTCGACGGGATTGTTGCCCGCACAGATCACGTCGCCCCGGCTCACGTCGACTTCGTCCTTCAGGGTCACGGTGATTGACTGACCGGCCGTGCCCACGGGGAGATCACCATCGAACGTGACGACGCGATCGACGATGGACATGCGGGCCGAGGGCATGATCTTGACCGGATCGCCGGGGCGCACGGTGCCGCTGACGATAGTGCCGGAGAAACCGCGAAAATTCTGGTCGGGGCGATTGACCCACTGTACTGGCATGCGGAAAGGATTGTCTGCGAGATCGGAGCCGACGGGCACGGTCTCAAGATGGGCCATGAGCGTCGAACCGTGATACCATGGCATGTTGGGCGAACGGTCGATCACATTGTCGCCCACGAGTGCCGAGAGCGGGATCACGGTGATATCGGCTGCGCCGATACTCCGGGCGAATTCGCGATAGTCCCGCTCGATCTTCTCGAAAACGTCCTGCCGGTAACCCACCAAATCCATCTTGTTTACGGCGACCACCAGGTGCTTGATGCCGAGCAGGGTGGCGATGAAGGTGTGCCGCCGCGTCTGGGTCAGCACGCCCTTACGCGCGTCGATCAGGATAACGGCGAGATCGGCGGTGGAGGCGCCGGTCGCCATGTTGCGGGTATATTGCTCGTGGCCCGGCGTATCGGCGACGATGAATTTGCGCCTGGCGGTGGTGAAAGCCCGGTAGGCCACGTCGATGGTGATGCCCTGTTCCCGTTCGGCGGCAAGCCCATCCACCAGCAGGGCGAAATCGAGATTGCCGCCTTGCGTGCCCATTTTCTTCGAATCGGCCTCAAGGGCTGTGAGCTGGTCCTCGAACAACATCTTGGCTTCATAGAGAAGCCTGCCGATCAGCGTCGACTTGCCGTCGTCGACGGAGCCGCAGGTGATAAAACGCAAAAGGTCTTTCTGCTCCTGGGAGTGCAGATAGGCCTCGACGTCGCCGCCGGTGAATTCAACGAAGCGTCCCATCAGAATAAACCCAACTTCCCCTTCTCCCCTTGCGGGAGAAGGTGGATCGCGCCGCAGGCGCGAGACGGAAGAGGGGTTGGTTCCGCGAGTCTCGTTACACTCTGCAGAAGCGGAGACACCCCCTCTTCCGGCGCTTCGCGCCACCTTCCCTCGCGAGGGGGGAAGGGGATAATTTGATGAGAGCAGCAAGCCATCAGAAATAGCCCTCCTGCTTTTTCTTTTCCATGGAGGCGGCCTGGTCCCTGTCTATGACGCGGCCCTGGCGCTCGGAAGACGTGGCCACCAGCATTTCTTCAACGATGTCGAGCAAACTCGTCGCCTCGGATTCGATGGCGCCGGTCAGCGGATAACAACCCAGCGTGCGGAAACGGATCTTCTTCATCTCCGGCTTTTCGCCGTTGTTGAGCCGCATGCGCGCGTCGTCCACCATGATCATCTGGCCGTCGCGCCAGACGATGGGGCGGGGAGCGGCAAAATAGAGCGGCACGATCTCAATCTGCTCGCGGTGGATATATTGCCAGATGTCGAGCTCCGTCCAGTTCGATAGCGGAAAGACGCGGATCGATTCGCCCTTGTTCTTGCGGGCATTGTAGAGATTCCACAATTCCGGGCGCTGGTTCTTCGGGTCCCAGCGGTGGCGCGTATCGCGAAACGAAAAAATGCGTTCCTTGGCGCGGGATTTTTCCTCGTCCCGCCTGGCGCCGCCGAAGGCCGCGTCGAAACCGTATTTTTCCAGCGCCTGCTTCAAGCCATCGGTCTTCATGATCTGGGTGTGGAGTGCCGAACCATGATCGAACGGGTTGATGTCTTTGGCAATGCCCTCGGGATTGATGTGGACGATGAGTTCGAGGCCGAGCTTCGCCGCGGTTTTGTCGCGCATGGCGATCATGTCGCGGAACTTCCAGCGGGTGTCGACATGCATCAGCGGAAATGGCGGCTTCGCCGGGTAGAACGCCTTCATGGCCAGATGCAGCATGACAACCGAATCCTTGCCGATGGAATAGAGCATCACCGGCTTTTCGCATTCCGCGGCAACTTCGCGGATGATGTGAATCGATTCGGCTTCGAGCTGCTGGAGATGGGTGAGACGCGAGGACTCGCCCGCCATTGGTTTCTGTAGTGGCGGCGCTGGCTCGGGTTTCCGCATCCATTCGCGCACCCGGTTTATGGTGCGGGTTGAGGGCGAGCGCCCCTTTCTGAGGTCGAACACGAACGACGGATCGCCCAAGGCCTGTTTCCCAAGTGTCGTCGGATCGAGTGCAGCATCCGCTAGATATTGCTCGATATCAGCCAGAAAGGCCTGTGCGATTGTATCCATAATAGGATAGTACCTATACTTTTCACGACGTCAAGAGTTTTTACCCCATTTTTCGACCAGAAATTGTTGTTTAAAAGGTAATATCCTATCTGGTTAAACCGATTTTCAGTTGAGTGCACATTGGTTTCGATCTAAAAATTCATGGGAGGAAACATCTTGAACAAGCGAACCCGCGCAAGCAGTCCAGGGATGCCCTATCAGGAGCCGCACCGCACCACTGCGGCGCGTGGCAGGTGGCTGGAAGAGGCGATCGGGCGCGAGGTGAAGCGCTTTCGCGAAAAGCTTGGCATCACCATTTCGGAGCTTGCAAAGGGTGCCGGCATGTCGGCGGGCATGCTGTCGAAAATTGAAAACGGCGCCACGTCGCCCTCGCTTGCCTCGCTGCAGGCCCTGAGCCGGGCGCTGCAGGTGCCGGTTACCGCATTGTTCCGGGGATATGAGGAAATCCGCGACGCCAGCTTCGTCAAGGCGGGGCAAGGCCTTACCATCGAGCGGCGGGGCACGAGGGCCGGCCATCAATACCAGCTTCTCGGCCACAGCCCCCATGGTCCGGTCATGGTCGAGCCCTACATGATTACGTTGACGCAAGAGTCAGATGTATTCCCGACGTTCCAGCACGCCGGGCTGGAGTTCCTCTATATGCTGGAGGGCAATGTGGTCTATCGCCATGGCGACAAGACCTATGACATGCACCCCGGCGACGCCCTGTTCATCGACGCCGACGCTCCCCATGGGCCGGAAGAGCTCCGCAAGCTGCCGATCCGCTATCTTTCGGTGATCAGCTATCGCCGGGAAGAGTGACTGTCGGCATTCCCCTTGTGAAAAAATAATTCCTGCCAGTTGATAATGGCCCGGCGCCCTGTTATGTAATCGGGCGCAGCTCCTAGAAAAGGTCATCGCCCCATGTGCGGGATTGTCGGACTTTATCTCAAGAACCCCAAGCTTCAGCCTAAGCTTGGGGCCATGTTCAAGCCCATGATTATCGAGATGACGAACCGCGGCCCTGATTCCGCAGGTGTCGCCATCTACCGCAATCCGGTGAAAAAGAACCAGATCAAGTTCTCGCTCGCCCACGACGATTCCGCCTATGACTGGAAAAAGGTCGGCAGCGGACTTGAGAAGACGCTGAAGTGCGATGCCACAGTCAAGAAGATCGGCAATCACTGCATCCTGGTCACCAACGCCAAGGAAGCCGCCGTTGAGAAGTGGCTTGAAGCGCATCACCCGAAAGTGCGTGTGGTGGGCTCGGGCCACACCATCGAAATTTTCAAGGAAGTGGGCTTGCCCGCGCAAGTCTATGACAAGTTCGATCTCGATGAAGCCAAGGGCACGCATATCATCGGCCACACCCGCATGGCAACGGAAAGTGCGGTGACCACGGCCGGCTCGCATCCTTTTGCCACGGGTGCCGATCTCTGCCTCGTGCACAACGGCTCGCTCTCCAATCACAATCGCCTGCGTGAGAACCTCAAGCGCGAAGGCATGGAATTCCAGACCGAAAACGATACGGAAGTGGCGGCGGCCTACATGACCTGGAAATTGCGCGGCGGCGCCACGCTGAAAGAAGCGTTGGAAGACGGTCTCGAAGATCTCGACGGATTCTACACATTCCTGGTCGGCACGGCCGATGGCTTCGCCGTGGTGCGCGATCCCATCGCCTGCAAGCACGCTGTAATGGCGGAGACGGATGATTGGGTGGCCATGGCCACCGAATACCGCGCCATTGCGCATTTGCCCGGTGCGGATGATGCAAAGATATGGGAACCGGAACCGGCGACGATCTACACTTGGGGCGGGCACGCATGAGTTACCTCCCTCACCCTGAGGCGCCCACCCATCGCGAGGGCCTCGAAGGGTCTGCGCCACCGTGCAAGCTTCCATAAGGGAAATCGATGAACGAGCTTGATCTCAAGAAGGAAGGCGTCACCGGCATCAATCAGCGCCTCTATGGGCTGCCGAAGAACACCAACGAGCGCCATTGGGCGATCAAGAACCCGATGGGCCAGCATGCCATCGCCTGCGGCCTCGATGGCCCGCTGCATGTCGAAGTCCACGGCCACGTCGGCTTCTATTGCGGCGGCATGAACAAGGAGGCGGAACTGATCGTCCACGGCCATGCGGGTGTCGGCGTTGCCGAAAACCTCATGTCGGGGCTGGTGTGGATCAAGGGCAATGCCTCGGAATCCGCCGGCGCCACGGGCAATGGTGGATTGCTGGTGATCGACGGCGATGCTTCCTCGCGCTGCGGCATTTCGATGAAGGGTATCGACATCGTCGTCGGCGGTTCGGTCGGTCACATGTCGGCCTTCATGGCTCAGCGCGGCAATCTCGTGGTGTGCGGCAACGCGGGCGATGCCTTGGGTGACTCGATTTATGAAGCGCGCCTCTATGTTAAGGGCAAGGTTGCAAGTCTTGGTGCCGACTGCATCGAAAAAGACATGCGGCCTGAGCATCTCGCCGATCTCGCGCGGCTGCTCGAAACCGCCAAGCGCAAGGACAAGCCAACGGATTTCCGTCGCTACGGTTCGGCTCGCAAACTGTACAATTTCAGCGTCGATCACGCCGACGCCTACTGAGGTTCACGATGGACGCCAACATTCCCCGCACATTGCCGCGCAAATCGGCGACCTTTGACGATTACACGCTGTCGGAAATCCGCCGTGCCGCGACGACCGGCATCTATGACATCCGCGGCGCCGGTGCCAAGCGCAAGCTGCCGCATTTCGACGATCTGCTGTTCCTCGGCGCCTCGATCTCGCGCTATCCGCTGGAAGGCTACCGCGAGAAGTGCGGGACCGATGTGACGCTGGGCACGCGTTTCGCCAAGAACCCCATCGAACTCAAAATTCCCATCACCATCGCTGGCATGAGCTTCGGCTCGCTCTCGGCCCAAGCAAAGGAAGCGCTCGGACGCGGCGCGTCGATGGCGGGAACCTCGACCACGACAGGCGACGGCGGCATGACGCCGGAAGAGCGCGGCCAATCGAAACAGCTCGTCTATCAGTATCTCCCGTCCCGTTACGGCATGAATCCGGACGATCTGCGCAAGGCCGACGCCATCGAAGTCGTCGTCGGCCAGGGTGCCAAGCCCGGTGGCGGCGGCATGCTGCTGGGCCAGAAGATTTCAGATCGCGTTGCTGCAATGCGCTGCCTGCCCAAGGGCATCGACCAACGCTCGGCTTGCCGGCATCCGGACTGGACGGGCCCCGACGATCTCGAAATCAAGATTCATGAACTGCGCGAGATTACCTCCTGGGAAAAGCCGATCTACGTGAAGGTCGGTGGCACGCGTCCCTACTACGATGTGGCGCTCGCCGTGAAGGCCGGTGCAGACGTTGTGGTTCTCGATGGCATGCAGGGCGGGACCGCCGCCACGCAGGAAGTGTTCATCGAGCATGTCGGCATTCCGACGCTCGCCTGCATCCGCCCCGCGGTTCAGGCGCTGCAGGATTTGGGCATGCACCGCAAGGTGCAGCTCATCGTCTCGGGCGGCATCCGCAACGGCGCCGATGTGGCAAAGGCATTGGCGCTGGGCGCCGACGCGGTGGCCATCGGCACGGCGGCGCTGGTGGCGCTCGGCGATAACGACCCGCATCTTGAGGAAGAGTATCGGGCACTCGGCACCACGGCCGGTGCCTATGACGACTGGCACGAGGGCCGCGATCCCGCCGGCATCACCACGCAAGACCCGGTGCTGGCGGCGCGCCTCGATCCGGTGAAGGCGGGGCGGCGGCTTTCCAATTTTTTGAAAGTCATGACGCTCGAAGCCCAAACCGTGGCGCGCGCCTGCGGCAAAAGTCATTTGCATAATCTCGAGCCCGAAGACCTCTGCGCACTCACTGTCGAAGCCGCCGCCATGGCGCAGGTGCCATTGGCGGGAACGAGCTGGATTCCCGGAAAGGGAGGATATTGAGCATGGCCAACTACACCGCAACGATCACTTGGCGGCGCGGCGAAGGCGAACCTTTCACCGACAATCGTTACAACCGCGGCCACGAATGGGCCTTCGATGGCGGGGTTCGCTTCCGCGCCTCTTCATCGCCCCATGTGGTGCCAAAATTCTCCGCTCACGCCGGTGTCGATCCGGAAGAAGCCTTCGTTGCCAGCCTCGCGAGCTGCCACATGCTGGTCTTCCTCTATCTGGCGGCGAAGCAGGGCCTCATCGTCGACAGCTATACGGATGAGGCCGACGGCAAGATGGGAAGAACGCCAAAGGCAAGCTGTATGTGAGTGAAGTGACCCTGCATCCCCGTATTGTCTGGGGCGGCACCGCTCCTGACCGTGCGGCACTCGACGCACTCCACCACGAAGCCCATGAGGGATGCTTCATCGCCAATTCGGTCATCACGGATGTACGCTGTGAACCGGTGGTTTGACTCCACCGTTCTCCATCCCTCAAACTCCCTCCCCCTTGCGGGGAGGGGTGGGGGTCTGGCGGTGCTTCAAACACAAATAGCAAAGCATTTATTTGCAACCTTCGGAGCGACCCCCACCCTTAATCCCTCCCCGCAAGGGGGAGGGAGAAAAAGGGAAAGTTTCTCTGGCGCGCGCTTATCGGCATTCTGGAAGGAACTGCCATGGACCTGACCATACTCGCCATATTCGCCACTGCATTGTTCATCAACGCCGCTTCGCCGGGGCCGAGCATAGCCGCGCTTGTGGCGCGGGTTTTGACGCGCGGCTGGCGTAGCGTTCTGCCCTTCCTTGCCGCCATGTGGATCGGCGAAGCGATCTGG
The DNA here is from genome assembly GCA_046708645.1 of Aestuariivirga sp. Classification (GTDB taxonomy): domain Bacteria; phylum Pseudomonadota; class Alphaproteobacteria; order Rhizobiales; family Aestuariivirgaceae; genus Aestuariivirga. The sequence goes on from JBKKDI010000235.1 coordinate 10,705, forward strand.
CTCACCATGGCGGTGGCAGGCCTCAGCGTCGTGGCGCAAAGTTTTTATTGGGGCTTCGTCGTCCTCAAATATTGCGGCGTCGCTTTTCTGCTCTATCTGGCTTACCGCATGTGGACAGCGCCCGCCGAAGTGAAGGAAGGCGATCTTCCTTCCGGCGATTCCGCGACGCGTCTGTTCATGACCGGCATGGCTATCACCCTCGGCAATCCCAAGCTCATGGTATTTTATGTGGCGCTGCTGCCGTCGATTGTCGATCTCGCCCGGATTTCGCTGATCGGCTGGGCCGAGCTGACGGCAACCATGATGCTGGTGTTGATGATCACCGATCTCGCCTGGGTGGCGCTGGCCGCGCAGGCGAGGCTGTGGCTCAAAAGCCCGCGCGCGGTTAAGATTGCTAATCGCGCCAGCGCCACGGCCATGGGCGGAGCGGCGGTGGTGATCGCCACACGATGAGTTTCAATCACAATCAAACGGAGTGAATGACTATGGCGGGGGATCTGGCGAAATACGCTAGGGATAACAAGATCAAGTTCTTTCTTTTTAATTTCACGGATCTCTTCGGCGTGCAGCGGGCCAAGCTCGTGCCGGCCGAAGCCGCCGGTAAGATGCAGAAGGCCGGCGCTGGTTTCGCCGGCTTTGCCACCTGGCTGGATCAGACGCCGGCGCACCCCGATATTCTGGTGATGCCCGATCCTAACGCGATCATTCCGCTGCCGTGGCGCCCGGAAGTGGCGTGGGTGGCGGGCGAGCCCTGGATGAACGGCGAGCCCCTGCCGCAAGCGCCCCGCGTGGTGTTGCGGCGGCTGGTGGAGCAGACCTCGAAGAAAGACATGAAACTGATGGCCGGCGTCGAGCCCGAGTTTCATCTGATCACCGCCGACGGCCTTGCCGTCTCCGATCACCGCGATACCCAGGAGAAACCCTGCTACGACCAGTCGGCCATCATGCGCCGTCTCGATGTCATCGGCGAAATCTGCACGACCATGACGGAGCTCGGCTGGGGGCCCTATCAAAACGATCACGAGGACGCCAACGGCCAGTTCGAGATCAACTGGAACTTCAACGACGCGCTGACCACCGCCGACCAGCTCGCTTTTTTCAAGTTCATGGTGAAGTCGATCGCGGAGAAGCACGGCCTTCGCGCCACTTTCATGCCGAAGCCCTTCATCAACTTGACCGGCAATGGCTGCCATGTGCATCTCTCGGTGTGGGACAACAAGGGCAAGACCAATTTGTTCCACGACGCCAAGGGCGAGCTTGGCCTGTCGCAGATGGCCTATCATTTTCTCGGCGGGCTGATGAACCACGCCGCCGCGATGACGGCCATCACCAACCCAACGGTCAACAGCTACAAGCGCATCAACGCGCCCCGCACGGTTTCCGGCGCCACATGGTCGCCCAGCTCCATCACCTTCGGCGGCAACAACCGCACTCACATGGTGCGCATTCCGGACGCTGGCCGCGCCGAATACCGCTTGCCCGACAACGCGGCCAATCCCTACCTGCTGCTGGCTTCGATCCTTGTGGCCGGCATGCATGGCGTTGAAGAGAAAATGGACCCGGGCAAGCGCCTCGACATCGACATGTATGCGCAAGGCCACACGGTCAAGGACGCGAAGAAACTGCCGCTCAATCTGCTCGATGCGCTGCGCAATTTCGAAGCCGACACCTATCTGCAACAGGCGTTGGGTGCTGAAGTCTCCGCCGGCTATCTCAAGCTCAAGCACAATGAGTGGAACCAGTATTGCCGCCACCTCACCCAGTGGGAACGCGACACGACGCTGGATTGTTAGCGGTTGAGGCGTTCAGCTGGCATGCTCCATGTTTGTCATCCCCAGGCTTGTCCCGGGGACCCATTTTTCAACTGGCGTCATTCATCCAAGGCGGAGGGATGGGTCGCCGGAATAAATCCGGCGATGACAAGCAAGGAAAGTGAAGCGTTTCAATCAAGAATTATTGCGATCGCTCGCCACTAGGCGACTTGCGGTATTTTCCCTTATACGCCCGGCTGAAATGGCTACCGCTGGAAAAACCGTTGGCCAGCGCCACGCCGGTCACTGATATCCCCGTCTGGCGCAACATGGCGCGGGCGTTGGCGAGGCGTATTTCCATGTACTGTTCCTGAAAGCTCGCGCCGAGATGAGCGGCGAACAACCGGTCAAGCTGGCGCGTGGAAATCCCCAGACGTTTCGATATATCGGCGCGTGATAAGGGCTGTCCCATGTTGCTCTCCATCATTTCGAGAGCGGCGATCAGCTTTGCATCGTTCACATGGTAGCGCTCGACGATGGAAGCGCGCTGCGCCCCGTGCGACGGCCGCACATCCGTATGCAGGAACCAGTCGCTGACGCTCTGGGCCAGTGCCGTTCCATGGGTTTCGGCGATCAGCGCGTGCATCATGTCGAGCGGTGCGGTGCCGCCCGCACAGGTGATGCGCCGGCGGTCGATCACGAAAAGCGAGCGCCGGACATGGACCAGCGGGAAGGCCTCGCGCAGTGCCGGCGCATGTTCCCAGTGAATGGTCATGCTGTGGCCATCCATCAGGCCGGCCTTCGCCAGTATGAAGGGTCCTCCCGAAATGCCGCCCACTCTCACGCCTGCTTTGGCGATGCGCCTGAGCCAGGCAAAGGTGGGGCGATGATCGAAGCGGGCCGGGTTGCCGCCCGCCACGGCGAAAAGCAAGTCGACGCGCGGCAACGCGGCGGCCAGGCGCGTACATGGAGCGATCACGCCGCTGGAGGATTCGACGGTGGAGGTTGCCGCGAAGTTGGTCCAGCGGAACAACTCTTTGCCCGACAGGACATTGGCGGCGCGCATGGGTTCAACCACCGCGGCATAGGACATGAGCGGAAAACCCGGTAACAGCAGAAGGCCGACATGCTGTGAACTGGAAGTTGGCATCGAAGTCTCTATAGTGACATTAGATGTCCCCATGGTGCATGACAAGAGCTGCCAAAGCCCGATATATTCAGCGGAACAGGGGCCGCCCGATGCGCTATTCCGTATTTTCCCTTCTCAAAAATTCCTGGTCCGGCCACAAGAACTGGACACCCGCGTGGCGCGAACCCGCGCCTAAAAAAGCTTACGATGTCATCATCGTCGGCGGTGGCGGCCATGGGTTGGCGACGGCCTATTATCTTGCCAAGGTGCACGGCGTCACCAATGTGGCGGTGCTGGAAAAGAGTTGGCTGGGCTCCGGCAACGTTGGCCGCAACACCACGATCATCCGCTCCAACTACATGCTGCCCGGCAACAACCCATTCTACGAATGGTCGCTGAAGCTGTGGGAAGGCCTGGAGCAGGATTTCAATTTCAACGCCATGGTGTCGCAACGGGGCGTGCTCAATCTCTTTCATACGGATGCCCAGCGCGATGCCTTCGCCAGGCGGGGCAATGGCATGCGGCTTGATGGCGTTGACGCGGAATTGCTCGGCCGCGAGGACGTGCGCGACATGTACCCTTTCTTCGATTTCGACAACGCGCGCTTTCCCATCAAGGGCGGGCTGTTGCAGCGGCGCGGCGGCACGGTGCGCCACGACGCGGTGGCCTGGGGTTACGCGCGAGGCGCGGACTCACGCGGCGTCGATATCATCCAGAACTGCGAAGTGACGGGCATCAAGATCGAAAATGGTAAAGTTGTCGGCGTCGAGACCAGCCGCGGCTTTATCGGCTGTACCAAGCTCGGCCTCGCGGCGGCGGGCAATTCTTCCGAAGTCGCCGCCATGGCCGGCATGAAGCTGCCCATCGAAAGCCATGTACTGCAAGCCTTCGTGTCGGAGGGGCTCAAGCCCTATATCGACGGCGTCATCACCTTCGGCGCGGGGCATTTCTACGTGTCGCAATCGGACAAGGGCGGGCTCATTTTCGGCGGCGATCTCGATGGCTACAACTCCTATGCCCGGCGCGGCAATCTGCCGACGGTCGAGCATGTGATCGAAGGCGGCGTCGCCATGATCCCCGGCCTGGCGCGCGTCCGCGTGCTGCGCTCCTGGGGCGGCATCATGGATATGTCGATGGATGGTTCGCCCGTCATCGACAAAACCCACATTGACGGCCTCTATCTCAATGCCGGCTGGTGCTACGGCGGCTTCAAGGCGACACCCGCGTCCGGCTGGTGCTTCGCCCACACCATCGCCCGCGACGAAGCCCACAAACTCAACGCCGCCTTCCGCCTCGACCGCTTCCGCCGCGGCTCCATGATCGACGAAAAAGGCCAGGGCGCCACGCCCAATTTGCATTGATGATGATGAGCAACCGGCATTTCCTCACCCTGAGGTGCCCCGCCAAAGCCGGGCCGCGTAAGGCTTATCCCACCAAGCAGTGCAAGCGGCCAACCTTAGACGCACCCCCCGCCATA
>JBKKDI010000236.1:0-16370 GCA_046708645.1 Aestuariivirga sp.
CTCATGGATATGCTCATGCTCGTGCCGCTCGGCAAGGTGAAGCACCAAGCCGATTGCCATTAGCGCGCCGGCGATCAGAAGTTGCGCCGTCACGGGCTCTTGCAGCAGCACGATAGCGAGAAGCGCGCCGATGAATGGCGCTAGTGAAAAATACGCTCCCGTCCGTGCGGTGCCCAGGTGGCGGAGGCCGAGCATGAACATCACCAGGCTGACACCGATGCCGAAAAAGCCGACAGTTCCACCTCCCGCAAGAAGTGCGGCGGATGGAACGGTGGCGCCCAGACCGAATGCAAGAGCCAGATTGATACCGCCCGCAAACAAGCCCTTGATCATGGCGATCTGAACCGGATCGGCGGAGGAAAGCTTGCGTGTGAGATTGTTGTCGATACCCCAGGCAAGACACGCTGCGGCAATCGACAGTCCGCCGCTATCGAAAGTTATCCCAGTGCCATTCCACGTGAGCACTACAGCACCCGAAAGAATCGCCGCTGCACCGATCAACAGGCGCCGGTCGACGTTTTCCCGGAATATCAGCCAAGCGATGCCCATGGTCGCCAGCCCTTCAAGGTTGAGCAACAGCGCGCCCTGCCCGGCGGTTGTTCGGGAAAGTCCGAACATCAGCAAGAGAGGCCCGATCATGCCGCCGACAACAACCACCGCGGCAAGCCATGGGTAATCCGCCCGCGATAGGGGAGCCTCCGCCGTTCGAACTCCAAAGAAGCTGCGGATCGACCTCGCTGCAAACAGACCTATGCCCGCGCCGAAGTAGAGAATTCCCGCAAGCATCCAAGGATCGATCGATCCGAGCAAGTATTTGGACAGGGGTGTCGATGCACCAAAAAGGATTGCCGCTCCAAGTGCAAACGGAACGCCCGGCCAAAGATGGGAATGCGTAGTTTCAGGCATGCTGCACATGGTAGCATATTGACGCATTGGGAGCCGGAAATGAGTGAGCTTGCCGCTTATGGCGGGCTGTTTGCCCATAGCTTTCGTCGCGGCGACAATACTGCCGATGCAATCGGAAGCGGCCCTTGCGGCGCTGCTTGCGAGCGGTTCCTTCCCGGTAGCCGCGTTGATCGCGGTTGCCAGCCTGGGAAACGTGCTGGGTGCCGTCGTGAACTGGCTGATCGGGCGCGGCATCGAACGGTTTCGCGGCCGCTCCTGGTTCCCGGTCAGTCCGGCGAAACTCGATCGGGTCATGAAATGGTATCGCCGCTACGGGAGATGGTCCCTCCTGCTAAGCTGGGCACCCGTGATGGGCGATCCGTTGACGGTCGCGGCAGGCGTTCTTCGCGAACCCCTGTGGAGCTTTGTCACGATTGTTACAATCGCAAAAGTCGCGCGCTATCTGGTGGTTGCCGGAGCAACTTTGGGTTTGATGTAATCCGAGACGGTGGGGATCGGGCACAAGGAAGGCGCTCCTCGGAAGAATATCTAGTGCTCGCTCGAACAATGCCGGTGATCGCTGAGTATTTCGATGACGCGGCACTGGCTGACTCTGTCATGGGCGCATTCCTCAACCATGCGCCTTAGTTCCTTGCGCAGGGCCTTCAGCTTTTCAAGGCGAATCTCCACTTGTTCAAGTTGTGCGCGGGCGATGGCGTCGGCGGCGGAACAGCTTGTCTCGGGAGTATCGGAGAGTGTTAGCAACTCGCGGATCATATCAATGCCAAAACCCAGTTCTCTGGCGTGCCGAATAAATTTCAGCCGCTTCACATCTTCCGGGCCGTAAAGCCGGTGGCCGCCTTCGGTACGGCTGAACGGACGGATAAGGCCAATTTCCTCGTAATAGCGGATGGTTTGGACCTTCGTTGCGGCTCTTTCCGCGAGCTTGCCGATGGCGATACCGGACATCACTTTTTCCTCTTGAATCTATAGTGACTAGAGATTGTAGCGTAGCGGGATGACGGATCAGTTCACGGTCTCGTGAACCCCGCGGAGAACACGATGAACAAGAGAACATGCCTGAAAATCTTATCGGCAACCGGCGTGGCCGCGCTTTTGGCGATGGGTCCGGCACAGGCTCAGGACAACGCCGGCAAAGCGTTTGCTGACAAGCTTCTGGCAGCAGCACCTTCCCTTGGCGAGCGAAGCATCGGAAGGGCAGATGCGCCGGTCGTCGTGATCGAGTATGCCTCGGCGACCTGTCCGCATTGCGCCGAGTTTCACGAAAAGATACTCCCGCTGATCCGTACAGAGTACGTCGACACGGGAAAAGTCCGCTTCATATTCCGCGAGTTTCCGCTCGATCAGCTGGCAATGGCTGTTTTCTTGCTGGCGAGATGCGTGCCGGAGGAGAAGTTTTTCTCGACGATCGATATGTTGTTTCGGCGCCAACAAACCTGGATGAACACCCGCAAGAAAGAACTCTTACGCGTCATGCAGCTCTCCGGCATGGATGAGGCCGCATTTGAAACGTGTCTTAAACGCGAAGACATTTCGAAAGCGATCTTCGACTCCACAATGAAGGCCAGGGACGAGTTCGGAATCAAAGGAACTCCGGCGATTTTCATCAACGGCAAGATGGTCGATGGCCACAAGGACTTTGCCGAAATCAAAACCGCTATCGATGCAGCTCTCAGCCAATAGTTAGGAAAGAATGATGAACCGCCGAACATTGCTTCTCGGACTTGTGGCCGCAGCGATCACCGCGCCGATGACCGCAGGAAGGGTCGCTGCTGAACTTTTTCCAATTTCAAATTCCGACATCCAGAAAGTTCCCCACAAGTTTCGCCGCAGAGTGGTGCGGTTTGCCAGCAATTACCCGCCCGGGACAATTGTGGTCGATACGCGCAAGAAATTTCTCTATCTGATCCAGTCCAACGGCAAGGCCGTGCGCTATGGGATCGGTGTCGGCCGTCAGGGCTTTTCCTGGTCGGGCGCGGCCGTCATCAAGCACAAGGCCAAATGGCCCACCTGGACGCCTCCAGCGGATATGGTCGCACGCGATGAATTTGCCGCCCAATGGGCCGACGGCATGCCGGGCGGACCGAAAAATCCTCTCGGTGCCCGCGCCCTTTATCTCTTTCAGGGAAATGTCGACACGCTCTATCGCATTCACGGCACCTTCGTTCCGTCCTCCATCGGCAAGGCAGTGTCGTCCGGTTGCATCAGGATGATCAATGCCGATGTCGCAGACCTCTACGACCGGGTGAAGATCGGAGCGCGGGTCATCGTCCTGCAGAAGGCTTCGCTGTGGATTGCCGACGCCGACGAAAACCCATGGAAACGCAAGCGCCGCAAGTCATTTTGGGCTTGGGACTAAGTCATCATGCCCCAGGTAACACCCAAGACCCAACCGATCGAATACAAATTCCACGTGACAGGCATGGATTGCGCTTCTTGCGTGGACAAAATCGAAAGGGCAGTCAAAAAGATCGCAGGCGCGTCGGATGTACGTATGGGCCTCCAAAGCCAAACGCTTACAGTCAGGCTCGATGGCGCGGACAAGGCCGCCGATGTCGAAACGGCCGTCAAGAAACTGGGATACGGAGTGTCGCAGAAAGATATCAAAGCCGGCCCAGACGGACACGGTGAAGGTGACGGCCCTCATCCATCCGATCACGGCGAGGCAATCGAGGGGCCGTGGTGGCAATCCTCGAAAGGCCGGCTAGTCATGGCTACAGGCGTCTTGATCGCGGCTGGCTACATTGAACAGCGCTTGCTGCCTTACGGCTCGGTTCCGATCTTTCTTGCGGCTTGCGCCGTGGGAACGATCCCGGTTGCACGGCGGGCCTTCGCCGCGCTCGTGTCAGGCTCGATCTTTACCATCGAGATGCTGATGACGATTGCCGTCGTCGGCGCCGTGGTTATTGGCGCGGTCGAGGAGGCGGCGATCGTCGTCGCTCTCTTCGCGGTTGGCGAACTGCTCGAAGGCGTTGCCGCCGGACGCGCCCGGTCGGGTATCAAGGCGCTGGGGCAAATCGCGCCGAAGACCGCCATGGTAGAAACTCAAACGGGGCTCGTTGAAACACCGATTGAAAAGATAGCCCTTGGCTCCATTGTCGTCGTTCGTCCCGGCGACCGGGTGCCGGCGGACGGCGTTGTTGATTCAGGAACATCGTCAGTCGATGAATCGGCCTTAACCGGCGAATCCGTTCCACGCACCAAAGAGGCCAAGGACACGGTGCTGGCAGGTTCGATCAATCTGGAAGCCGTGCTGCGCGTAAAGGTCGAAAAATCCGCGCAAGACAATTTGATTGCGCGTGTGGTGAAACTCGTTGAGGAAGCCGCCGACGCCAAGGCTCCATCCGAGCGGTTCATCGACAGTTTCGCGCGCTGGTACATGCCCGTGATTTGCGCGTTCGCCATCGCGGTGGCGATTGTTCCGCCGATCTTTTGGCAGGAAGCATGGAACACCTGGATTTATCGCGCCCTGGCACTGCTGTTGATCGGCTGCCCATGCGCGCTTGTCATTTCGACTCCTGCTTCCATTGCCTCGGCACTTGCCGCAGGTGCGCGGCGTGGCCTTCGGGTCAAGGGGGGTGGTGTGCTTGAGGCCATCGGCAAGGTCAAGAACATCGCCTTCGACAAGACGGGAACCCTGACTGAAGGAAAGCCCAAGGTCACCGATGTCGAGGTGTTCGGCGCCATGACGAATGAGGATCTGTTGCGGATTGCTGCATCCGCTGAGTCGGGATCGTCGCATCCGCTTGCCGTAGCCATCGTCAACCATGCCAAGGATCAGAAAATCGAGTTCAAGCCCGTGGAGTCACGGGCCATCCCCGGAAAGGGCCTCTTAGCCACTGTCGATGGCAAGTCTGTTATGATTGGCGCACCGGTCCGGCTAGGTGTCACGGATCAGGCCGTTCTTTCCCGTGCCCGTGCGCTGGAAGAAGACGGCAAGAGCGTCTCCGCCGTCATCGTCAATCAGCGTGCCGTGGGCTTGATCGCCTTGCGCGATGAACCGCGAGACGACGCGATTTCGGCGGTTGGGGAAATCGCTGCACTTGGGCTCAAGCCCATCATGCTGACCGGTGACAATCGCGCCAACGCGGAAGCCGTGGGCAAGATGCTCGGCATGGAGGTCAAAGCCGAACTCCTGCCCGAAGACAAACTTGCCGTTATCAAGGAGCTCTCTACGCAAGGCGGAATTGCCAAGGTGGGCGACGGCATCAACGATGCGCCAGCACTTGCCGCTGCAACTGTTGGCATCGCCATGGGCTCCGGCACAGATGTGGCGTTGGAGGCTGCGGATGCCGCGGTACTGAACAATAGGATTTCAGACGTTGCAGCGCTGGTCAAGCTTTCGCGCCGGACCATGGCGGTGATCCGTCAGAATGTGACCTTGGCATTGGGGCTGAAGGCCGTGTTTCTGGTTACAACCGTCCTCGGCATGACGGGATTGTGGATCGCCATACTCGCGGATACAGGAGCAACGGTTCTTGTGACCGCCAATGCGCTGCGGCTCTTGAGAGCGACCTAACGTCCTCATTATGTGTGCAAAAGAAAAAGGGAATGGGCAATCTTCCTAATTGCCGATGCCCTGCGCTGCCATACGCTGAAACATCTCATCAATTCGCTCAGGTAAAAGGTCTGCGTTCGTCGCAGTCCACCAAGCAAGTACAGATAGGAACGCGCCAGCGACGAACTGGACAGCGAACTCGGGCGGAATGCCGGCTTCAACAAGCGACTTTCCGGCAAGTTCGTGCCGGACGGCGCGCCGGATACGTTCGCGCAATTCGTCGTGGATCGCATCGTCCCCGCTCGCAAGCAGCACGTGATGAAGGGATCGGAATGCGTACGCATGCTCGAACATCGGCAGGCTGAACTGGAACAGGCGGCCACCCATCTGCGAGGTCGTCAAGTCATGCTCTTTGGTCAGCGACTGCAAAGAACCTCCACTATGTCCGGGCGGTGCCGGCGCATACGGAATAAGCAATAGACGGTTGGTATAGCGATAGGCGAGGGCGCGGTTGGAGTTCCTGACAGGGCAGCTCGACCATCAACAAGGTCGGCCCACCATCAAACCCCGTGGTATTAGAAAACGTCGTCATCGATGCGCGCTCAAGCGCCCGATCGTTTTCCATTCTTGCCCCATCGCCATGCCGCGCGCCACGATGTGGCCGAGTAGGCGACCTGGGGCGTCTTCTTTGGCGGGCGATAAAGCAAGGCTTTCTCATAAGTAGAGTTCCCCTAAGCTGTGTGGATCGACCTTCATCAGGCCACTTCTCCGTATCCGCAGGCTGCGGCCTGCCTCTCCATCTCGACAACGCGCTCATATTCAGAGATGGGGAGTACGCAAAAACCCTGAAGCATCAAGATTTCACGGCTGTCCGTCAATTCCGGATCGTGACTGGCTGCCTCAAGTCCATTGCGCAGCCGTTCCACGAGATCGTCTTTCGCCGGGCAACTGGTGATGTAAGGCAATGCAGGGGCACTTGGTGTGAGGCACAGCGGCCGCGTTCTCTCGATGGCGTCGGGGCGATAGCGCGAAAGTAGTGCATAGGTGACGCAGTCTGTTGCTGCGGCGTCTACCTCACCTTCGGACACCATTTTCAGGCTGTTCAGATGGCTGCCGCTGGTAATCACGTCGCAGAAAAACCGTTTGCCTGAAGAGATTGGGGCGATCAGCGCGCGAAGCGCATTATAGCCTGACTGTGAGTCGCGGCTGTTGATGGCGCATCTTGTTCCTTTCAACTCGCCGATATCGCTCGCAGCAGAATCACTATGAACAAGAACAACGCTGCAATAGTTCGCTCCGTTACATCCTGGGGCTGAGTAGCACGGCGTTGCAACCAACGTGGCTTTGCCACGAAACTCATGCATGAGCGGATAGCCGCATGCTTGACTGAGAAGAAGGTCATGTCGTGTCCAGGGATCGCGGTAATTCGCGCCGCGCCAAAGTTCATCAGGCACATCAGCAATACCTTCCCGCCGGAACGCGCGTGCAAGCCCCCTCCACCAGGCGTTGGTAGCCCCCGCGATCTCAGGGAGGTCATACATTGGGAGACTTGCAACCGTCATGATTTACATCCGAGAGTGCGAAACACCCATCGCGCCTGCTTCACGCCACTTCCAGCGGCAATCCGGCCGCCCGCCATTCAGGCAAGCCGTCTTCCAGGCGATGCGCATCGAAACCACGGGCCCTGAGCAGCGCCACCGCTTCATATGAAAGGACGCAATAAGGACCACGGCAGTAGGCAACGATCGCCTGATCCTGGGCGATCTCTGCCAGACGCTTTTCGAGCTGGCCGAACGGTATATTGAGCGCTCCCGGCACGTGTCCCAAGGCGAACTCGTCTTCGGGCCGAACGTCGAGCACGGTGACGAGCCCCGCCTTCATTCTTTCCGTAAGCTCCAGGCGCGATACCGGTTCCAGGCTGTCACGGCTATCGAAGTAACCGCGCACCACGCGCTCGACCTCGGCGAGGTTACGCTCTGCGATACGCCGGATTGATGCAATTAGGTCAAGGACGGTATCGTCCGTCAAACGGTAGAAGACGAATTTGCCTTCTCGCCGAGTGGCGATCAGTCCGGCATTGCGCAAATGTTGGAGATGCTGGGAGGCATTGGCGCTCGATATCCGGACTCGCTCGGCCAGGACTTCGACATTGCGCTCACCCTGAGCGAGCTGTTCCAGGAGTTCGAGTCTGTGCGGATGCGCAACGGCTTTTGCCACCATGGCGAACTGAGTGAATAGGGCACGCTTGGGGTTCTGGCTTGACACTGTTTGGCAACCATTGTTAATTCAATCAATCACCTAATTGAATGATTGCCCGAAGTCAACTTGGATCCCATGATCCTGCCCGAGTACCTCCACGCCGATCCCGTTGCAGTTTCCTACTTGCTTGAATGTGCTGAACACGCGGCCGCGGGCTTGAGCAGCAAACCGGGATGCGCGTTCGGGTTTGAGAGGCGCCATAACAAGGCATTCCGCATCGGCGATGAGGATGCCTTTTTGCACTTCATACTAGCAACTAACGCCGGCATCGCCGCCGAATGACCCCCGAGAAAGTCGACAACACACCCGCCCCGGCAACGAACAAGACTGTACTTGGCCTCAAAGCCAATTGGCCGCAGTTCGCGCTGCTCGTCGTGATCAACGCATTCGTCGGTGGAATGGTGGGAATCGAGCGGACCGTTGTGCCGCTCATCGGAGCTGAGGAGTTCGGCATCGCATCGACGACACTTATCGTCTCCTTCATTGTCAGCTTCGGTGTGGTCAAAGCATTCGCCAATCTCGTTTCCGGGCAACTCGCCGATGTCTGGGGCCGCAAACGCGTGCTGATCCTGGGTTGGCTGTTCGGTCTGCCGGTTCCGTTCATGCTCATCTGGGCGCCGGGTTGGGAATGGATCATCGCAGCCAACGCCTTGCTCGGCATCAATCAAGGCCTCGCCTGGTCGATGACGGTGATCATGAAAATCGACCTGGCCGGGCCGAAGTCACGGGGTCTTGCCGTTGGCCTCAACGAATTCGCCGGTTATGTCGCGGTGGGTGCCACGGCCTTCCTCACTGGTTACCTCGCATCGTTATATGGATTGCGGCCCGTGCCAATTTATCTGGGGATCGGATACGCGTTGGCCGGCGCGGTGCTCTCCATCCTGCTCGTCCGCGATACCCGCGATCATGTTCGAATGGAAATTGGCAGCAGACCAGAGGAGGCCGCTCCAATTGGGTTCAGGGAAGTCTTTGTGCTGACCTCGTTCGGCGATCGCAATCTCTTCGCCGCATCGCAAGCCGGACTCGTCAACAATCTCAACGACGGTATGAGCTGGGGCAACTTTCCATTGTTCTTCGCCACCTTCGGACTTAGCATCGAGCGCATCGGCATTCTCAAGGCCATCTATCCCGTAACTTGGGGTATTCTGCAGATCGCAACAGGCCCGTTAAGCGATCGGTGGGGTCGTAAGGGTCTGATCGTCGCGGGCATGTGGGTTCAAGCGGGAGGCTTGTTCCTGACCGCGTCGACCCGCGAGTTCGGCTGGTGGCTTGCCGGCAGCCTTCTGCTCGGGCTGGGAACTGCTATGGTATATCCCAGCCTGATCGCGGCGGTATCAGATGCCTCGCATCCGTCCTGGCGGGCTCGCTCGCTCAGCGTCTATCGATTTTGGCGGGATCTTGGTTACGCAATCGGCGCGCTGTCGGCGGGAATCATCGCCGATTTCTTTGGATTTCCGTGGGCCATCACGTCGATTGCCGCGCTCACATTCCTCTCTGGCGCGGCCGTTGCCGTCCTGATGCAGGAGTCCGCCAAGATGCCGCGTTCTAACCCATAACCGGGAAACACCCTGTAATGCAGAGCATAAAGGACGGAACCCATCGCCGCGACATGGCTTCTCTTTTAAGCAGGAGGGCGAGGCTATTGATATTTGCTCCACTGACCCATGGAAGGTAGGCAAGTTTCATAGCAGGAACGCGCAGGAGCCAAAAAACTAGTTGACCACAACTGTAACGCGCAAGTAAGTCGCTGGAATAGACGTTGTATCCTTGCTTGAGCTTTTGTTTTGGCTGTTGAACAAAACTTCCAGCTCTCTTTGCAAATCGTCCGCCCTACCGTTCTTTTCCGCTGCTTCAAAAGCATTCATGGTTGGCCCATAGAATCCCCTGAATGTTTCCAACAGTTTTGACGGTTTGCCAGGGATTTCAAATGTGAAGGTATCTCTTGCGAAGGATACATTCTCCTTTGGAATACCCGCGCCTGAGAATCGTTCGACCACGTTGCTTTCGACTCCCCAATTCATGGGGCTAATGAAGCCTTCCGGCGGCGGTGGCGAATAAGCGGAGCTTATTTTCAGGATTTGGGCTACCAATGTCGGGTCATTTGGAATCCAGTTTCCCATGACGATCCGGCCACCGATCGAGTTACGCGCACCATCTCTTTGGCCACATCGAACGGCTTGGGTGCAAACATCGCGCCAAAGACGCTCACGACCAAGTCAAAGGAATTGTCTTTGAGTTCGTGAAGGTTGGATGCATCGCCTTCTTGAAACTTGCAATTCGTCATGCCCTCTTCTTTTGCGCGTTTATTTCCGGCTTGAACCAGATTGCTGGCAATATCGACGCCGAGTACGTCCGCCCCAAGCCTTGCCTCCGGCAGCGCTGTTGTGCCGTCACCACAGCCCAGGTCTAGAACCTTGAGGCCTTTGGTGATTCCAAGTCCTTTAACGAGCGCCTCGCCGCTTTTTCTCATACTTTGTGCAATGCGCGTAAAGTCACCTTTTTCCCAAAGTGCTTTGTTTGGATTCACTGCCAGGCTCCTATTCTGGGGCTTTTGCGAAGCGTTAGTCTCACATGCTTAGGATGAACAGCCCTGCTCCATCCTGACCGCAAGTAGGCACCAACCTGTAACCTTGTCGAGGGGTTCTTGAACAAGATCATACAAATGTTAGCGCATCACGGTCCGTCAAATGTTGGCCTAAGGTTATTGCCGGCAGTTGCTACCTATACTCGATCGTTTCCTTCAATTTTTATTGACACTTACCCTATTGGGCAAGCGTCCCACGACGCCTCCAACTCTAAGCAACGAATTGAGAGAGTCACCAGCCTATTCACACTTGATAAGCGTCTTAAGATAAGCTCTATCCTCCGCGCTCCATTGAGCGGGATTTTCTCCGTGGCCAACCGATGCGTGAAGTTCCACGAGCTTTATAATTTCCGCTTCCGTTCCAGCGGTGAAATGGCCCGGACACGCTTCCATTCCTGGATAATCCTTGCAGGCGTAGGAGTAAACTGTTCTCACGATACTTTCTTTCATGACATGTCCTTGCAAATTCAAAATTCTGCAAATGTCGGCAAACCATCATTGAGCTTCACCCATGGCTGCTGGTGTGAAACATAAACATGACTGGTCGGATGAGCGATTGAAGGGTCATCGAGTGTCGGGGCCAGAAACCAAACTTTTCCTGTTCGGTCGCCACCGGACCAGTTTCCATTTGCGACGTAAATTAATGAGGTGCCGCAGTTGCTGCAAAACCCGCGTTCAATGCCCAGCGAGGTTTCACAGATCTTGATCTTCCCTTTGGTGACATTGAAGTTTTCACTTTTCGCGGCACACCATGTGGCAAATCCGGCTCCCAGCGCTCTTTGGCAGGAGCGGCAGTGACAATGGGCCGAGTTCTCCGGCGAGCCTTTTAACATGTAGCGAACCGCTCCGCACAGGCAGCCGCCTTCATGGTTTTCATTGGTTTCGTTCATACCGTCGGCTCCCAACCAGGCGTTGACATCGTTAGTCAATTGCCTGCTGAATGCCATTCAAATAAATTTCGGATATGTAAGAAATACTAACACATGGACTGGTCCGGCTTTCCTTCACTCAACAGCCTCAAGACGTTTTCCACCGTGGCGGAACTGGGGAGTTATTCACGAGCCGGCACCGCTTTGAACGTCACTCACGCAGCCGTGAGTCAACAGATTAAAGCGCTGGAAACGCGCCTGGGCCTGGCCCTTGTTGCCCGAAACGGGCGCAAGATAGCCCTCACCAAAGAAGGAACGGCATTGGCCCGGGAGTTGTCCGCCGGGTTCGCCACCATTCGCAGAGGCATTGACACTCTGACCGGAGCCAACGCCATTCGTCCGGTGCAAATCACCACCTCGCCGGCTTTCGCGGTGATGTGGTTGATGTCGAGAATCGTGGATTTCCAGCAGCAGCATCCGGGGATCACACTGCTTTTAAACCCAACCTCAGAAATTGTGGAGCTGACGCCGGGTGGCATCGATCTGGCGATCCGTTACCGGGAAGGCCGCGAGGCAGACACGAGAGTAGACGCGGTTCTGATCGCAGATATGGTCGTTGTCGGAACGCCTGAGTTGATTGGTGGACGTGGACAAGAACTCACCGACCCGGCAATGCTTGTCGATATGCCTTGGTTGCAGGAGCTTGGCACCAATGAAGTAGCCCACTGGATGGAACGGCACGGTGTCACACCAACACGGCCACTGGTTATCACTCACATGCCGGGCAATTTGATCATGGAGGCGGTGCGACGCGGAGACGGGATTACCTACACCGCACGCCCGTTCGTTGAAAACGAACTCCAATCCGGTAAGCTGGTTGAGCTTTTTTCAGACGAGGCTTTCGGGACCTACTACATCCAACCTTGCCCTGGTGTACTCAGTCCTTCGGTAAAGGTTTTCATGACGTGGCTGAAGCAGAAGACGATAAATCACCCCTCGGCTTACTCTTAAGGCAGCAATGGCCTTGTGGTTCCTCTCGGACGATATCCCGGACTTCGTCCTCCCCCTTCATTCGATCCTTGGCGAAGCATCCCCAGCCCGCTTGTCTTGGTCCACTGCTTCGGCACGATCAGCAACAAGCTCCGGCAGTTCTCGCGCAAAGGAAGTGTCGACGCTGGTATTGCTGTCCAGCTCTCGTGCAGCTTGGTGACCGGAATAGACCGCCGCGGCAATCGTCGAAGGAGCCCTCGCGTCACCGATCGCCTGCACTCGCCGAATTCCTGCGGCGGCAAGCGTCTCTGGAGCTGCCAGCAACTGTCGGAAGACTGCATCGTCCGGGAGACGCGCAGATATGGTCACAATGGATGCGCATTCAACGTTGCTGGTGCGCTCGGTAAAGACGCAGGCGAGATCTACACTCGATCCATCAAATCCCATAATGCGCCGGTTGGGCAACACGGTTATACCGGCTTCCATTAATCTTGTTTGCACGGAGTGTAGTTCCAACGTATGCGCCGTCCATGCTGAAGCGTAAGGAGCGGGTGTCACGAGCGTCACGGTTCGCCCTGCCCGCCGCAAAATCTCGGCTATCACGCCTCCGATGTAATAATGGTCATCATCATATATAGCTACAGGGTCATCCGGCATCATGCCCGCAATGATCTGATCGGGGGTGATCACCGACGGTCTGTCGAAGCCGGTGACTGGAAGAGCATGCGTCCTGCCCACGCCGTCGCGCCGCCATTGGGCGCCGGTCGCGACGATCACATGGTCGGGGGCGAATTCAAGGACCTCGGCGACGCCAAGTCGGCTCTCGCGATAAACTGCGACATTGGCGAGTTTGGCGATTTGGCCGACACGCCAGTCGCGCACCCGCGCCCATTGAGCCAATCCGGGAAGACGCGCCTCCAGGCTGACCCTTCCCCCTAGCTCCCGAGACGCCTCAGCAAGATGGACCGAATAACCGCGTTCACCAAGTGCCCTGGCTGCTTCCAGACCGGCGGGACCGGCACCCACAATTAAAACGCTTCCATCCTCGCTTTTTTTTGGGTTCATGCGTTCCGGATGCCAACCCTTGCGCCATTCTTCTCCCATAGTGGGGTTTTGGGTGCAGCGGATCGGGGAGAATGTACTGTCGCCACTCACGCAGATGTTGCAGCCTATGCATTCGCGTATGTCATCGAGGCGCCCCTCCTCGATTTTCTTGGGAAGAAAGGGATCTGCAATCGATGGCCGCGCCGCTCCTATGAAATCGAGAATGCCCCGTTTTATTTGGGACACCATAGCGTCGGGAGAGGTAAAGCGTCCAACACCGACAACTGGCTTCGTCGTGACTTTCTTTACGAAGGCGGTGAACGATTCCTGATGTCCTTCCTCCGCGAAGCGTGATGTCTTCGCATCATTGCTGAAACCGCTGATATTCACGTCCCAAAGGTCCGGCAATTCCGCCATCATTTCGATCACCGCACGGCCTTCACCGTCGGCTGTGAGACCTTCGGCACCCATCAATTCATCCACGGCCAACCGCACCGCGATCGCGCATTTGTCTCCCACGGCGTCTTTCGTGTCTTCCACCAATTCGCGCAGCAGGCGCGCGCGGTTCTCAAGACTGCCGCCATACTCATCCGTCCGCGTGTTCCTGCGGCGCTGGAGAAATTGCATGGGAAGGGCTAGGCCATGCCCTGCATAAACATAAACGATGTCAAATCCAGCGCGCTTCGCCCGCAACGCCGCATTACGGTGCCACCGTCTGACATCGGCGATGTCTTGCTTGTCCATCGCCCGTGCTTGTAGCGGAGCATAAGAGTCGTTCGGTTCGGCGACCGGCCCCATCGGAGCTTCGCGGCTATAATGATTGTTGGAGGATATTCCCGCATGCGCGAGCTCGACTCCCGCCAGCGCCCCATGTGCATGCACCGCGTCGCACATCAGGGCAGCCGAGGGAATATCCGCATCGCTCCACAGCCGCATTTCCAGATAGGGACCCACGTCGCTCGATGAATGGATCTCGCACATTTCAGTGCAGACGACTCCCCATCCCCCTTCCGCCTTGATCCCCCGCATGGCTGCGACGGCACGGGGCATGCGATGCCCCATCCCGTTACAATGCGGAACTTGATAGAAACGGTTCTTCGCTACCACCGGACCTATACGCACGGGTTCGAACAGAATATCGAAGCGAGGTTCTCTCATCTGCGTCCGGACGGTGATATCGCAGTCTCCAAGGCGGAGGGATGTGCTTCCTCAAACCGGGCGGTTTGTTTTGGCTTCGCACTCGGTAACATGAAATCGAAATCACAGCCTTGATCCGCCTGAAGCACTGTATCCACGTAAAGCTTCTGATAGCCTCGCAACGGGGTATCTACTGCCGCTTCGCTCACCTGTTTCTTTCGACGCCGATTAAGTTCTTTCTCATCCACAAGCAGGTCGAGCCGCCGCTGCTCCACGTCGAGCGAGATTTCGTCTCCATCACGAACAAGCGCAAGAGATCCGCCAATCGACGCCTCGGGCGTGATGTGGAGTACAATCGTTCCAAAGGAGGTTCCGCTCATCCGGGCATCGGAGAGTCGAACCATGTCGGTCACTCCCTTCCGCGCCAATTTTCGGGGGATCGGGATATCGCCGGCCTCTGGCATCCCAGGCGCACCTTTGGGACCTGCGTTGCGCAAGACCAGAACATCGTTCTCGGACACCTCCAATTCAGGAAGATCGATGCGAGCGAAAAGATCGGCAATAGAGTCGAACACAACAGCCTTTCCGCGATGCCGCATCAACTGCGGAGAAGCTGCCGACTGCTTGATGACCGCGCCACCGGGAGCCAAATTTCCCCGGAGAACGGCAATGCTTCCGACGGGATAAATGGGACTATCCACCGTTCGGATGACGCCCGTTGGCGAGCCTGGATTCTCATGATCCAGGCCGTCGCGAAGCGTGCGGCCGGAAACCGTAAGGGCGTCTAGCCTAAGTCGGGTCCGCAAGGACAAGAGCACGCTCCGCAAACCCCCAGCTTCATGGAAATTCTCCATGAAATATTTTCCAGAGGGTTTCAAATCGACAAGCACCGGAACACTGCGCCCTATTCGATCCAGTTCATCAAGATCCACATACAGACCTAACCGTCCCGCCAAAGCCGCAAGATGAATGATGGCGTTCGTCGAGCCGCCGAGCGCCTGGAGCATGACGAGGGCATTGTGAAATGCTTTCGCTGTCATGATCTGGCTTGGTCGAAGCGCTTCGCTGGCTAGCGCGACTGCACGCGCGCCACTTTGTTCGGCAAAGCGCAGGCGAGCCGAATGCGTGGCGGGAATGCTGGCACCGCCGGGCAACATCATCCCAAGGGTCTCGGCAAGACACGCCATCGTACTGGCGGTCCCCATGACCATGCAAGTTCCAGTCGTCGGTGCAAGTTGGCCGTTGACGACATTGAGCTTCGTTTCATCTATCTCGCCAGCGCGAAATTTCCGCCACATGCGCCGGCAATCTGTACAGGCGCCCAGACGCTCTCCCTCATGGTGGCCGGTGAGCATAGGACCGGTCACGACGAGGAGGCACGGCAGGTCGGCGCTGGCTGCCCCCATGAGAAGCGCTGGAACCGTCTTGTCGCAGCCGCCCACCAAAACGACCGCATCCATGGGCTGGGCGCGTATCATTTCCTCCACGTCCATGGCCATAAGATTGCGCAGAAACATGCTGGTTGGATGGACAAAGGATTCATGAATCGAAATCGTCGGAAATTCCATTGGAAGTCCGCCAGCCAGCATCACGCCGCGCTTGATGGCTTCAATCAGCTTTGGAACCGAACCATGGCAAGGGTTGAAGTCGCTATACGTATTGGTTATTCCGACAATCGGCCGGTCCAAAGCGTCATCCGAATAGCCCATGGACTTTATGAAAGCCTTGCGAAGGAACAAAGAAAAGCCTTCGTCACCATAGCTCGTAAGCCCTTTGTTCAACCCCTTCGTCACTTGCAGTTCCTTCTGGGCAAATCTAATTTTACGTTTTGGTTTCTAATATGTCATATTGTCTGACAACATGCCACCAGCGTCATAAATTTTGCTGGTCGGCCGTTTCAGAAGCAAGTCGTGCGCCGGTATCGGCCAGCACGCGCAAAGCCTCCGGTGGCAAGTGAACCTGAACCGGCGTGCCCGCGCGATAAGGAATCTCATCGCCACTGTTTTGAAGCAACGCCTGCATCGTGTCGCCGGTTTCTAGGCGAACGATCAGCTGCACCGAATTACCGAGATAAACCCAGCGT
>JBKKDI010000237.1:0-2591 GCA_046708645.1 Aestuariivirga sp.
TGTGTTTGGATGAAAAGAGCCAAATCCAAGCGTTGGATCGCACCCAGCCGGGGCTGCCGCTGAAGAAAGGCCGGTGCGGAACGATGACGCACGACTACAAACGCAATGGCACCACCACGCTCTTTGCGGCGCTCAACGTGTTGGACGGCAAGGTGATCGGTGAATGTCACTCCCGGCACCGCCATCAGGAGTGGCTGAAATTTCTGCGCCGCTTGGACGGTGAGTTCCCCCCGGAGCTGCGGCTGCACTTGGTGATGGACAACTACGGCACGCACAAAGAGCCGCACGTGCAAGCGTGGCTGAACAAGCATCCAAGGTTTGTGTGTCACTTCGTTCCGACCAGTTCGAGCTGGCTGAACTTGGTGGAGCGCTGGTTTAGAGAACTGACGCAGAAAGCGATTCGGCGCGGCAGCTTCGTGAGCGTCCCGGATTTAAAAGTGGCGATCGAGGAATTCATGCAAGCCTGGAACCAAAATCCCAATCCCTTCATCTGGACGACCACCGTCGAGGACATCATCAAGAAGATCGAACGGGCGCGGGTGAAGATGGAACAGATCAAACCCGGATCCACCCTGCCCCGAGGGAAAAAGAAGGTCGCTTAACTGTAAAGTTATTTATAGGACACTACACTAGCTTCTCCCTTCCCGGGAGAGGACCGCGAACCGAGTTTGTCTTAAGCGGGATTGGCGGTCAAACACCGATCAATCTATTCCAACCGCCAGAGCGCGGTAAGCTCCTTCCCGTCCCCCGGCTGTTTCGAAGCGTTTCTTCCGTTCGGCAGGTCAGGCGATGTCGAGAACCGGGTGATAGGTCAGTGGCAGGTCGGCGTACCGGGGCCAACTCGCATGACCGGACGGTTGAATTCGCTCGGTGGCGAGCGGCGCCCACAATCCAAGGTGCTCAAGGATGCGCGGATGACTCCCGGATCCTCGATCAGCGCAATAACCCGCATCCGGCCGTTGCACTGGGGGCACTCCAGCGGATCGGCCTCCTAGACTTTGCGGATCTCTCAACTCGTTGTGCGCCGAGAAGTGCCCATGGCGCCAAGCGACCATAAAGACGTACTGCCGGTGAGGCACGGGCGCAAGAACGGCTTCCTCCACCCATTCGTCGTACAAGTGCATCCGCTTCTGATGGAAGTTCGGGCAAGAGTGCCGTGTCTTGCAGGGGAACGCGAGCAGATAGTTGTTTCCACGGGTGTCAGAGTAGATGCGCGCAAAGCCGTGCGGGTCACAGGACTCGATGAAGCGCTCGATCGCGCGCCCTTCCACTGCGTGAACCACCGCTGTGGCCGCACGAATCATGGCAGGTGCTGCGCCGGCTTGTTCAAGAGCGAACTCACGCACATCTGGGTCACATGCGAATGCTGTGACGGTGCCGGCAAGCTCGGAAGCCAGGTCTGCCGCGAGTGTTCCGGGTTTGGGTGGCGGACCCTGGGCGCTTAACCGGAATGTGCAGTGTGGTGTGTGCAAAGGGAGAAACAAGGCCTGGAAGCCGCTGGAGCCGATACCGCCGGTGACGAGGATTATCTGTTGAGCAGGCATTGCGAAAATTGCGTCAACGGTAATGAATCACTTGCTTCGATTTCAATCGATGCATACCGGACGCGGCACGGTACACGCGGTTTAGTTCAACTGTCTCCATAGGCTGTAGTGGTTCCTGTACCAGTCCACAAACTGCCGCACGACCTGACGGAGTGGTGTGGAGAGTTGAAGGCCAATTGCCTTTTCCAGGGCGCCCGTGTCGGGAGAAGGTATCGGGCATGTCACCCGGTTGCATCGGCAGGAATTCCTGCCTGACCTTGCATCCCAGGCAATCTACAGGGCGGTGAGCAAGAAGATGCCGCTCACCGAGCTGCATGCGCTAATCTGATTCGTGCGCGGATCTCCATTCTGGTTGGCGCTGTAGCTCATCAATGCCGGGCGACGGTGCTTAATTTCTGCCGCGACTGGATGGCCCCGAATAAAAAAACCCCGCCACTCGGGCGGGGTTTTGACAGATTGATAGTTGTTATCAAGCGGCACCGGCTTCCTTCAACTTCTTCCTGCGCGACACCCAACCCAAGAAGCCCAGTCCGACTGCCATCATGGCGTAGATTTCGGGCTCGGGTATGGCGGCTACGGGAATGGTCTGGGACAACAGGTCGCCCGTTGCACGCCTGTCGTACTGGCCCGTAAGAAACTGTACCTTGAGGTGCGGAGCGTCGAAGTTCAGGTTGGTGCCGGCAAAGGCGATCGAGAAAGTCATCGAGTCGCTCAACTGAGCCGCAGTAGCCTTAGAGAAGCAGGCGCCCGGGGTACCACCTGTGGTGCAACCGGCAGCATTCGCCAGACCGTTATTAACGTTGGAGGTCCAGCCAGCCAGCGTGGCGCCCGTAACGTTGCCAATACCCTTTATTTCGAATGCCTTCAGAAAACCGATGTTAGTCCAATTGCCTGTACCGCCGGTCAGGGCGTTGGTAATGATTAGCTGGAGCGTGTTGCCAGAAGCCAGGGTCTGAAATGTCACGCCTTGAAACGTCAGCGAATTTAGAGCACTCGCGGGCGTAACGAACGCCATCATCGCCGCCGCGATTGATGCCAGTGCAAGGT
>JBKKDI010000238.1:0-6890 GCA_046708645.1 Aestuariivirga sp.
GGCCGCCTTGATGGCATGGAAGGTGCCCTTGAGATTGGTGTCGACCGTTTCATCCCACTGTTCGCTCGTCATCTCCTCAAGCCTGGCGGATGGGAAGATGCCGGCATTGGCGCACAGCACATCGAGGCCGCCGTGTTTTGCCGCCGCCGCTTTCATCGCGGCGTCCATGCTGGCCAGCGAGGTCACATCGCCCGTCAATCCAAAAGCGCCGTGGCCGATGTCTTTCGCCGCCGCCTCCGCCTGATCGGCGTGACGTGCAACGATGGCGACCTTGGCTCCGGCTTCGGCGAAGACCCGGGCAATGCCCTTGCCGATGCCCTTGCTGCCGCCGGTGACGAGGACCGAGCGGCCCTTGAGCGATGCTGACATGATTACCTCCCATAGAAGAAGGGACAGCGATTGACCGCTGTCCCTTCTTGTCTGTTGTTGCTTGACTAGCCCTCGTTCACCATGTGGCCGATATTCTTGTAGGCCTCGGGCTTGCTCGCCTTGAGCACGAAACCCCAAATCAGGCCGACCAGGATGATGGCCGCCGCAATATAGGGAATGGCATTGGCGAAGGCGCTGCTGCCGGCGAAGGTCGCCAGATTGTCGACCAGCAGAAAGACAAGCACTAGCTGTACCACCAGCGAAAATAACGGCGCCACCATGGTCGTGAAGGCATTGCCGCCGCCGTTCCGCTGGAAATAACGGAAGATGGCCAGCGATACGACCGCTTGCAGCACCAGCAGGAGCCCGGTGCCCAGCACAGCAAACAGTGTGTAAACACCAAGAAAGGCTTGCCCCATCGGATCGCCCGTGCCGTTGAAGATGGCGTACAGAATGACCCATACCGCCGCCAGAACGGTCTGCACTATGGATGCCGTGTGGGGGCTGCGGAACGTCTTGTGGGTTCCGCCCAGCGCACTCGGCAACACGCCTTCACGGCCGAGCGAATACATGTAGCGGGCCGCCGTGTTGTGGAAGGCCGCACCACAGGCAAAGGAACTGGTCAAGATCAAGATCGCGAGAAGTTCCTTGGCCCAGCCGCCGACAAATTGTTCGATTGGCGTCAGGTAGAAGTTGCCTCCGTCCGAGAACGCCTTGGCCAGCATGTCGCCTTCCGTTGGATAGGCCGAAACGGCGCACCAGCTGACGATAATGTAGAAGAGGCCAAGGCCTATCACCGAGATATAGAGCGACTGCGGAATGATGTGTTTGGGATCGCGCGACTCCTCGGCATAGTTCGGCGCCATCTCGAAGCCGACCCATGACCAGAATGCCATGAAGACACCGACCGCCGCCGCCCCAACCGGGATCGCCACGGCGCCGACAGTCTGGGCTGCCACCGGCGTCCAGAGATTGAACAGGTTGAGCGCTTCGAGATTGAAGCTTGTGCCGCTGGATGCCGAGATGACGCCAAGCGCGAAGATCACCAGGATCACAATTTCAAGGATCAGCGCCACGCCCAGGACTTGCACCGACAATTTCACCTCGCGGTAGGAGAGCACGCCGATCAAGGCAATCATGAGCAGCGCCAGCACGATCCATGGCACGTTGATGCCAAGATGGGTGGCGAGCCACTGGTTGCCGAAGAAGGCGAACAATCCCGTGAGCGAGGCCTCGAAGATCGAATAGCAGGCAAGCGAGGAAATGCCCGCCGACATGCCGACCTCGCGGCCAAGGCCTTGGCTGATGAAGGAGTAGAAGCCGCCCACCGACGAGACCCTGGCCGCCATCGCCGCGTAACCGACCGAGAAGATGGTGAGCACGATCGTGGCAAGCAGGAAGGCCGCCGGCGTGTAGATGCCGATGCCATAACCCGCCGCGAACGGCACATTGCCCAGCATCGCTGAAACCGGCGCTGCCCCGGTCACGGTGAGAAAAAGCACGCCGATGAGGCCGATGGCCTTGGAATGCAGTAGGTCGACATTCTTGGCGCGTGAGACGTCGATCGTCGTTTGCGCGGTATCTTGAGCCATGAAGCCCCTCCGTTTCCCTGTTGACTAGACTTCCCCCCAAACGGAGAGCGGTCCCTGTGCCGGGGCCTGCCCACGCTGGTTGCTCTCATACTATGGTCTAACCGGCGCTTTTGCCAGCCCCATCATTTGAATAAGCTCCGTACTCGACATGACGTGGCAGTAGATCATGTTGATGATCTCCAGCTCCTTGCGGTGCAACTCTTCGGTTGCCGCAGCGCAGCAATCTTCCACAACGACCACGCCATAGCTTTCGTCGGCGAGGCTTCGCACCGTCGAGGAGATGCACTGGTCGGTGAAGATGCCGCAGCAGATCACATGCTTGATGCCGAGATTGTGCAGGATGAGGCGGAGGTTGGTGCCGGTCAGTGCCGAGTCCGTGGTTTTGGTGACGGTGATTTCATCGCCTACCGGCTGCAAGGCATCGACGAGTTGCGACGGTTTTCCGTTCTTGGGCAGCAGCAGATTGTTCCACCCCGGCATCTTCTGCGATAGCGAACGGTCGCGACCGTCCGTGGTGTGACAGGCAATTCGGGCAAAAAGACACTCGATGCCGTGGCGGCGGGCGATCTTCAGGAGTTCCGCCGTGCGCGGAATGACGGTTTTGCGCATGCGCTCGTGGAAGGGCGTCCAGGCGTCGTAGCGGCGCTGCTCATCCTTTGAAAGCGTGGAGCGGTCGGGGCGTTCGAGATAGGTGTTCTGCACGTCGATGACGAGGAGCGCGGTTTCCTTCGGAGGCAGCACCGGATCGACGGGTTCAGGCGCGCCATCGTAGTAAAGCGAGCGGAACGAGGTTTTCCACGACATTGAACGTCCTCAAAAACGGAAAGAGAAGAGGCCGCGCTCCTCGTAGGTCGAAGCCGCCTCTTCGATGAAGGATGCTATGCGTTCGGCGTTGTAGGCCTCACGCATGTTCCGGGCGGCATCGAGCAGTTGCTGTTTCGACGTGGCGCGGCCGGGCCGCAACAGCTCATAGACCGCCATGATGACATCCTGCGGCACCTCGACCAGTTCGGCGCCCCGCTCAAAATTGCGGGCGAGCGTTGGCCTGCCGGCGGCGCGTGCGATTTCGGCCTGGGAGTGCAGGGCCTGCGGCGTGATACGGAGGTCTTCCATGGTGACACGGCCCTCGATCACTGCATCGAGTGTGATCTCAGCAAGGGTTTTGCCGCGCTTGCCCTTCACCTGATCTGGCCGTGTCTCGGCCAATGGGTAGTCGGCGATGGTGAGTTTGCTCATGACTTCGCTCCGGTGAAGGTGATGCCGATTTCCTCCGGTGGGGCACCTTCCTCCGTCAGTCCCGTCTCAATCGCGTAGATCAGGGCGACGCGCGCGTGATAACGCGAACCCATGGCTTCGCCGCGCGTCGGCACGACGACGGGCTCGGGCATTTCGCCCAGCGCATAGGCAGCCGCATTGGCGCCGAAGCCCCGGTAATGCTCAAGCCGGGTGATCGGTGCGTTGGAAAAAAGTTCGAGATTGTTGTGCGGCAGGCGCTCGCGCTGATGGATCACCGACGTACCCTTGGCCTGGAGGCCGATGCCGATGCCGGAACCGGCGAGCCGCGCGGCGGAAAGGCCGAGGAAGGACGTATCCGCAGTGTGCCGGAAGCGGACGATGCGGGGCTTGAGACCGCGCTTGATAATGGCCCCGGTCATGGCGGCGAGCACATCCGACAAGCGATGGCCCGCCGTGGTCTGGAACAGCTTCAATCCGAAGGCCGGGCTGATGCCGATGACGATGTCGGAAGAATCGGCGCTCTGTTTCGCCGGACCCAAAGCACGATAGCGGATGCGCTTGGCCTCTTCCTTTTCGTGCATGGCTTCCGAGCGCAGCACCTCCTTCTGGTCAAGCACATCGCGGATGCCGTTGAGTTCGAGGCGGCGGCTTTCCGAGACGCGGTAGCCCGATCCAGGGCCGAGATAGTCGTTGGGATCGTTGACGGCGCTGACGACCTTGCCGTTCCGCACCATGGCCGAGGTTTGCAGATAGTCTCCGGAGAGGCGAAGTTTCACCACATTGAGCAGATTTTCCGCCTCCTCGCGGAAGCCCCGTTTGGCCAGCGCCTTGATCACATCGGTAACCGCGATGCCGCGCTCCTTGATCGCCTCGCTGATGAGCGCCACCTGGCGCGGAACGAAACTGCGCGTGTCGTCGGAGCCTGAAGCCACGACCACGCTTTGCTTCATGTCCGGTGTTGGGGTGGCCAGTCCGAATTCCTCATAGACGGCGGCCAAGGCTTCGACGGCGCGCGACCTGAGATCGAGGGCGCGGGATTCCGGCAACGGCGTTAATCCGCCATCGGCTTCGAAGTCGCGCTGCAAGACGAGATAATCTTCCAGTTCTTCGCCGTTGAGCAAAGATGGGTTGAAAGAATTGTCGTATTTCAGGATGGAACCGAAGCCGGAGCAGATGAGATCGGAGCCGGCGATAAGAAAGGGCAGGATTTTGGCGCCCACGCGGATTTCCGATTCCGTCGAGCGCGCATCATTCCCAGAAGCGCATTCAAGGTCGAGCCACACGGCGATGAGATTCTCCGCCATCAATTCGCGGACGCCGCCGGGAATGGTGGCGGTGAGAGGCGCGCCGTCGATGCCGCCGTTTTGCGTGCCCTGCACGCCCATGCCCCGCTGGAGGCAGAGGCAGCGCGCTTCGAGATAGAGCAGCGATTTCGATTCGTGAAAGCCCATGAGGAGTTCCGAACCCGCCCCCGAGGTGCAGCGCATCTTGATGCCGCGCGAAGCGTAGGCGGCGGCGAGAAAGGCTTTCGACCACGGTGTGTCGTCACCGTCGATGAAGGTTTTCTCCGTGCCGTAGACGGAAACGGTTTCGGCATAGGAGGTGAAGCCCGCCATGCCGATGCGAAGCTCTTCGGCCTCTTCGCTGGAACATTGAA
This sequence comes from Aestuariivirga sp., assembly GCA_046708645.1. Lineage (GTDB taxonomy): Bacteria > Pseudomonadota > Alphaproteobacteria > Rhizobiales > Aestuariivirgaceae > Aestuariivirga. Next base: position 4,855 of record JBKKDI010000238.1, read on the forward strand.
ACAGCGTGCCCCAGCGGCCGACGCTACCTCCCACGGCGCAGGCCACCGCATTCGACCAGGCATTGCGGGAAACGCGCATGGTGGTTTCGATCTCGTCGAAGCCGAAGGCGACGGCGGTCGCCGCGTCCGCCGCCAGTTGCAAGGGATCGTCCTTGGCGTTGGTTACATGGGCTTGATTGCCAGGAGTCTTGCGGGCCCGCATCTTGGAATAAGCGAAGGCGATTTCGAGAGCGTTGAGGTGGGATACGACGCTGGCCAATTTCGCCGGCGTCATGCCATGGGCCAGGCGCACCATCGTCTGCCGCGGCACGTGCATGTCGACCAGCATGCGGGCCACTTGGCGCGAATCCAACGCCATGGCTTCGGGCGCGATGGCGGGATCGATGTGGTGGGTCGCGATGAAGCGGTCGATCATGTCGAAGTCGTGTTCGAGTACGCCGTCCATGCTGGCGATGCGGCCCGATACGATTGAAATTCCGGGTTTGGGATCGGCGGGGCTGGAAAAGGCAGAGAACCCGTTGGCGGCATCCTCGGCGGCGAATTTGTCGAGTCTCAGCGGCCGCTCATCCCAATCGGTGTAGCGTTTCCAGCGGTTCGGTGTTTCCGTCATGCCCTCAAGGCTATTGAGAAACCGACAGCGTTGCAACGCCCGCCACGATCAGGACGATTCCTACCCACTGCCCCCAGGAAACCTTTTCCTTGAGAAACACCATGGCGAGCATGACGGCGATGGCGCCATAGGCCGAAATGCCGATGGCGGCGAACTCCCGGCCCGGGAAATGGCCGGAGGCGGTCACGGCAACGAGTGCCAATACATCGAGCGCTCCTATGAATATGATGCCGCTCCAGTGCCGAAGCCGCAACGGCGGCTGCTTCCGTTCACCCACCATGAAGGGCAGGATCGTGAGCATGGCGGCGGGACGGGAAATCCAGGTTGCCTCGATCTCGCCTATGGCTACGGCGGCATTCTGGCCGAAGACGATGGCCGCCGCATAACCGGCGCTCGCGATGACGCAGTAGAAGATCAATGCGGGGAGCTTGCCTTCTTCCACCGTGTCAAGACCGCCGCCCCGGGCGCGGGCGACGATTGCGGCGCCGCCCACGGCAACGGCACTTGCCAACCATTGGACAAGGGTGGGCTCCAGTCCATGGGTGATGCCCCAGAGAAAAACCAGCACGGGATAGACCGCGGTCAATGGCGCCACGAGCGAGATGGGACCGAGACTGAAAGCTTTGAACAACCCGGCGCCGCCGAAACCGTAGGCAATGCCAAGTCCCGCAGAGAGGAGCAAGCCCGATAATGAGGCCGATCCCAGCGTTCCATCCCAAAACACAAAACCGCCGAGCAGCACAAAGCCCGACAACATGACCAGCATCGCCATGCGGAACGGGCCGGTGCGGGCCGCTAGGCTGCGGGCGAAGAGATCGTGAACAGACCAGCACAGGGCCGCGAACACGCCGAGAAGAACGACGGGCATGGCCCCTCTTCATTCAAAATGGGTGCGCCCGTGTAGGTCGTCCCGGCTACCGGGTCAACGGTACAGACAGTTGGACGGTTGGTTTGCTATGGGGTTACGATGCCACAGCCCAACGATCCACGCGCTTTGCGTTCCGCCTTCGGAGCATTCGCCACGGGCGTAACCGTGATCACCACGCGGGGGTCCAAGGGCGAATTGATCGGCAACACGGCCAACTCGTTCAATTCCGTTTCGCTCGATCCGCCGCTGTTACTATGGAGCCTGTCGCGCAGCGCCTACAGCTTCAAGGCATACCTCGCGGCCGATCATTTCGCGGTGAATGTCCTGCGCGAGGGGCAGGAGGATTTGTCGGCCCGCTTCGCCAATTCGTTGGGCGACAAATGGCAGGGCATCGACTATCAAACATGGGAAACCGGTTGCCCGATCATCCCCAACGCACTCGCCATGTTCGAATGCAAGACGGCCTACACCTACGAGGGCGGCGATCATGTGATTTTCGTGGGCGAGATTTTGAAATTCGACCACGATCCTACAGCCAAGCCGCTGATCTTTTGGCGT
>JBKKDI010000239.1:0-10380 GCA_046708645.1 Aestuariivirga sp.
CGAACCGGAAGCCGAAATCGCCGCGCCGGCCAGCTGGGCTACCATGCCCTTTGAATATTCAGGACTGCGTGGAGCCCGGCTCCGGCACTCCCCTCCATTTTTTCGTCCGCCCCCACATCCGCCACCCCAAAATTTCATCACATCAGAAGGAGACGAACGCGATGGATTATCCCCGCGACACGCCGCTTGACGTCTGCCCCGATCTCGTCTGCCGCCGCAGCGGCGTATGCATGGGCGCTCTCCAGGGATTGCCCTGCGAAAAAATCTACATGGACCCCGACGACTACCGCGAAGCCCTCGCCTGCCGCCTCGAGCGCCTGTTTGTCGAATGGGGCGGCGATCTCTCGGTAGAACCCAACCCCACCGATGCGGAGGTAGCCGAACTCTATAACTGCCTCCGCGAACGGGAGGCCGAGCTCGCCGCGGAACAGCGTTCTGCAAATGTTCTTGCGACTGGAAAACGGATGAGATAGCGTCTCTCCCTTGCAGGGGACGGGGCCATGACCTCACGGGTATCGACTGTCGCATTCCAGGGAATCGAAGCGGTCCCCGTCGATGTGCAGGCGCAGTTCGTCTCCGGCCAGGTGCAGTTCCATGTCGTGGGCCTCCCCGACAAGGCGGTTGGCGAAAGCCGCGAGCGGGTGCGCGCCGCCCTCCATGCCATAGGCTTAGCCCTTCCCGGCAAGCGCCTCGTGGTCAATCTCTCCCCCGCCGATCTCCCCAAGGAAGGAAGCCATTTCGATCTCCCCATCGCCTTGGCGCTGCTCTCGGCCTTGGGCGTCATCCCGCCCGATTTCCTCATGCGCTACTCAGTCATCGGCGAACTGGCGCTGGACGGCACCATTCTCGCCGTGGCGGGCGCACTCCCCGCCGCCATCGCCGCCAATGCCCGCGACTTGGGCCTGATCTGCCCCAAGTCCTGCGGCAGCGAAGCCGCCTGGGCCAGCGACGGCATGGATATTCTAGCGCCCGAAAACCTCATCCAGCTCATCAACCACGTCAAAGGCACGCAAGTGTTGCGGCCCCCCAAGCCCGCCACCGCCGAGGAAGCAGGCGAGCTTGCCGACCTCCGCGACATCAAGGGCCAGGAAATGGCCAAGCGCGCGCTGGAAGTCGCAGCCGCCGGCGGCCATCATCTTCTTATGGTGGGCCCACCGGGTGCCGGCAAATCCATGCTGGCCCAGCGCCTGCCATCAATCCTGCCGCCCCTGGACGCCCGCGAAATGCTCGACATCAGCATGGTCGCCTCCCTTGCGGGTGAACTCGCCGGTGGAAAACTCTCGCGCCGCCGCCCCTTCCGCTCGCCCCACCATTCCGCCAGCATGCCGGCCCTCGTCGGCGGCGGCCTCCGCGCCAAGCCCGGTGAAATGGCGCTGGCCCACCACGGCGTCCTCTTCCTCGACGAATTGCCGGAATTCCAGCCCCGCGTTCTCGAAAGCCTGCGCCAGCCCATGGAGACGGGCGAGACCGTGGTGGCCCGCGTCAATTACCACGTAACCTATCCCGCCCGCTTCCAGCTCGTCGCCGCCATGAACCCGTGCAAATGCGGCATGGCGGGCGAGGCAGGCCACGTCTGCCGCACCGGCCCCCGCTGTGCCGCCGATTATCAAGGCCGCATTTCCGGCCCGCTGCTTGACCGCATGGATATCCAGATTGAACTCCCCGCCGTCAAGGCCTCCGATCTCTCGCTTCCGGCACCGAAAGAATCCAGTGCCGATGTCGCTATCCGAGTCGCCGCCGCGCGCGCCATCCAGACACAACGCTTCGCCGTCCTCGGCAAACCGCAGCTCCGCACCAACGCCCAGGCCGATGGCACGCTTCTCGAAACCATCGCCACGCCCGAAGCCGCCGGACTCAAACTATTGCGCGAGGCGGCCGACGCCATGAATCTTTCGGCCCGCGGTTATCACCGCGTGCTGCGCGTGGCCCGCACCTTGGCCGATCTCGACGGCGCTCCGCAAATCTCCCGCCTGCACATCGCTGAAGCCCTAAGCTACCGCCAGCGCCTCGCCTCCTTCCGCCTCGCCGCATGATTGCTAAAATTTGAGCGATTCCATCAATGCCCCGGTTACCCCGCTCCCACAGCGTAAGGCTTTGGCAAAGACTCCGTGGCAAGTGTCATGGCGCATGAAAGATCGGACCGCCACGTGATCGATCTCCACGGTACCACCGACGATGACAAACTCGATAGCGCCCTTCGCGATCTCGCGCGTCCCGAAGTCGGCCACGGCAAGATGATCGCCGGCGCATCCCTGGTTATGGCTCTCTGCGGCATACCGCTCGCCATGGCGCCGAACGCTTCGCAACCGATGCTGGCGGTGATTCTCGCAGGCCTCATCTTCCTGCTGGGCCTGGCGGTTGGTGAAATGTTCTGGCGGCGCGGCACAAGACGCCGGCTATTGGCGCTGGCCACGGCTGCTGCGGCCCTGCAAAAAGCGCGGCACGACGCCGAGTCCTCGAACCGCGCCAAATCGCGCTTCCTCGCCACCACTAGCCACGAAATTCGCACGCCCATGAACGGCGTCCTCGGCATGATTGGGCTTCTCCTTGAAACCGGATTGACCCCCGAGCAGCGAAATTATGCCAGGACCGCGGAGGCCTCGGGCCGTGCCCTCTTGTCAATTGTCGACGAACTGCTCGATACGACGAAGATCGAACAGGGTCATCTCGATGTGCAGCAGAGCCGCTTCGATATTGTAGGCCTGGCTGAAAGCGTCACCGAACTTTTAGCGCCCCGGGCCCATGCCAAAGGCGTGGAAATTTCCTGTCACGTGTCCCATGCCCTGCCTCATTTCATCGTGGGCGATGAGCAGCGCGTCCGCCAGATCCTGTTCAATCTGTGCGGCAATGCCATTAAATTCACGGCTAGAGGGGGCGTGTCGCTCTCCATCATGCGTGACAGCGAAACCACCATGACGATCACCGTCCGCGACACCGGGATTGGGATGTCCGATGACGAGATAAAACGGCTCTTCAACGAATATGCCCAGGCCAACGCCGACACCAAGCGGCTGTTCGGCGGCACGGGCCTTGGCCTTTCGATCACGCGCAAGTTGGCCGAGGCCATGGGCGGTTCCATTTCCGTGGAAAGCCAGCCCGGAGCGGGGACCACGTTCACCGTCCGGCTTCCGTTCCAGGGCGCGGAAGCCCAGCCAGAATCACGGCCGCTCCTGGAGGGCCGCGAATTCGGGCTGGCAATGGAAGAGGGTCCCATCGCCCAACATCTGGCCATGGCGTTGCAAGAGCTTGGCGCTGGCGTTCACCAACTCGGCACTGAAGCGGTGCATCGCATACTTGCCGGTAAGGATCCCGCCTCGCTGGCTTTGATCTGCGATACCGCCCATGCCGGTGCGCTTTCCACATGGGCCAGGCGCCGCGGCAAGGCCGCCGCTCCAAAACAGATTTTCGTCATCATGCGGGCCGAGGAACGCAAACAGCACAAGAATCTGTTGTCCCATCCCTTCGCTGGTTACCTGCTGAAACCGTTTCGGCGCGCCACCCTGCACCGCCAGTTGAGCTTGCCCGGCGATGCGGCGATCGATGCCGCCATTTCCGATCTCCGTAAAATTGCGGATAAACCCGGCAAAGGTGCTGGAATGAGGGTCATTCTCGCCGAAGACAATCCCGTCAATGCGCTTCTGGCGCGCACCATGCTGGAGAAGGCCGGATGCCGCGTCACCGAGGCCGGCAACGGCAAGGAGGTTCTGCGGCTGCTGAACGATGGCGTCATTCCCGCCATGATCGTCATGGATGTGGAAATGCCCGAATTGGACGGGCTCGAAACCACCCGGCGCATCCGGCAAAATGAAAGCATGTCCGGTACAAGCCGGATTCCGATACTGGCACTGACCGCCAATTCGCAGCGCGAGGACTATGAGGAATGCCTCGCCGCCGGCATGGATGGCCACCTCTCCAAACCCTTCGACCGGCAAGATCTTGACGAAGCCATCCTCAGGCTCGTACAGCGCCGCTCCGCTGCCTGAGCGGTCACATAACTGTCGCAATCGCCCCTTCTGTGGCAGTAGAAGCCGGAGGGAGACCTGCGCCACTGTCAAGCCTAACGACCATTCAGGCCACCAGGAACGATTTGAAACTGAGGCTCGCCCAAGGGCCCGGTGAGATTCGCGCCTGCCAGGACCTCCGCTACCGGGTCTTCTATGAAGAAATGTCGGCCAAGCCGGCTGCGGCGGCAAGCGCCACCGACGCAGACCGCTTCGACGCCTTTTGCGATCATCTTGTGGTGGTGCGAACGGGGCGCGCCACGGCACCCGATCCCGTCATGGTTGCGGACGGCGAACTCGTCGGCACTTACCGCCTGTTGCGCCAGGACGTGGCTGAACGGAATGGCGGTTTCTATACCCAGGATGAATTCGACGTCGCACCGCTTCTAGCCACCCACCCGGACCTTTACTTCCTGGAGCTTGGCCGGTCCTGTGTTCTCAAACCCTATCGCACCAAACCCGTGGTCGAGTTGTTGTGGCAAGGTATCTGGAATTATGTCCGCCTCCATGGCGTCGATGTGATGTTCGGCTGCGCCAGTCTCGAAGGCACCGATCCGGAGGCGCATGCGGAGGCCCTGAGTTTTCTCGCTGAAACCCGGAAGGTTCCGCCCGAATGGCGGGTCCATGCTCTTCCGCAACATTACGTCGAGATGAAGCGGCGCAAACCTTTCGATGGGAAAGCAGCCCTGCGCGCCTTGCCGCCACTGGTCAAGGGCTACCTTCGGCTCGGGTGCTATATCGGCGAAGGCGCCGTCATCGACCGGCAGTTCAACACCATCGATATCCTGATCGTGTTGCCCGTATCCGCCATCAATTCGCGCTATTTCACCCATTTCGGCCAGCCGAACAGTTAAGGTAGGAGCGGGCCTAACGATTGATGTCGTAGGCGGCGATCGCGGCAAGGTTGACGATATCGGAGGCGGTCGCCGACATGGAGGCGATTTGCACCGGCTTGTCGAGACCGGTCAGCAAGGGGCCGACCACGGTGACGCCGCCAAGCTGCTGCAACATCTTGGTGGAGATCGACGCCGAATGGGCGGCGGGCATCACCAGCACGTTAGCGGGCGCCGTGAGCCGGCAGAAGGGATAGAGCGCCATCGCCTCGCGCGACAGCGCCACATCGGCCCCCATCTCGCCGTCATATTCGAAATCGGCATGACGCTTGTCGAGAACCGATACGGCATTCCTCACATACTCGGCGCGCTCGCCGCGGGGGTAACCGAAGGTGGAATACGACAGGAAGGCGACACGGGGCTCGTAGCCGAACCGGCGGGCGACACCGGCTGCTTCCTGCGCGATGTCGGCCAGCTCCTCCGCGGACGGCAATTCGTGAATCGAAGTGTCGGCGATGAACACGGTGCGGCCGCGCACCAGCGCCATTGAGACCCCGATGGGCCGGTGCCCCGGCCGGTTATCGATCGCCTGGCGCACGTTGTCGAGCGCTGCGGAAAAGTTGCGGGTGAGTCCGGTGACCAGCGCATCCGCGTCATCCAGCGCCACCATGCATGCGGCAAAGATATTGCGGTCCTGGTTCACCATGCGCTGGCAGTCGCGGAACAGGAAGCCGTTGCGCTGCAAACGTTCGTACAGATAATTGGCATAATCGGCGTTGCGGTCGGTAAGCCTCGCATTGAGGATTTCCACATTGTCGTTGAGTTCAAGCCCGCTCGCGGCCAGCGTCTTATCAATCTCGATTTCGCGGCCGATGAGAATGGCCTTGCCCAGCCCGGCACCGGCGAAAGCGTTGGCGGCGCGGATCATGCGGTCCTCTTCGCCTTCCGCGAAGACCACTCTCTTGGGAGTGACGCGCACCGTTTCGAAAACACTCTGCAGCGTGCCGGCGATGGGATCGAGCCTGGCCGAAAGCTTGGCTGCGTAGTCGTCGAGATCGGCGATATGCTTGCGGGCCACGCCCGATGCCATGGCGGCCCTGGCGACCGCGACGGGGATCTTCGAGATCAGGCGCGGATCGAAGGGCACGGGGATCAGGTATTCCCGCCCAAAGTTGAGCCTTGACCCGTGATAGGCGGCGGCTACTTCGTCCGGCACATCCTCGCGCGCCAGTCCCGCCAGCGCCTGGGCGGCGGCAATCTTCATCTCCTCATTGATGGTGCGGGCGCGGACATCGAGAGCGCCCCGGAAGATATAGGGAAAGCCCAGAACATTGTTGACTTGGTTGGGATAGTCCGAGCGGCCCGTTGCCATGATGGCGTCGGAGCGCACCTTGGCCACCTCTTCCGGGGTGATTTCGGGATCGGGATTGGCCATGGCGAAGATGATGGGGTTGGCCGCCATGCTCTTGACCATGGCGGGCGTCAGCGCCCCCGCGATGGAAAGGCCGAAGAAAACGTCGGCGCCTTCTAACGCATCCGCCAGGGAGCGCGCCTTGGTTTCGACTGCATGGGCCGATTTCCATTGATTCATGCCCGCCGTGCGGCCCTTGTAAACTACGCCTTTCGAGTCGGCCAGAATGACATTCTGATGAGGAACGCCGAGCGACTTGATCAGCTCGACGCAGGCAATCGCCGCCGCACCCGCGCCGTTGCACACAAGCTTGAAGTTCTTGATGTCGCGCCCGGTGAGATGGAGCGCATTGATGAGGCCCGCGGTTGCGATGATGGCGGTGCCATGCTGGTCGTCATGAAAGACTGGAATATCCATTAGCTCGCGCAGACGCTGTTCGATGATGAAACAGTCCGGCGCCCTGATATCCTCAAGATTAATGCCGCCGAAGGTGGGGCCCAGATAGCGCACGGCGCCGATGAACTCGTCCACGTCCTTGGTGTCGACCTCGAGATCGATCGCATCGACGTCGGCGAAGCGCTTGAACAGCACGGCTTTGCCCTCCATTACGGGCTTGGCCGCCAGCGCTCCCAGATCGCCAAGACCCAAAATCGCCGTGCCATTGGAAATGACGGCGACCAGATTGCCTTTGGCCGTGTAATCGTAAGCACTTCCGGGGTCTTCCGCGATCTTGCGGACGGGTACGGCGACACCTGGGCTGTAAGCCAGGGATAGGTCGCGCTGGGTTGCCATTGGCTTGGTGGGAGTAATCTCAAGCTTGCCTGGCTTGCCCTGTTGATGGAACAGCAGTGCTTCTTCGTCGGTGATGGTTGGACGCTTGCTCATAAACCCTGCAAATTATGGTTGTTGACCCCTGATTTTGTCAGACTAGAGAGAGAGCCGCCGTTGCTCAAGCCTAACCTTCTCAGCCGTTTGTGAGTTTTATGATATTTGATGCTATGGACAGACCATGAACGAGATGTCGGGCAAAGGCGGGGCGAGAGCTGAATTGACGGCGGCAAGCGCCACTCCGGTCATGGTCCAGTATCTTGAGGTCAAGGCCGCCCATCCCGACTGCCTGCTGTTCTACCGGATGGGCGATTTCTACGAGATGTTCTTCGCCGATGCGGAGGTGGCCGCCCGCGATCTCGGCATTGCGCTCACCAAACGAGGCAAGCATCTGGGCGAAGATATCCCCATGTGCGGCGTGCCGGTCCATGCCGCCGATGGCTATTTGCAGCGATTGATCCGGTTCGGGCACCGCGTCGCCGTTTGCGAGCAAATGGAAGATCCGGCGGAGGCGCGCCGGCGCGGTTCCAAGGCTGTCGTCCGCCGCGGCGTCGTGCGGCTGGTGACGCCGGGAACGCTCACCGAGGACTCCCTTCTCGATTCGCGCAGCCACAATTATCTGGCGGCCCTGGCGGGGATCAAAGGCGATGGTGAACTGGCGCTCGCCTGGGCCGACATTTCCTCGGGCGATCTCGCCGTCATGACCACCGGCCCGGACCGGCTCGCCGCCGATCTCGCCCGCCTCGACTGCCGCGAAATCCTGGTGTCGGACTCCGTGCTGGCCGATGGAACAATCTCCGCCGTTTTGGGTGGCGCTGGCGTGCCGCTGACCCCGCTTCCGGCGAGCCGTTTTGATTCAGCCGTTGGCGAACGGCGCTTGAAAGAGCATTTCCGTGTCGCGGCACTTGATGCGTTCGGCAGTTTCTCCCGCGCCGAAACCGCGAGCTTGGGAGGTCTGCTCGATTATATCGTGCTGACCCAGGTGGGCCGGGTTCCCCATTTGCGCAACCCGCGCCGCGAGGAGCCTTCCGCTGCTCTCCTCATCGACTTGGCGACGCGCGCCAATCTGGAACTGACCCGCACCCTTTCGGGAGAAAAGCGCGGCAGCCTGCAATCGGTGATCGACATGACGGTGACGGCAAGCGGAGCCAGGGCCTTCGCCGTGCGCCTGTCCAATCCCTTAACCGAGCCCGATGCGATTGCCGCGCGCCTCGACGAGGTGAGCTGCTTTGCAGATGCGACCCGCCTTCGTGCCGATGTCCGTGAAGGCTTGAGCCAGATGCCCGATCTCGAACGCGCCTTGGGACGCTTGACGGTGGGGCGCGGCGGACCCCGCGATCTCGCCACCATACGCGATGGCCTCATCTGCGCCGCCAATCTTGCCGCGCGTATTGATGCGGACGTGGACCTCAGCGGATTGCCGGCCAACGTCGCTGCAAACCGCGATGTGATGGCGGGCGCCGATCACGGCCTCATGACCGGACTGGAGGTGGCCCTCGCAAAAGACCTGCCGCTCTTGATTCGCGATGGCGGCTTCGTGCGCCCGGGTTATCTCGCTGAACTCGACGAGAACCGGGCACTGCGCGATGAAACCCGCCAAGTGATCGCGGGGCTCCAGGTAAAGTACGCCGAGGCCACGGGTATCAAGTCGCTGAAAATCCGCCACAACAATATCCTCGGTTATTTCATCGAGGTGACGGAACAGAACGCCAGCCTGCTCCAGACGCCACAACAGGCGGCGACCTTCATCCACCGGCAGACCGTGGCAAGCGCCGTGCGGTTTATCACGACGGAACTCGCCGCCCTCGAACGGCGCATCGCGGTGGCAGCCGGCCGGGCGCTCTCCATTGAGCTAGAGGTTTTTGAGAAACTGGTGAAGGACGTGACGGACCGGAGCGCCGCCATTTCGCGCATTGCCAGTGCGATTGCCGCCGTCGACGTGGCCACAGGCCTGGCTGAACTCGCCGAACGCCGCCGCTATGTACGCCCCAAGGTCGATCGCTCCACGGCTTTCGATGTCCGCGCCGGCCGCCACCCCGCGGTCGAGGCCATGCTGCAAGACTCAACGGCCGGCTCCTTCGTCGCCAACGATTGCAATCTCTCCGAAAGCGGCCGCAGGCTGTGGCTTCTCACCGGCCCCAACATGGCGGGCAAATCCACTTTTCTTCGCCAGAATGCGCTGATCGTCATCATGGCCCAGATGGGCTCCTTCGTGCCCGCCGATCAAGCCCATATCGGCATCGTCGACCGGCTGTTCAGCCGTGTGGGCGCTGCCGACGATCTGGCGCGCGGCCGCTCCACCTTCATGGTCGAAATGGTGGAGACTGCCGCCATCCTCAATCAGGCGACGCCCCGCTCCTTCGTGATCCTCGATGAGATCGGGCGTGGAACTTCAACCTTTGACGGCCTCTCCATTGCCTGGGCCGCGGTCGAGCATCTGCACGAAGTCAACCGTTGCCGGGCGCTGTTTGCCACCCACTACCATGAGCTGACCGCCCTTGCCTCCCGCCTTCCCCATCTGAGCAACGCCACGGTGAAAGTCCGCGAGTGGCAGGGCGACGTGATTTTCCTCCATGAAGTCGTGCCGGGCATCGCCGACCGCTCCTACGGCATCCATGTGGCGAGGCTCGCGGGCTTGCCGCCCTCCGTCATCGCGCGCGCTACCGAAGTTCTGGAGAAACTCGAGCAGAGTGACAAGGTTTCAGCACACAAATCCTTGCCCGATGACCTTCCGCTGTTCTCGGTAGCGTCCCGCCGATCCGAACCAAGATCGCGCGAACCTGGCGAAGTTGAAAAGAAGCTCGCCGCGATCGCGCCCGATGAGCTTTCCCCGCGAGACGCTCTTGCCCTCATATACGAAGTCAAAGCCCTGCTTGCGGGCAAGCGATGAACACCATCATCGAGCCGGTAAGGGTGACCGAAGGAGCTGCCATACGGGCAACGCTCGATACGCTGGCGTCGCAACATGGACTACAACCGGCGAAACTCCGGCCGGCTGTCGTGGCCCACCTCAAGACCGTTCTCGACACGGCCAGGAGCGAAGCCGAGCGGCGGCTTTTGGCCGACGGCCGCGGCACGCGCTGCGCTGAAACCCTGAGTTTCGTCGAGGATGAAATCATCCGAGCGCTTTTCGATCTGGCCAATACCCGGCTGTTTCCGGCCCCCCGGCCGGAGGCGGCGGAGCGGATTTCGGTCGTCGCCGTGGGGGGCTACGGGCGCGGCACCCTGGCGCCGGGCTCCGACATCGATCTTCTATTTGTGTTACCCGCCAAACAATCCCAGCGGCTGCGCCATATCGCCGAGTTCA
>JBKKDI010000240.1:0-10828 GCA_046708645.1 Aestuariivirga sp.
AAACGCAGCTATCAAATGGATCCCGCCAACAGCGACGAGGCGCTCCGCGAAGTGGCGCTCGATATCGCGGAAGGCGCCGACATGATCATGGTGAAGCCGGGCCTGCCCTATCTCGACATCGTATGGCGGGTGAAGGAAACCTTCCGTGTACCGACGTTTGCCTATCAGGTGTCGGGAGAATACGCCATGATCATGGCCGCCTGCGAGAAGGGCTGGCTCGATCCCAGGAAGGTCATCCCCGAAAGCCTCATCGCTTTCAAACGCGCCGGCGCCGACGGCATACTTACATACTTTGCGCTAGAGGTGGCGAAGTCGCTGCGGGGGTAGAGAGGCCGGAAACCGGTTCGGCGCTTCAACGAAGGAGATCGGTTCTAGCGTTGAAGCCTCGCGATGAGGCTCGAGGTGTCCCAGCGCTTGCCGCCCATCTTTTGCACTTCGGCGTAGAATTGGTCGACGAGAGCGGTAACCGGGAGGCTGGCCCCGTTGTCGCGCGCTTCGTCAAGGCAGAATCCCAGATCCTTGCGCATCCAGTCGACGGCAAAACCGAAATCGAATTTGCCGGCGATCATGGTTTTGTGACGGTTGTCCATTTGCCAGGAACCCGCCGCACCCTTGGAAATCACGTCGATGACAGCCGCCATGTCGAGGCCGGCCCGGGTGCCGAAGTGGATCGCCTCCGCCAACCCCTGCACCAGCCCGGCGATGGCAATTTGGTTGCACATCTTGGCGAGCTGGCCCGCGCCCGCGGGGCCCAGCAACGCGCGCATGCGGGAATAATGCGCAATCAGCGGTTCAGCCTTGGCATAGTCGCCGCTGTCGCCGCCGCACATCACGGTCAGCACACCGTTCTCGGCGCCAGCCTGCCCGCCCGAGACAGGCGCGTCGACGAAGCCCAGCCCGCGTTTCTTCGCTTCACCATGAAGTTCACGCGCCACCGTGGCCGACGTGGTGGTATGATCGATGAACACGGCGCCCCGCTTCATGGCATGGAATGCGCCTTCGGCGCCCACTGTTACCTGGCGGAGATCGTCGTCATTGCCGACGCAGGCGAAAACGAAATCGGCGCCGGTTGCGGCTTCGCGAGGTGCCGGGACGGCTTTGCCCCCATGAGCCTTAACCCATCTCGCTGCCTTTTCCGCGGTGCGATTGTAGACGCTGAGCTCCACGCCGCCGCGGGTTGCGAGATGCCCCGCCATGGGAAACCCCATGACGCCCAATCCGATCCAGGCTGCCGCGATTGCCATGCCGATCTCCATCCACCATCCGTTCATCGCTGGTTAGGCGAATTGCCCGGCGATTTCAAATCTTGCCCGCACAATCTGCTTGTAAGGAGGGAGGCAGCGGCGGCAATATGGCCGCCAGTGCTTTTGTAGCGGAGTCGTTTCGTTGAGCATCGAGCGCCGGAACTTTCCCCAGTTCTTTATCACTGCGGCGTCGCCCTGCCCCTATCTGCCGGGGCGGCTGGAGCGCAAGGTTTTTACCCATCTCGTTGGCCAAGACGCCCGGGGCCTCAACTCCCAGCTCTCGCAAGGCGGATTCCGGCGTAGCCAGAACATCGCCTACCGCCCCGCCTGCGAGGGTTGTGCCGCCTGCGTCTCGGTCAGGGTTCCCGTCAATAGCTTCGATCCGAAGCGTTCATTCCGCCGGGTGCTGGCGCGCAATGCCGACGTGGAAACCCGCATCATCCAGCCCAAGGCAACCAGCGAACACTATTCCTTGTTTCGCGGCTATATCGATGCGCGTCACGGCGAAGGCGGCATGGCGGATATGACGGTTCTGGATTTTGCCGCGATGATCGACGATAGCTTCGTCGACAACCGCCTCGTAGAATACCGGTTGAAGACGCGGGGCGGCGAGCCCGGCGAACTGGTCGCCACGGTATTGATCGATCTTCTGGGCGATGGCATCTCGATGATCTACAGCTTCTACAGCCCGGAGGTCGCCGCCCGGAGCCTCGGCACCTACATGATCCTCGATAATATCGCGCGCGCCCGCAAACTGGGCGTGCCTTATCTCTATCTCGGATATTGGGTGAGGGGTTCACACAAAATGAATTACAAGGCGCGCTTCCTGCCGCAGGAAAGGCTGACTGCCAGCGGTTGGGTATTACACCGGGGATAGTTTTATTCATCAATTTACGTTGTGTTCACCAAACTTTGTCAAGTTGAGGCGGAATATACTTGGCAAGGTTGATGGGCGCTGCGCCGCCATTCATACTGACGTTACGATAGTTGAATTTCCCGAGGTTAAGTGGCCGGCCGAGCCCACGGGATGCGAGAGCAAAGCGGACCTGACCAGTATGACCTCATCATATGGCGACGCGGCCAGCCAGGTTCGCAAGGGGCTTGTCATCACCACGGCCGGAGGGCTGCTCTATACCCTCGACCTTCCGCTCCTCCGCCTTGCGGCGTCCGACAAATGGACAATGGTATGCGCGCGCGGTTTCTTTCTGTTCCTGTCGATCAGCGCCCTGTGGTATTTGTTGCGCCGCAACAGCAGGGCCGACATGCCCTATATCGCGGGAGCGGCAGGGTTTGCCGTGGCTGTTACGAGCACGATCACCAATATCACTTTCGTTGGCGCAATCGTCGAAACGAGTGCGGCCAACGTCGTCTTCATCATGGCGCTCATCCCGGTGTTCGCGGCACTTCTACAGCGCATCTTCCTTCGAGAACCGGTCCACCCGTTTACGTGGTTCGCCACGGCCATGTCATTCCTGGGCATTGGCATTATTGTCTCGGACAGCGTGGGCCACGGGAGGCTCCTGGGGGACGTGTTAGCGATTATTTCAGCCGTGTTCACGGCGGCAGCCTTCACCATCATCCGCGCCAGCGGCAAGAACGTCGCTGCAAGTCTCGCCGTCGGCAGCCTTGCTTCCGCACTGTTCGCGCTCATGTTCTTCGATGTTTCGCCATCGGCTCTTTTGGCTCCGGCTTCCTTCGGTGTCCCCGCCTGGACGTGGATTGCGCTCAACGGCCTGATCGCCATTCCCCTTGCTTCGACGCTCATTGCCAACGGGCCGCGCTTTCTACCTTCCGCCGATGTCAGCATGTTCTTCCTGCTTGAAACGGTTCTCACACCACTGTGGATATGGGCTTTGTTTGCCGAGAAACCGACACCAACCGTGTTCGCCGGCGGGATTGTCGTGATCGTGACACTCATTGCTCATAGCTGGTGGCGCCTTCGTATGACCTTGCGGGGCACTAGGGCGTTCGCAGCTGCGGAAGGGCGATTGTGAACACATGTTAGCGTTGGGAGTTGGACTACGCGGAACACAGCCGCCGAGCCAGAAGCCGGGGCTCGCGGATCCGCTGCGCACCGTTACCGCGATCGCCGATCTCGTCGCGGCTGGAGCCCAGATGGGTTTCAGATTCGAAATCTCCGCCGATTTTACTGAGTTCGCCAAGCTGCGCCGGCTGGCGAGGAGCGGGGACGTGTCCCCGATGTTCGACTGCACGGTCAGCCGCGAAATTGGCGAAAGCGGTTTCTGGATGTCGGCGCTTAATGGCAATGGTGAGGTCGTGGGCTTGCAGGCCTTTCGCCTCGATGATGCCCAGCCAAATCTTGCCGACTGGGTGCTTGGCTGGATGATGGGACTTTATGCTAAGCGCAGGGAAATGATCATCCCCCGGCAACTGCATGGGCCTGAACACTCGCTGGCTTCATTGGTGCGGGGCAGGATCGTCTATCAAGGAGAGGTCTGGATCGAGAAACACAGCAGAGGCTGTTTCAAGGTTTTTCCCCGCCTTGGCATGCTGCTCGCCCTTGTCAAATGGCAGCCGGAAGCCATTTGGTGCCTCGTTGGCGAGTCAATGGCGACCCGCGGACATGTGATCAGGGCGGGCTACGGCCACCTCGAGCAGAGCTTCCTTACCTGGGAATGGAAACCGGAAGGGGCGGAAACCGTCGAATGGATT
This sequence comes from Aestuariivirga sp., assembly GCA_046708645.1. Lineage (GTDB taxonomy): Bacteria > Pseudomonadota > Alphaproteobacteria > Rhizobiales > Aestuariivirgaceae > Aestuariivirga. The sequence goes on from JBKKDI010000240.1 coordinate 3,918, forward strand.
GGCATCGCGGAACGGCGCCACCTGGAATTCTCCATAGCGCAAGTCACCGCTAAAGAGGCGAAATATCGACTTTCGCCAACTCCGTAATAATACGCACACCTTTTTTGCGCCGTGCTCTCCGTAGTGGCAACACAACGCGCTGATAGGGCATCCAGACAACCTCACCGCCCGCCGACATCATGGCGGCGTAGATATGGTCGTAGTGCGGTTCGCCGCTCCGGCTCACCTCAGGATAGATGCGGCTTACCGCTTCGTCATAAGAATGACCTGTCAGGCACGGATAGGAAACAGGACTCATTCCCCAAAACTTCGCTATCGCCGACTGCGCTCCGACCCGGTCCACACGGAATTTCCGCGAAACCGTATCGTACAGGCAATCGATGGAATGTTCCTCATCGGCCTCGTTGTCGTGCAGCGCAGTTCTCAGGAGGCTGGGCACATCCTCGCGGTTTGCACTCGCCTCGTTGATATAGACCGTGCGCGAAAGATGAATGTCGCTCTTGTAGACGAGTTGTTTGATCCGGTCGCTGGTTTCGGCCGCCGTTGCGTATTTTTCATGGAACCAGCCGGCCGAGTGAAACGAAAGATGATACGGCCCTGGGCAACAATGAATCCATTCCATGACGAAATAAAGTGACGCCCAATTGGCCGTGAACATCGCCCATTTGATGGCCGTACCATTTTCATCCTGGACGATTTTGATGAACCCCTGACGGTGCAAGAGTTCGCGCTCGCCCGCGATGGTCTCGGCGTTCGGTGGCGGCGGCGTCAGAACGCCCTTCGATATCCAGTGTATCCCTGAAACCATGGTCGAGCCCAAACTATCGGCGATTATTGGTCCGGGACTATTTCATGGTTTGTTGAAATGAATGCTTAACGCCCGGGTATTTGACGGTTAATCCTAAAAACCGTTTAACAATTGGCCACAAATTTTATCGATGGGTCTCAGAAGCCATCCCTCTTGCGGCTTCGTCACCCGAACCGGTTGTTCTTGGGAAAGCCCTTGGGCGGCAGCTTGCCGGCCTGGGCGCGTTCGCCGATCCAGTCCTTGAGGGCTGTGACATTCCATGTGCGGCCCGACGTGTCCACCCAGGAGAGACCCTCCGCCAGCTTGAAGGCCCGGGCATCGGACAGGCCGCCCTCCTTGAACTTTTGCATTCTCACCCCCTTACCGCGCGCCATTTCCGGAAGTTCCGCCCGTTTGAAGATGAGCAACTTGCGGTTATCGCCCACGCTGGCGATGTAATCGGCGCCCTCCTCAACCGGCGCACATACCACAGCCTCCGCCGGCGCCTTGACGTTCAACACCTGCTTGCCCTTTCGCGTGGTGGCGACACATTCATCTTCGCTGACGATGAAGCCATCGCCTTCTGTCGACGCAAGCAGGCGTTTTGCTTCGGGTGTATGAACGAAGAGCGCCACGATCGAATCGGCGGCGTCCATGTCGCACATGAGGCGCACGGGCTCGCCATGGCCGCGGCCGCCGGGCAGCTTGCCGGCGTCAAGGGTGAAGAACTTTCCGGAAGATGAGAAGAGCATGATGTCGTCGGTCGTCATGGCGGGGAAAACGAACCTGCCCCGGTCTCCGTCCTTGTAGAGGAGGCCCGATGTTTCTTCCATGTGGCCTCTCATGGACCTGATCCAGCCCTTCTCCGAGCAGACCACGGTGATGGGTTCCTTCTCGATCAGCAACTGTTCGAAATCGGCGTCGATCCCGGGTGCTTCGGCAAAATCCGTGCGCCGGCGCCCAAGCGGAGTTTTCTTGGAAAACTTCTCCTTCACGTCCTTGATCTCGGCCGCGATCTTCGTCCATTGCTCGTCTTCCGATTTGAGCAGCTTGGTCAAGCCCTTCTGTTCTTTCGTTAGCGCATCATGTTCGCCGCGGATCTGCAGTTCCTCAAGCTTGCGAAGCGCTCGCAGCCGCATATTGAGGATGGCTTCGGCTTGGACGTCGCTGAGTTTGAACTTCCGCATCAACAGGGGCTTCGGCTCGTCCTCCTGGCGGATGATGCGGATCACCTCATCGAGGTTGAGGTAGGCGATTAGATAGCCGCTGAGAATTTCGAGGCGCCGGGCGATTTCGGCGAGGCGGAAATTGGTGCGGCGGACCAGCACATCCTTGCGGTGGTCGAGCCATTCGCGGAGTGCGTCCTTGAGCGACATGACTTTCGGCACCTTGCCGCCGGAAAGCACATTCATGTTCAGCGGAATCCGGGCTTCAAGTTCGCTGTTCCTGAACAGGGACTCCATCAGCAGAGCCGGATCGACGGTGCGGCTCCTGGGTTCCAGCACGAGGCGGATATCTTCGGCGGATTCATCGCGCACATCGGCCAGCAAGGGCAGTCTTTTGGCGAGCAGCAATTCGGCGAGCTTTTCGATCAACCGGCCTTTCTGCACGAAATAGGGAATTTCGGTGACGACAATCTGCCAGCCGCCGCGGCCCACCTCCTCCTTGGCCCAGCGGGCGCGCACGCGGAAGGAGCCTCTCCCGGTTTTGTAGGCTTCGAGGATAGATGCCCGGTCATCGATAATGATGCCGCCCGTGGGAAAGTCCGGCCCCGCCACGAATTGCACCAGCTTGTCGGCCGTAGCCTTGGGAAATTTGATGAGATGGAGGGCCGCATCACAAAGCTCGGCGGCATTGTGAGGGGGAATGGATGTCGCCATGCCGACGGCGATACCGGAGGAGCCATTGGCCAAGAGGTTCGGAAAGGCGCCGGGCAGCACCACGGGCTCCTGCATCGAGCCATCGTAGTTAGGACGGAAGTCAACGGTCTCTTCCTCAAGGCCATCGAGCAGAAGCTTGGCCACCTCCGTCATGCGTGCTTCGGTGTAACGGTAGGCCGCTGCGCTATCGCCGTCGATGTTGCCGAAGTTGCCCTGCCCATCGACGAGCGGATAGCGCGAGGAAAAATCCTGGGCGAGGCGCACCAGCGCATCATAGATCGACTGGTCGCCGTGGGGATGATAGCTGCCCATGACGTCGCCCACGATCTTCGCCGATTTCTTGAACGCCGTGTTGGGATCGAGCCTGAGCTGCCGCATCACATGCAGGAGGCGGCGATGCACCGGCTTCAGTCCATCGCGCACATCGGGTAAGGCGCGGTGCATGATGGTGGAGAGCGCATAGGCCAGATAGCGCTCCTCCAGCGCATCCTTCAGCTCGATGCGCTCTATGTCTTTTGGACCCTGCGGCGGTGGAACGTGCTTGCTCATGATTCGCAGGAGTATAGCGGATCAACTCATTTCCCTCATTGTCATTGCCGGGCTTGTCCCGGCAACCCATGGTTCAGCGCAACGGATAGATGGGTCCCCGGAACAAGTCCGGGGATGACAAATTTCAAGCTGGTAGCTTACACCCGCACCACCACCACCTTGGTAATCGGCTTCTTGCCCCAGATTTGGTCGGCGGCGCGGCGGATCGCGGTGCGGATGGTTTCGATCACCTGCGCATCGTCCTGGCGGCGCGGTTTTGGCATGGAGGCGAAGGCCTGACCGGCGGCTTCAAGCATCTCCTCCTTGAGGCCTTGGGGTACGCCGTCGGTAATGAGCTGGATATCGCCCGCGAGTTGCAGCTTCCCGTTGATCGCCACGGTGACGAAGACCGCGCCGGCGAAAGACAGCTTGCGGCGTTGCCGTGCCGGGCCATCCTCGGCGGGTACGATCAACCTCCCGTCGACGTGGAGGCGGCCCGCATGGGCCTCATCAACATTCTGCACCGGACCGGGGCAAAGCCTGGCGATATGACCATCGCGCGGAATGAGTGTTTCCGCGATGCCGCAGCTTTCGGCGAACTTCGCCTGGGCGTGGAGGTGGCGGGGCTCGCCATGCATGGGGATGACGGCGCGCGGTTTCAGCCAATCGTATAGCTTGCGCAATTCCTCCTGGCGCGGATGGCCGGAGGTATGCACCAGCGCCTCGTCGGAGGTGATGACCTCGATATCGAGCTTCGCCAGATTGTTGTGGATGAGGCTTACTTCTTTCTCGTTCCCCGGAATGGTCCTGGACGAGAAGATCACAAGGTCACCGGGATCGAGGGCCACATGCGGATGCTGGTCCTCGGCGATGCGCGCCATGGCAGCGCGGACCTCCCCTTGGCTCCCGGTGCAGAGCAGCAGGATTTTGTCGGGAGGCAAGTAGCCGAATTCTTCCTCGTCGAGGAATTCTCCGGCGTCGCGGAGATAGCCGCAGACGCGTGCGGCTTCGATGGTGTTGCGCATGGCGCGGCCGGCGATCACCACCTCGCGGCCCGTGGCGCGTGCCGCCTTCACGGACGAGGATATGCGATCCACGTGGGAGGCGAAGGTGGTGATGGCAACGCGGGCCGGGGCCACCTTCACGATCTCCATGATGGTCGCGGCCACGTCGGCTTCCGACGGCGAATGCCCTTCGCGCAACACGTTGGTCGAGTCGCAAACTAAAACGTCGACGCCTTCATCGCCGATCTGACGCAGGCGCTTCTCATCCATATTGCGCCCCAACACTGGTGTGGGATCGAATTTCCAGTCGCCGGAATGGAGCACCGTGCCCTGTTTCGTCTTGATCAAAAGTGCTGTGGGTTCCGGGATCGAATGGGTGACGGGGATGAATTCGAGATCGAACGGCCCAAGGGTGAAGCGGGCATCCTGCGCCACCACATGGACCTTCACTTCAGAGTCGAGGCCCGCTTCCTTCAGTTTGAGATTGAGGATCTGCGCGGCGAAGGGCGTGCAGTAGATCGGGCATTGCAGTTGCGGCCATAGCCAGGCGACGGCGCCGAGATGATCTTCGTGGGCATGGGTGAGAACAAGCCCTGCGAGATTGCGCCGGTCTTTGGCGATGAAGGAAATATCGGGCAGCACCACGTCGATACCGGGCTCGCTGTCTTCGCCGAACTTGACACCGAGATCGACCATCAGCCATCGCCGGTCCTCGACGGGCCCTACGCCATAGCAATAACAGTTCATGCCGATCTCGCCGGTGCCGCCCAAGGGCAGCAGCACCAGATCGTTGCTGTGATCGAATTTGCGCTTAGGCATTATCCCTCATCTGTCGTCCATTTGCCATTGCCGGGCTTGTCCCGGCAACCCACGGTTCAGCGCAACGGGTGAATGGGTCCCCGGAACAAGCCCGGGGATGACATAACTGGAGGGGGCCGAAATCATAATGAAGCCCTTATGGCGAAACCAACATCGCCCGCGTGAATATGTTTCTGCGTACCGTCCACAAGCTCCAGGATCAAGGCGCCGTCGGCGGCGAGGCCCCGGAACGTGCCGCGCACTTCCTTGTCCCCGATCTTCGCCACCGCTTTGCCGTTGAGTCCGGCGGCGCGTTCCATCCAGGCGGTGCGGATGGCGGCAAAGCCACTGCCCTCATTCCACATCGCCAAACGGCTCGACAGCCTGGCATCGAGTATCGGCAAGATTGATTCAATCCCGGGAATATCGCCGTGGCGGGCCAACGCGGTCACCGGATAGGGCATGTCTGGCGGTGCGCGAATTAAGTTGATGCCGCAACCCAGTGCGATGGCCGTGGGATTGCTGGCCGCGACTTCAGCGAGAAGGCCACAGAATTTTGCACCGTCGATCAGCACATCATTGGGCCATTTGATGAGCGGCTTAATATCGGGAAGCAGCACCGTCACCAGATCATGGACGGCGAGGGCTGCCACGAAACTCACCTGTGCTGCGACCTCTGGACCAGCCGAGATGGGGAACAGGAATGTCGCGTAGAGATTGCCGGGCTCGGAAACCCAGGGGCGGCCCAAGCGGCCACGTCCACCTGTCTGTTCGTCGGCCCATAGCCACAGGGGTCCGTGCTCGCCCTGTTGCGCCAGCCTGTGGGCCTCGGAATTGGTGGAGTCGATCCGCTCGAAATGAACGACGCGATGTCTCAAGGCAGCGGGAATGATTGCGCCGCCGCCGTGGCCAGATTCAGCAGCGGATTGGCGAAGACCACGAACAACAGCACGAAGGCGCCGGACGCATAGGCCACAAGCTTCACCTCGCCATCCATGGCATCGAAGGCTTCGAGCGGCTCATCGAAATACATGACCTTGACGATGCGGAGATAATAATAGGCGCCGACCACGCTGGCGATGACGGCAAGGACGGCAAGCGTGTAGAGCCCGGCCTGGACCGCCGCGAGAAACACGAAATACTTGGCGAAGAAACCGGCGAGCGGCGGAATGCCCGCGAGCGAGAACATCAGCAAGGCCATGCCAAACGCCATTGCCGGCTTGGTGCGCGCAAGGCCTGCGAGATCGGAGATCTCCTCGACCATGCGGCCATTGTGGCGCATCGACAGGATGGCTGCGAACGCGCCGAGCGTCATCGCCATGTAGATCGCGATATAGATGAGAACGCCCTGCACGCCTTCGGTCGTTCCGGCCGCGAGGCCGACCAGCGCAAAGCCCATATGACCGATGGAGGAATACGCCATCAGCCGCTTGATGTTCTTTTGCCCGATGGCGGCGAAGGAGCCGAGCGCCATCGAGGCGATGGCGACGAATACGATGATCTGTTGCCATTGCACGGCGATGGTCGGGAATGCGCTCATGGCCACACGCAGGAAGAGCTCCATGGCGGCGACCTTCGGCGCGGCGGCGAAGAAGGCCGTGATCGGGGTCGGCGCGCCTTCGTAAACGTCGGGCGTCCACATATGGAACGGCACCGCCGAGACCTTGAAGCAGAGCCCGACGAACAGAAAGACGAGCCCGAACATCAGGCCGAGCCCACCCTGCGAGGCGGCCTGTGCGATGGCCGGGAACGACACCGAGCCGGTATAGCCGTAGATCAGCGAGCAGCCATAGAGCAGCATGCCCGACGACAGGCCGCCGAGAACGAAATATTTCAGGCCGGCTTCGGTCGAGCGCTCGGAATCGCGATTGCCCGCCGCGAGCACATAGAGCGAGAGCGACATCAATTCGAGGC
>JBKKDI010000241.1:0-3592 GCA_046708645.1 Aestuariivirga sp.
CGATGACGAGATGGGCGAAATCCGGCTGGCCCGTCATCGGGCAAAGGGAAGTGAATTCCGGCGCCACGAAACGCACCACGTAAGGCTGGCCCTCGTGCGAATTGGGCACGCGTTCGAGGATCGCCTCGTCCGGGCTGGCGGGGAGGGCGGTTGCGGAGCCAAGCTGTGTGAGGCCTGAAACATCGGTCTTGGTCATTGTTCGATCACTCGTTCCATGTATTGGGCCAAATCCCCGACTTGCCGGAGCCAGTTCTCGAAGACGTGCGGATCATGTGGGGCGCCGTGTACGCCCGGAACAATCTCGCCGCGCTGCACTGACTCCACGGCAAACGACACCGGCGTGGATACAAGCCGCGCCATCGCCGTTCCGCGTTCATCGCCCCAGGCATCCATGGCCCAGGTTTCGTGGAACAGGGGGCTGCCATCGCGCTCGGCTTTCAGCGATACGAACAGGATCACGCGGTCCGGCTCGCCCGGCGCGTAACTATTCTCCTTGAGAAATTCCGCTGCCATCTCAGCTAGCCGCGCATCGCCTGACGGGCCAGAGAGCGTTTCGATCTCGCGGAACACCGGCGTCCACGCCTTGGCCCAGCCTTTGAGGCGGAGGGTGCCGCGCACGAAATCCTTGACCTTCCAGTTCTTGTCGAAGCGATAATCCTCCATGAACGGATAGCTGTCGCGGTTCGGATAAACTTCGAAACTCTCGGGCACGGGCAGCGGCGCATCGTAGGAAGTGATGGCGTCCCACGGCCGGTCGACGCGCAGTTCCTTGAAATCGCGCAAGGAACGCGACGGCGAACGCAGCGCCTTCAATACGCCCACCGGTGCCCAGCTGAACTTGTAGCGGAACGGGTTTGGGATTTTTGGCACGCCACCGCAATAGGAGGTGAAACTCAACACATTGCCGGAATCATAATTTTTCGACGCGCGGTAGCGTGCCACAAGATCATGGGCCATGAGATGATCGATGCCGGGATCGAGGCCCACTTCATTTATTGACACCAGTCGTTTGGCTTTGAATTCGTCATCGAGCGCCCGCATTTCCGGTGCGATGTATGACGAGGAGACGAAATGGGCGCCCTTCGCGAGGCAAGCTTTCGCGATGCTCACATGATGATCTGCCGGCAGCATGGACACTGCAAGATCGCCCGGCTGCAGCGCGGCTGAAAGCCTATCCAGCGTATGGGGGCGAATGTCCCGGGTGAGTTCGCCTACGACTTCCCGCGCTTTCTCGACGGTGCGGTTCCACACCACCACCTTGTGGCCGTTGTGAATGAGCCGCCGCAGGCCTGGTCCCGATGAAAGCCCTGTGCCGCACCAATGAATCGTTCCCATCTCGTCCCTCTCACATTCCGGCCGTGTGACGGTCGAACTCCGCCTTGGCGCGTCCCCAGACGCCAGCTTTCAGACTGCCCAGTGTGAGCAGCGAGGGCAAGAGTTGCGCTGCGAAATCTTCGCTGCTCTCCACGGGCAACAGCGACGGCAGATTGTCGATGGCCATTACATCGAGTGGCGGCTTTTCATGCACCCGCAACGCCGGCGCCTGCCAGTCGGTTACCCGGTTATAGACCTTGATCGGCGAGAAATCCGAGGTGGGATCGCAGGCGATGTCGCCGATCACCGTCAACTTGCGGGGAGCGGTTTTCGCTGTTTCGGGCACGAAGACCGGACAGCCCGGCCGCGCCACGATGCAATTGAGGAAAATCTCGTGCAACAGGACTTCAGGAAAGGGTCCACCGCTTGCGGTTTCTGCAATGTCCCATTTGGTGACCGCCACATCCAGTGCGGCGCAAAGATCGGCCGCGCCCGTGCCCACGCGGCCCAGAGCGCCAATGATAAGGGCGCGCGGCCGCACGAGGCCAGAAAACTCCCGGTTGAGATCGGCAAGCAGTGCGGTCTTGCTCCAATATTTTGAAACGGGCCCGCAGAGGCCGTCCCGCTGCTGTGCCGCCCAGCATTTGAGCGAAATCGCAGCGCCCGCATATCCCGCCCAATAGCCGAACGCTGCCACGCGCCTGCCTCTCTCATCCACCAGATATTCAATGTCGTAAAGCGTGCCTTTTCCTGCCTTGAACCGTTTCAGCAGAACCTGACCCGCGGGCTGGCCCTTGTAGGCATGGCCGAACATGATGTGGCGGTGTGTCAGTGGCATGCCGTCTTCCGGAAACTCCTTCAGGCCGAAGACAATTGCATCGGCGGGCGCCTTGGGCCAGGCGTTTTCGGGTGCGATCGCGCAGCCCGCTGCTTTGTAGCCGTCGATGGGAATGGCGCGGGCGGAGCTTTGCTCCACGGTCACGTGAATGCCAACGCCGATCAAGGCCGCGGCTCCAGCGGGTGTCAGCCCCACGCGCTCCTCGTTCGGCCGCTGTTCGGCCCTAACCCACAAATGAGTCATGCTGTTTTCCGTTGTACTTGCGCGGTATCATTTAACGCATCAGGCCCGCCTTTCGCAGGGCATTCTCAATGATCGTTTTAACCCCAGCGGTTATATGGGCAGCCGGGGGAACTGGCTCCCTTTCGCGCGCGCGGTCAGCACTTGGAACCTGGGCTTTGATTCTTGCACGCGCTGCCTTCACGGTTTGACCTTCGCGCGATTTCACGATTCCCCAGAACCGGGCAATATGCCGTGTCGATGATATTCCGACGTCCAGCATGAAAGCTCCACCATTTCCCAGGCCATCATCGCCAGTGGTCTTGAGCGGGGTGCCGTGGCCCATTCCGGCAATGATGTACTCTTCAATCAACGGCCTTCCCTTGGCGTCGCACCAGACGCGCCGTGTATGTCCGTCGACGATTTCCGTGCGTGACGGAGTTTTACGCAACTCATGAACGTCACGCCACTGGCCAACGATAGCCCCGGCATTGGAGGCATCGACGGTGCTATCGGCCGAACCTTGCCAAATTGAGATGGTCGGCCAGGGGCCTTTGTGCGTGGAGGCGCGCCGCACCAAACCTTGCAGGTGCAACTCCGAATGGCCGTCATGGCCGCGCATGCTTTCGAAAGCTTCGGGAATCGTCGTGGCGCTGGCAAAGGGAAGCCCCGCGAGAATGGCGCCGCCCGAAAATATATCGGGATAGGTTGCCAACATGACAGACGCCATCGCACCGCCCGCTGAAAGCCCGGTGACAAAAATCTGGCGGCGGTCAAGGCCATGGGCAACAACGAAAGTTTCGATCATCTGGCGAATGGACAGCGCCTCGCCGCGATTGCGCTGGATATCGCCTGGCACGAACCAGTTGAAGCAGAGGCTGGCATTGTTGGCGCGCTGCTGCTCGGGAAACAGCAACGCAAATCCTTGCTCGTCGGCCAGTTGCGACCAGCCGGAACCGTGATCGTAGCCCGCCGCCGTCTGGGTGCAGCCATGCAACACGACAACGAGGGGCGCATTGCGGGGCAGTTCGCCGGGAATGTAGAATCGCGCGCGCAAGGCGCCCGGATTGGATCCGAAATCGGTTAGATTGGACAACCGGTCATGGCCATCGCTGAGGTTGGGGGAGGCGGGCCTTGCGCGAAAAGCCGCAAGGCGCGTGATGGTGTCGGAGAGGCTTCTCAATTTACCGTCCTCGATTGTCGCCGCCGGGATAGGGCGAG
>JBKKDI010000242.1:0-2953 GCA_046708645.1 Aestuariivirga sp.
AAGATCGCGCGCGGCAAGAACGCGCTGTGGACCCAAGGCGGCTTGCAATACGCGCCGCCGATCCGTTGATCGAATAGTAGTCTGAGGAGTCCGGAAAAAATCCGGGCTCCTTTCTTCTCGTACGCACATAAGACCGGAAAACGGCAGATACTGTGGAGGAAGGCGCGACCCATGCGCCAAGGGGACAACCGGGCATGACGGCCATAAGCGATGCGTATGCGCGTCCTAAGGTCTCGTTCTGGAACGACCCGAAGATCCGTTCGATCGCCGTACAGGTCTTTTTGCTGCTTGTCGTCGGCTTCTTTGCTTACGAGATCGTTCACAACACGATCACCAACCTCACCAAACGCAACATCGCCACGGGCTTTGAATTTCTCAACAAATCCGCCGGCTTCGACCTCATCCAATCGCTGGTGGAATTTACCAGCGAGTCGAGCTACGGCCAGGCCCTGATCGCGGGATTCCTCAACACCTTGATGGTCTCGGCCATCGGCATCGTCCTGGCTACTATTCTCGGTTTCATCATCGGCATCATGCGGCTGTCGAGAAACTGGCTGGTGAGGAGCATCGCGACACTCTACATCGAGACGATACGTAATGTGCCGCTGCTGCTGCAGATGTTCGTCTGGTATGGCGTGGTCCTGAAATCGCTGCCGGGCCCCAGGCAAGCATACAATATCGGCGATATGTTTTTCCTGTCAAACCGCGGCCTCAATATGCCCGATACGGTTTTTGGCGGGGGCGCCTGGCTGGGACTCGCCGGATTGGGTGCCGGCATCCTGGGCGCGATCGCCGTGCGCGGCTGGGCGCGCCAGCGGCAGGCAGCGACCGGAGAGCCATTCCCCCACGTCCTGACCGGAATTGCCATGATCCTGTTGCTTCCGGTTCTAGGTTTGCTGGTGGTGGGCTGGCCAATCACTTTCAATTATCCGGTGCTGGGCGGCTTCAACTTCACCGGCGGCACCGTCATCATCCCGGAATTCATGGCGCTGCTCGTGGCGCTCAGTATCTATACGGCCTCGTTCATCGCTGAAATCGTGCGGGCCGGCATTCAGGCGGTAAGCCACGGCCAGACCGAAGCGGCTAACGCCCTAGGCATGCGCAGCGGCATCACAACCCGGCTGGTGGTCATTCCGCAAGCCATGCGGGTTATCATTCCGCCGCTCGCCAGCCAATACCTGAACCTGACGAAAAACTCATCGCTTGCCGTTGCAATCGGTTATCCCGATCTGGTGGCGACGGGCGGCACCGTCTTGAATCAAACCGGGCAGGCGGTCGAGATCGTGATGATCTGGATGATCGTCTATCTCAGCCTCAGCCTGACCACCTCCGGTTTCATGAACTGGTTCAACGCGCGCATGCGCCTGGTTGAGCGTTGACTATGAAGAGTTCAACCGAAACACTTGCCTATCTGCGCACCGAGGATGCGCCCTTGCTGCCGCCTCCGATCTCCATGGTTGGCATTCAGGGATGGGTTCTTGCCAATCTCTTCCCCACCGTCGGAAATGCTGTCGTGAGCATTATTGCGGGAGCCTTCCTGCTGTGGTTCGGCTGGGGAATCCTGGATTGGGCGATATTCAGCGCCGTCTGGTCCGGTGACAACCGCGAGGTTTGCGCGGTGGAAGGCGCCGGTGCCTGCTGGCCCTTCGTGGAGTCAAGATTCCTACAGTGGATTTATGGCTTCTATCCGATCGACCAGCGTTGGCGGGTTAACATCTGTTTCTTTATCGGCGCCGCGGCATTGGTGCCGATGCTCATCCCGTCGCTGCCCTACAAGAAGTGGAATGCCCTGTTTTTGTTGATCGTCTATCCATTGATTGCGCTCATCCTGCTGACTGGCGGGCACTTTTCCATGTCGTCGTCGGCCTTTCTCAGCGCATTTAGCATTCTGGCCTTGGCGGCGGCCTTCCTGCCGCTCCTCGCCTTCGGCATTGAGGAGGGAATCCAGAGCAATCGCTTTGGCCTTGCGCTTGCAGGGCTGGGAGTTCTGATCTGGCTGTCGTCCTTCGCCATCGATTTTGGCATCATGCGAACGGCAGTGGGATGGCTTTCGCCGGGAAGTATCGCCGCGGCCGCTTTCTTCGCCGCGGGCGGGGCCATCGGCATTATCCAGTTGCGGGCAACGCCCGATCCAGCCGCGCAGGCGGCGCTGCGCAACTGGCTCATCGGAGCGGCGGTTCTCTTTGGCCTTATGTTGATCTTGAAAATCGACTTCGGACTGCAGCCCGTCGAGACCTCGCAATGGGGTGGATTGCTCGTTACCCTGGTGGTGGCCGTTACCGGGATTGTCGCATCCTTGCCGCTTGGCATTCTGCTGGCGCTCGGGCGGCGATCGAACATGCCGATCGTCAAAACATTCTCGGTGGTTTTCATCGAGGCTTGGCGCGGTGTCCCGCTGATCACGGTGCTATTCATGGCCAGCGTCATGCTGCCGCTGTTCCTGCCCGAGGGCGTCAACTTCGACAAGCTGATGCGCGCGCTGATCGGCATAGCGCTGTTCTCTTCGGCCTACATGGCGGAAGTGGTGCGCGGCGGCCTGCAGGCCATTCCGAAAGGCCAATATGAGGCGGCCCAGGCGCTCGGCCTTTCCTATTGGAGAATGATGAGCCTCATCGTTCTGCCGCAGGCACTCAAAATCGTCATTCCCGGCATTGTCAACAGCTTTATCAGCCTGTTCAAGGACACGGTGCTGGTTTCGATTGTCGGGATTTTCGATCTTCTGCAAATTGTCACGACAAGTTCCAACGACGCCAAATGGGCCTCGCCGCAAACCGCCACGACGGCCTATTTCACCGCTGCGCTGATGTTCTGGGTTTTCTGCTTCGGCATGTCGCGCTATTCGATCTTCATGGAACGCAGGCTTGAAACCGGACACAGGAGATAACACCACCATGGCCGCACCCGCAAAAGCAAAGGCGTCGCAGTTAAGCGAGGAGCCCGCCATCCAGATCAC
>JBKKDI010000243.1:0-2939 GCA_046708645.1 Aestuariivirga sp.
CCCATCGCCGGGCCGACGAGCTCATTGAGATTGGCGACGAACTGCTCCCGTCTGCTCATGGCGAGGACCACGATCAGCAAAACCGTGCTCGCCATTGCCAGGATGAACACCCATTTGTTGAGCACCAGATAGAAGCGCATGCCGAACGACAGGATGATGCCGGAAAGGACCAGGATTGCCGCTCCGATCAGGAATGTGGCCCATGGCTGCAGCATCCAGGTTGAAATGGCCGAGAAGCTTTCATTGCCGGTGAGAAGACCGAGCGCGGCAAACATCGGCGCTAGCGCCAGGATGACGATCCAATATGCGGCAATGGCGCAATAGAAGAGCCATGCAAAGATTTCGACCAGACTCATGGTCAGCGCCAATGCCGGCGGCAGGATGCGCGAGCCAAACACGTAGATTCCGCCGGAGCGCGGTAGGGTCACGGTCCAGGCGATGAAGCCGAACGAGATCATGGCCATGGCGATGCCGGCAATAAGGCATCCCCACAGCAAATTGCCGGTCGGGTAGAATGCCGGTCCATAAAAAAGCATCGAACCCACGCCGAGCCCGATGCTGACCACACCCAGATTGTAGATGAATGTATCGGTTCCGCTCGCCGTTCTAATGAGGCCCGAGGACTTTCTCAGGAATATTCGCTTTTCACCGGTTACATCCGATATCGACATGGCTTGTCTCCCCAATTCTAGTTTGCCCGATCTCCGTTTTTAGCACGCGTTACCGGCCTTGCGGTTCACCCCTGTGTGAGGCTTGCCGAGGCCACAGTTCCTCCCTGCAACGTGATCAATGCACCCTGCAATATCCCCTCCGGATAGACACTGCCCGGATTGATGCATACGGTCTTACCGATATTGATCCGGGCGCGGCCCTCGTGGATATGCCCGTGAAGGCCGAGGATAGGCTGGTGCTGCTTGATGACATCCAGCAACGTCTGGCTCCCCGCATGTGTTTGAACCGGCATTCCCATTTCGTAAACGACTTGCAGATTGCGATCAAGCTTGGGGCAGGTATCGAGCGCAGTGCCGAGTGGAGGCACATGAACGTTAAAGATACATCTGCTCATGTCCGTGACTTGCGGTAGGAGTGCGGCGAAGCGGGCTACGAACTGATCCTCGGAATACTCGCGTTCGGTATTCCACGGCGTCGGAGTGGAGCCACCGCAGTAAAGCATCTGATAGCCGCCCTTGAATTTGCAGACCTGCATTTCGTGGAAATCGAAATGCGGCGCACTGGTCAAAATCTCGTCGATTTCGTGGAAATCGTCGTTGCCAGGAATAGCCACCAGCGGAATTTCCGTGCCCTCGAGTTTGTCGGCGGCCAGCGCCGCCCACTCACGCACTCTTTCCAGAACCAGCTTCTTGAACAGCACCGACTGCGCGTCGGGATCGGCCTTCAAGCGCACATATTCCGATTCCGGCATCACCGCCGTGTAAAAACCCAGATTGCCGCAGCGCTTGATGAATTCGTCCAAGTCGCCGTGCGCCTTAAGGGTCACGGACTCGCCGTGATGGAAGGTGATAAAGGTGCCATCGGCCTGTTCGGCGATGGGTATGACGGCCTTGCCGGTCAGGTCGCCGCCGAGAACCAGCGCATCGGCGCCGTAGAATTTGGCGCTATTGATGAATTTCTTGAAGCAGATATTCGAGCCGTGAAGATCGGAGGCGAAGAACATCTTCACTTCACCGTTCGCGTCCTTGTTTTTCTTGCCAAAGAACACCGCGGCGCTCCGCCGTCAAAATTTAGTGAGATAGTGATCGATTTCCCATTGAGAGATCGAATTGTGATAGCTCCACCATTCCGACTTTTTGAGCGCGATGTAGGACTTGAACAGATCCTCGCCCATCACCCGGCGGCCGAGATCGTCCTGTTCGAAGGCTGTGACCGATTCGAGCAAGGTGCGCGGCAATTGCCTCACGCCGCGCCGCTCCAGTTCCTGGTCAGGAAGCTCGTACATATTGACCAGATCGGGTTCGCCGGGATCCAGGTTCTGCTCGATGCCGTCAAGGCCGGCGCACAGCATCATGGCCGCCGAAAGGTAGGGATTTGTGGCCGTATCGACAGCCCGGCATTCCCACCGTGTGCTCGATAGGTTGATATTACCGGCGCCATGACCGGCACCCTCAATCTGCGGCCGCAGCATGGGAACGCGGAACATATGGGTGCGGTTATTGCCGCCGTAGGAGATGAAGATCGGCGCCCAGGTATACCCGGTCATCGAACCGGACTTGATGAGCCGCTTGTAGGAGTTCACGGTCGGGCAACTGGTTGCGACAATCGCCGCGGCGTGCTTGCGCAGGCCGCCGAGAAATTGATAAGCCGTCTTGGACAGGCCGCAGCCCCGCTTGTCGTCGGCATCGCCGGAAATATTCTTGCCCGTTTTGAGGTCCTCAAGCGACATGTTAAAGTGGGCACCCGAGCCGGTGCGGTCGGCGTAGGGCTTGGGCATCATGGTGGCTTCCCAGCCGTGCCTGCGGGCGATTTCTTTCATCATCAGACGCCAAGTGATGAAGCGGTCGGCCATGGTCATGACGTCGGAATAGGCGAAGTCGAACTCGAACTGGCCGTTCGCGTCCTCATGGTCGAATGAGTAGACATCCCACCCGAGCTTGTTCATCGACGAGACGACGTCGTTGAGGAAGTCCATGTTGATGAGGGTGAGTGAAGCGTCGTAAGCGGCTCTCGGGATGTTATCCCGGGGGTCGTTGGGCGCGATACCGTTGTGGGCAGCCGCATCCTTGCGAACTATATAGACTTCACATTCGATACCGAGGTTAAACTTGAAGCCCATTCTAGCGGCACGCTCGACCTGCTTTGCCAGGATCGAGCGCGTGCACATGGAGTAGGGCTTTTCGTGATAATGAAGCTGGCCTGGAATGAAGGCCACATTTGGGCGCCAGGGAAGCTGGGTCACCGCGTCAGGATCGGGCATGAGGGCG
>JBKKDI010000244.1:0-25855 GCA_046708645.1 Aestuariivirga sp.
CCCCAAGCCGAAGAAGGCCTCCAATGTCGCCTAGCGCACCGAATATGGTCATGGCGATGTCGAAGCGGGTTTCAGCGAAGCCGATATCGTCATCGAGCGGAGTTTCAAGACCGAGCAGACGCACCAGGGTTATATCGAGCCGCACGCCTGCCTTGCCAGCGTCGGTCCCGACGGCCAGGGCGAACTGTGGGTTTGCACTCAGGGGCATTTCGTTTATCGCAACACCTGCGCCCAGCTTTTAGGGATGGACGTTTCCAAGCTGCGCGTCACCGCCTCTGAGATCGGCGGCGGCTTCGGCGGCAAAACCCATGTGTGGGCCGAGCCCGTGGCACTGGCGCTGTCGCGCAAGGCCAACCGCCCGGTGAAACTGGTGATGACCCGCGATGAAGTGTTCCGCGCCTCCGGCCCCACAAACGCCACTTCGATCGACGTGAAGATCGGCGCCAGGAAAGACGGCACCATCGTCGCCGCGGAAGCAACGCTGCGTTATTCGGGCGGCCCCTATCTCGGCGCCTGGGCCGAGCTTGGGGCCATGACATCCTTTGCCTGCTACGATTTGAAGAACGTCAAGTCGGTGGGTTACGAGGTTGTGGTCAATCGCCCCAAGACAGCGGCCTATCGCGCGCCGTCGGCACCGATGGCGGCTTTCGCCGTTGAAAGCGTGGTCGACGAACTCGCCCTCAAGCTCGGCATGGACTCAGTCGAATTCCGCCTCAGGAACGCAGCCAAGGAAGGTACCAAATCGTCCTACGGCCCTGTTTATGGTCCGATTGGGATAGGCCCGACTCTGGAGGCGGCAAAAAATCATCCGCACATGAAGGCCTCACTCGGCAAGAACCAGGGGCGCGGCATGGCTTGCGGTTTCTGGTTCAATTTCGGCGGCCAGACCTGCACTGATATCAATGTCGGCGTCGATGGAACCGTGACAGTTACGGTCGGCACCATCGACGTTGGCGGTTCCCGCGCCTCCCTGACACTCATCGCCGCGGAGGAATTGGGCATCCCCTACGAACAGGTGAAAGTTGTCATCGGCGATACCGGCACGCTTGGCCACAACGACATGACCGACGGCAGCCGTGGCACGTTCTCTTCCGGCATGGCGACGGTTTTCGCCGCCCGCAATGCCATCCAGGTGCTGCGTGAGCGCGCCGCGAAAACCTGGGAGATTCCAATCGATGATGTCGTTTGGGAAGATGGTTACGCGAAGGCCACAGGTGAATCCCACGGCAATTTGGGCCCGCTGTCGCTCAAGGAGATCGCTGCCGCCGCGGGCAATACAGGCGGGCCCATCGCCGGCCACAACGAGCTCGTGGCCGATGGCGCGGGAGTATCTTTTGCAACGCATATTTGCGATGTCGAAGTCGATCCCGAAACCGGCAAGACCAACATCGTGCGCTACACCGTCATACAGGACGCCGGCAAAGCCGTGCATCCCACCTACGTCGAAGGCCAGTACCAGGGGGGTGCCGCACAAGGCATCGGCTGGGCTCTCAACGAGGAATATATCTACGGCAAGGATGGCCGCTTGCAGAACGCGGGCTTTCTCGATTACCGCATCCCCGTCTGCTCCGATCTGCCTTTCATCGACACGGTAATCCTCGAGATCCCCAACCCCAACCATCCCTATGGCGTGCGCGGCGTTGGCGAAACCTCGATCGTTCCGCCGCTCGCCGCGGTCGCCAATGCCGTATCGAATGCGGCAGGCGTGCGCATGACCCATGTGCCCATGTCGCCGCCGCGCATTCTGAAAGCGATTGACGACGCCAGAAAGCACTGATGGTCGAAGTCCATCTCTGGGGAGCGCTTCGTCCCGCCGCGAGCGGAGCCTCCTCGGTGGAGATCGAGGCCCAAGGCATCCGCGAGATGTTCCGCAAGCTCGAAGAGCAATATCCGGGTATGGCGCCTCACATCGCGCGCGGCATCGCCGTTTCAATCAACGGCAAGATTTTCCGCGACAGTTGGGGCGAAAAATTTCCGCCGGGCGCTGAAATTTATCTGCTGCCGCGAATTCAGGGCGGGTGAGGTATGGAACTCAAAGGCTTCCACCACCTCACCGCCATAACTGCCGATGCGCCGGGCAATTATAAATTCTACACGCAATCGCTGGGATTGCGGCTCGTCAAGAAAACCGTCAACCAGGATGATCCCAGCGCCTATCACCTGTTTTACGCCGATAGTGTGGGTTCGCCCGGTACCGATATCACCTTCTTCGACTGGCCGGTGGGCGCGGAGCGCCGCGGCACCAATTCGATCTGCCACACGGGCTTTCGCATCGGCGGCGAAAAATCCTTTGACTATTGGTCGAACCGGCTGACCGCACTCGGCATCAAACACCAGAAAATGCAAGTGCGTGACGGCCGTCTCACCCTCGATTTCGAGGACCATGAGGGCCAGCGCCTGAGCCTTGTGGACGACGGCGGCGTGGGCGAGGCCCATGCCTGGAGCGGTAGCCCAGTTGCGTCGGAGCATCAAATACGGGGTTTGGGGGCCGTCACTATCAGCGTGCCCGATCTCGAGCCTACCGCCCGAGTGCTGACTGACGTTATGAACATGACTCCGGACAGACGCTACGGCGACACCCATGTCTACAGGATGGCGGGCGTTGGTCCGGTGGCGGAACTTCATGTGGCTGTCGAGCCTAACCTGCCGCAGGCGTCCCAAGGCGCTGGCGGCGTCCATCATGTTGCCTTCAACATTCCGTCTGCGGATTATCAGGCCTGGGCGCAACGCCTCAAGGACAAGCGCATCGCCAACAGCGGCCCCGTGGATCGTTTCTGGTTCAAGAGCCTCTACTTCCGCGAACCCAATGGAATTCTCTTCGAAATCGCCACCGACGGACCCGGTTTCGCCACCGACGAAACCTTGGACAACCTCGGCAAAACCCTGTCCCTGCCGCCCTTCCTCGAACAGCGGCGCACCCAAATCGAAGCGGACCTTAAACCCTTATGACCTTTTCTCCTTAGGTTAGGCCGGGGAAGGCATTCCCTTTCTCATCATGCCCGCGCTTGACGCACCGTTGTCCGGTTAAGGATGTAGAGAAAGTTAGGAATATCAATCATTGCGTGGGTTTGCGGACTCCTGGCCTGACCGAAGCCCAAAACTTTTTCCCCTTCCCCCCTCGCGGGGAAGGGTAAAAGCGGGCAGCTCCGCAAACTGCCATCCTGATCGTCCTTAAGCGGACAGCAGTGCATCGAGTGCGGGCATTCTCGTAAAGATGTCCGGATCAAATCCGGGCATGATGAGAGGGAAAACAATAAAATACTCAGCTAACAAGCCGCCAGTCCGCGGCTTGCTCATCATAGGCATGGAGCTCGCCCATCGAAATGTCGAACCATGCGCCATGGATCGCCAATTCCTTGCGGGTTTCCTTCGTCCTGATCCACGGAAAGGTGCGCAGGTTTGCAATCGAGTGTTCGATCGAGGCCCGCTCGATGTGGCGCTCATGGTTCTCGGCACTGGCCCCGTCATCATGGGGCACTGCGCTGGCCACGTCCTTTATGGCGCGCATCCAGCTCCCGATGAAATCCGTGTGGCTCAGAGGGCCTGCGGACTGGATTGCCGTGCGGATACCACCGCACCTCCCGTGCCCCATCACAATAATATCCCGGACGCCTATCGACAAGACCGCATACTCCAGCGCCGCGCTGGTGGCATGATGGCCGCCGTCTGGCGTATAGGGGGGCACCAGATTGGCGACATTGCGCACCACGAATATTTCTCCCGGACCCGCATCGAATATCGTTTCAGGCGCCGCGCGGGAATCGCAACAGGCGATCATCATGACCGAGGGCTGTTGCGCGCCCTCCCCAAGCTTTAGATAGCGCTCCGCCTCGGAGGCATAGCGCCCCTGGCGAAAATTGGCGTAGCCTTCGAGAAGCCGTTTCGGCAGTGGCATCGCATACTCCGTTGATAATAACTTTTCGCGCTACAATTGCATCGCCAGCTTGCGGCCTTCGTAGATCGCCATCACTGCGGTGCGGGCAGCCACGGCATCGCCGATGGCGGGGGCGCCAAGTTCATCGGCAATGCCGCTTTCGGAGGCATTCGTGGCGGCGATTACCAGCGAATCCGCCGGGATTCGTTCATCGGGTCCGCCGAAGCAAAAGATCGTTGCGCCATCGCCATGCCATTCGCGCAACGCCGCTTCGGTAATTAACTTCGCACCGAGTTCGCGCAATCGGGCGCGGAGATTAACCTCGGCATGGGTGCGCGCCATCTCCAACATCACCGAGGCGGCGGGCGTCAAGACAGTTACCTCGTGCCCCGCCTCGGCGAGGTGGAGCGCCGTGCCGCCGCCTTTCCAGTTCGCTGTTTCATCCAGCACCAGAACCCGTTTGCCCAAGCGGGCGGTGCGGCCCATCACATCCTCGGCACTCCACACATTACCGCGCTCAAGACCGGGCAGTGCCTCAAGTTCCGGCAGCGCCCGCTGGAATCCCCTGCCGTCGGGCTGCGATCCCGTGGCGATGATGACCTCATCAGCGCCGAAAGCCTTGACGTCGGCCGCGTCCCATGGCGCATTGAGTTTGACGGAAACCTGCAATTTGGTGAGCTGCCGTTCGTACCAATCGAGGAAGTCGATGATCTGCTGGCGCCGTGGCTGCATCCCTGCAAGCCGGAACTGCCCGCCAAGCTTGTCCGAGGCTTCCACCAATGTCACACGGTGCCCGCGTTCGGCGGCAACGCGCGCCGCTTCAAGGCCCGCGACGCCGCCACCTACCACTAGCACCGTTCTCGGCTTCGCGGCCGGCGTGAAGCGGTCGCCGCCCCATTCGAATTCGCGCCCGGCGCTTGGATTGATGAGGCATGAAATCCAGTAGTCGCGCGACCGCCTGCCCCAGCACATCTGGTTGCAGGAGAGGCAAGGGCGGATATCTTCCGGGCGCCCCTCGCGTGCCTTGTTGGCAAGATGCGGATCGGCAATCTGGCCGCGCACGATCGACACCATGTCGGCTTGTCCCGAAGCTATCACCTGGTTGGCGTTTTCCGGCGTACGGATATGGCTTTCGCATTGCACCTTGGCATGCTTCACCACCTGTTTGAGAGCTTCGGCATGTGGCGCGCCCAGCTTGTCGGCGAAGAAGACGTTCGGAATAATGGCCTGACCGGCGAAATAGCTTCCCGTGCCGCAGGTCACATAGTCCATGAGTTGGCGTTCATCGTGCCAGGCCACGATCTCTTGCAACTGCTCGATCGTTTGGGAGACGGCGGCGTCCGGGTCCATGTTGACGGCCAGCCCAATGATGAAATCATCGCCCGCCATCTTGCGGATACGCTCCATGATGGTGCGCGAGAAGCGCATGCGGTTGTCGAAGGGTCCGCCCCATTTGTCGTCGCGCCGGTTGTTGAACGGTAGCCAGAACTGATCGATGATGGCGTTGTAGGCAGCGAAGAGTTCGATACCGTCGAAGCCTGATTCCTTGGCGCGCCGCGCTGCCTGCACGAAACCCTCGATGATCTCCTCGATCTCGGCCTCGGTCATTTTATGGCTACCATCGGAATCGTGAAATGACGGAAGCCCCGATGGCGACCAGTTGGGTTCATAGGAGTTATCGAAATCGCCATGCTGGCCCACATGATAAAGCTGGTGGCAGATGACCGCGCCATGGCTATGCACCGCATCGGTGATTTTGCGGAAAGGCGGAATGATCTCGTCAGTCGAATGGCGGAAATTGCCGCGCGTCAGAACGGCTGTGCGATGCACCGGCACGGGCTCCACCACGATCATCGCAGTACCTCCCCGCGCCCGCTCCTCATAATAACCGCGATGACGCTCACCCGGCAGGCCCATATCGGACATGTTGGCCGTATGGGCGCCGAAGACGATGCGATTGCGCAGCGTTTTGTGGCGAAGTTGCATGGGTTTGAACAGGGCAGGAAATTGCTCGGACATGAAAACCTCAATCGATCGGCGCGCCGCCCTCTTCCCGGCGCTTTGCCACGAACGCCTCAAGCGCCTCGCGGATGCCGGGGTCTATGGCGGGTTCGGTGTAGCAATTCAACGCCTCCTGCCAAATGGCCGTGGCGCGTTCGGCGGCGTTCTTGCCGCCTGCTTCCATCCAGGCGCCATAGTTCTGCGTCGTGGAAATCAGCGGGCGGTAGAAGGCCGTCTCGACGGTGGCGATAGTGCGTTCCGTTCCGAAGAAATGCCCGCCGGGGCCCACGCTTGCGATTTCATCGAGCGCCAATGTATCGGAGTCGACCCTGACGGGCTCCAGCATATGCGACATGGTTTGCACGATTTCGCAATCGAGTACGAATTTTTCGTAGGAAGCGCACAGGCCGCCCTCGACCCAGCCCGCCGCATGCATCAGCAGATTGGACCCGGCGCTCAGGGCCGCGAACACGGCATTGGCCGATTCAAATCCCGAAGCGAAATCCGGAATGTTCGAGCCGCTGAAGTTGGACGAGCGCAAGGGGAGGCCGTAGCGCCGCGCCATCTGCCCGCCGATAATCGTGCATTTGAGCATGTCGGCGCGCCCATCGGCGGGCGCCCCGGTTTTCATGTCGGCGCAGTTGGCGGCACAGCCATAGAGTATGGGTGCGCCGGGACGGACCAGTTGCGAAAGTGTGACACCGAAGAGAACTTCCGCCGTGTTGAGCGCCATGGCGCTGGCGATGGTGGCGGGTGTGGAAGCCCCCGCCATGACGAAAGGTGTTAGTAACGTCGGCTGGCCATAACGCGCCATATCCATGACACCGATGGTCATGGGGATGTCGTATTGCAGCGGCGTGTTGGTGTTGATGATCGAGAATACACCGGGCCGTGCCGAGAATTGTTCCAGCGTTTCGCCGCGCGCCATGGCGCACATGCTCAGCACGTCGGCGATGCGTTGGCGGCTTTGGCAGAAGACATAGGGCACCTTGTCGGTGAGCGTCAGCATGGCAAAGGCCGCGTCCAGATGCCGGAACTTCACCTCGATATCGAGCGGCTCCACCGGCCAGCCGTTCATCTGCACCACATTGAAGAACTGCGTGAGTTTGAGAAGTTCCGAGAAATCGGTGAGCGACCCCGAACGCCTGCCGCGCAGCAAGTCGGTGCAATTGGGCGGGCCCATCACCGCGGCCGTCGTCATCATGTCGCCACCCAGGCAAACGGCCCGCCCGGGGTTGCGCGGGTTCAACGTGAGTTCCGAAGGAACCGTCTTGAGCGCGGCTTCCACGATGTCCCGCCCAACCCGCACGCGCCCGTCAGTTTCATCGATGTTGGCCCCGGCCTTCGCGAAAATGTCGCGCGCCTCCTTCACCGCGCAACGGATGCCGATGGTCTCGAGAAGCTTCAGCGCCGCGAGATGAATGCGCTCGACCTCGTCGTCCGAGATGAGGCGGCTTCGCGGCAGGTGATTGCGGAGCTGGTGCCAACGTCTCTGGACGATATCACCAACACGGCGGCGGCGTGGCGATGAAGCAGGCCGCATCGCGGGATTCCTCAAGCGAAACTTTTCAGACGCTCATAAAGCGTCCGTTTGATGGGCAAGCCGTCCTTCGCCAGATGTTTCTGGTTCGCCTCCCGCCGCGAATTGGGCAGGCGCGCCCCTTCTTGCGCGTTGATGGATTTGGCCAACGCCCTAACCTGCCTGGCAAAGGCGCCCCCCGAAAAGGCATCCGGGTCGATGGCGATGAAAAACTGGCCGCAGCCGATGGGCTTTCCATCATTTTCCGTGAAAGAACCCATTTGCGGGCCAAGGTTTGCCCCTGCGAGTGCCGCGCACATCACCTCGACCATAAGCCCTTGGCTGAATCCCTTGTAGCCGCCGGCCGGCGCCATCGAGCCTGCGAGACCGAGCTGGGGATCGGTGGTGGGCTTGCCCTCGGGATCAAGCGCCCAGCCGAGCGGGATGGGCTTTCCTTCTTCGGCGGCGCGTTTCACCGCCGTCCAGGCGATCGCCGACGACGATTGGTCTATGAGAAAGGCAATCTTGCCGACCTTTCCGGGCACGGCGAAGGACATGGGGTTGGTGCCGATCACCGGCGTGCGCCCGCCCACGGGAGCGATCGTCGGACTGGAATTGGTGAAGCCAAAAGCAAGGAGGCCGTGCTTTGCAAGATAGCCCGTGTGATACCCGAGCGTTGCGGCATTGTAGGAATTGTACACCGCCATTGCGGCAATCCCCTGCTTTTTGGCTGCCGGAATGAGCTTGGCAAATCCCGCTTCGATGGCCGGATGGGCGAAGCCCCGTTTCGCATCGACGCGGAAGGCAACTGGCGATACCTTTTTAACCGAAGGCTTGGCGCGGCCATCCACCTTGCCGCTTTTCAAATGCTCGCAATAATATTGCAGCCAATAGAAGCCATGGCCGGAAAGCCCGCTCAATTCCGTATCGAGGATGGCATCGGTGAAATAGGTGGCGTTGCCGGGCGCGGTTCCCGCTCCCATCAGCGCCCCTTTAATCAAAGCTCGTGCTGCTTTCGGCGTGAGGCTGAGCGCGCCATTTTCCTGCATGTTTCTCCCCTCCTTTCCCGCTCCATACCATACCGGTGCCCGCCCTTGGCAATCGCCAATTGCTTTAATTTTTTGGCCCCCGGACGGCACATTCGCTATATAAGGCGCCAGACACTCGGCTTATCCCGTTCAAAGGACCCCCCATGCCTGCCTACCGATCACGCACCACCACCCATGGCCGCAATATGGCCGGAGCCCGCGGGCTTTGGCGCGCCACCGGCATGAAGGACGAGGACTTCGGCAAGCCCATCATTGCCGTGGTCAATTCCTTCACCCAGTTCGTGCCAGGTCACGTCCACCTCAAGGACCTGGGCCAGATGGTGGCCCGCGAAATCGAAGCGGCGGGCGGTGTCGCCAAGGAGTTCAACACCATCGCCGTCGATGACGGCATCGCCATGGGCCACGACGGCATGCTCTATTCTCTGCCGTCGCGCGAGATTATCGCCGATAGCGTGGAGTACATGGTGAACGCCCACTGCGCCGACGCCATGGTGTGCATTTCCAATTGCGACAAGATCACGCCCGGCATGCTGATGGCAGCGCTCCGGCTCAATGTTCCTGCGGTGTTTGTGTCAGGCGGCCCCATGGAAGCGGGCAAGGTCATCCTCAAGAGCGGCGAAACGCGCGCCGTCGATCTTGTGGATGCCATGGTGGCCGCGGCCGACGACAGGGTTTCCGATGAAGACGTCAAGGTGATGGAGCGCTCAGCCTGTCCCACCTGTGGCTCTTGCTCCGGCATGTTCACCGCCAATTCCATGAATTGCCTGACCGAGGCGCTAGGGCTTTCGTTGCCGGGCAATGGCTCGGTGCTGGCAACTCATTCCGATCGCAAGCGGCTATTCCTCGAAGCAGGCCATGTCATCGTCGATCTCGCCAGGCGCTACTATGAGCAGGACGACGCTAGCGCCCTGCCGCGCAATATCGCGAATTTCGCCGCCTTCGAGAATGCCATGACCCTCGATATCGCCATGGGGGGCTCCACCAACACGGTGCTGCACATTCTCGCCGCCGCCCATGAGGCGAACCTCGATTTCACCTTGCAGGATATCGACCGCCTGTCGAGGCGCGTGCCGGTGCTGTGCAAGGTCGCTCCCGCCAAGGCCGACGTTCACGTGGAAGACGTGCATCGCGCCGGCGGCATCATGGCGATCTTGGGCCAACTCGACCGGGCAGGCCTCATCAACCGCGAACCGCCTACGGTGCACACAGTCAGCATCGGCGAAGCCATCGACCGCTGGGACATAAGCCGCACCAAGAGCGACTCCGTGCGCCAGTTCTACCTGGCGGCCCCGGGAGGCGTTCCAACCCAGGTGGCCTTCAGTCAATCCCGCCGCTGGGACGACCTCGATCTTAACCGCGACACGGGTGTCATCCGCAATCCCGAGCATCCGTTCTCGAAGGACGGCGGCCTTGCGGTTCTCAAAGGCAATCTCTCCACCGAAGGCTGTATCGTCAAGACCGCGGGCGTCGATGAATCGATCCTCAAGTTCGCAGGCCCCGCCGTGGTTTTTGAAAGTCAGGATACTGCGGTGAGCGGCATCCTCACCGGCAAAGTTAAGGCAGGCGATGTTGTCGTCATCCGCTATGAAGGCCCGCGCGGCGGTCCCGGCATGCAGGAAATGCTCTATCCCACCAGCTACATAAAATCGAAGGGCCTGGGAAAGGTCTGCGCCCTCGTCACCGACGGGCGCTTCTCAGGCGGCACATCCGGCCTCTCCATCGGCCACATCTCGCCGGAAGCGGAAGAAGGCGGCCTCATCGGTTTGGTTAATCCGGGGGATATGATCGAAATCGACATTCCCAACCGCAGCATCCATCTGGCGGTGAGCGACGACGAACTCGTCAGGCGCCGGCGCGACATGGTGGCCAAGGGCGCCAATGCCTGGAAGCCTGCCGAGAAGCGCCCACGCAAGGTTACGACGGCGCTTCGGGCCTACGCTGCGTTTGCCACCAGCGCTGCAAAAGGCGCGGTGCGGAACGTGCCATAGGTCCTGTTTTGACCGTCTGGACAAAAAAGCATTTCAATGTAGAGTAATCGAATTGGGGCGGAGTCCCCTGCAGGAGAGGAAAACCATGACCCATAACATCTTCCGCGCCAACCGGCGCCAGTTACTGAAATTTGCCGCGGCGGGTTCCGTTCTGCCGCTGACGGGCCTGTTGCCGCATATCGCCCGCGCCGCCGGACCGATCAAGACGGCGGCAATTTATACGGTGCCGGTTGAGCAGCAATGGGTGAGCCGGATCAACAAGGCGGCGAACACGGCGAAGGACCGCGGCGATATCGAATATGTGTTCTCGGAAAAGGTTTCCAACACCGACTACGAGCGCGTCATGCGCGAATACTGCGAGGCGGGTCATCAGCTCATCGTGGGTGAAGCCTTCGCCGTGGAAGACGCCGCCCGCGCCGTCGCCAAGGATTATCCCGACCGCGCCTTCCTGATCGGCTCAAGCTTCAAGCCCGATGCAGCGGCCGCGCCCAATTTCGCGGTGTTCGACAATTACATTCAGGACGCCTCCTATCTGACCGGCATGATCGCCGGCGCCATGACCAAGTCGGGCAACATCGGCATGGTCGGCGGGTATCCTATTCCGGAAGTGAACCGGCTGATGAATGCCTTCATGGCCGGTGTCGCGGAAACCCGCGCGGACGCAAAGTTCCAGGTCGCTTTCATCGGGTCTTGGTTTGATCCGCCGAAAGCCAAGGAAACCGCCCTCGCACAAGTCGACGCAGGCGCCGATCTTCTGTATGCGGAGCGTTTCGGCGTGTCCGATGCCGCCAAGGAAAAAGGCGTGCTGGCGGTCGGCAACGTGATCGACACCCAGGCCGACTATCCCGATACCGTCGTTGCCTCCGCACTCTGGCACTTCGAACCCACGCTCGATGCGGCAATTGCCGCGATCAACGCCGGGGCCTTCAAGGCCGACGATTACGGCCAGTATTCCTTCATGAAGGCCGGTGGATGCAGCCTGGCGCCGCTCGGCACGTTCGAAGGCAAGGTTCCAGCCGACGTGATGGCCAAGGTCACCGCCAAGGAAGCCGAGATCAAGTCCGGCAGCTTCACGGTCACCATCGACGACAACGAACCCAAGTCCTCATAAACCATGACCGGTCAGGGCGCCGGGGAGCGGGAGATTGTTCTCCAGCTCTCCGGCATCACCAAGCGTTTCGGTTCGCTTACCGCCAATGACGCGATTTCGCTCTCCCTCAAGCGGGGCGAGATCGTGGGCCTCCTCGGCGAAAACGGGGCCGGCAAAACCACGCTGATGAATATCCTGTTCGGCCACTATGTAGCCGATGAGGGTGCAATCGAGATCGAAGGAAGGGCGCTCCAACCGGGTTCGCCGGGAGCGGCCATCGCCGCAGGCATCGGCATGGTGCATCAGCATTTCACCCTGGCCGACAATTTGACGGTTCTCGACAATATCGTTCTCGGCACCGAATCCTTCTGGTCACTGTCGACCGATCGTGGAGGGGCTAGGCGGCGTATCCGCGAACTCGGCCGGACATTCGGGCTTGAGGTCAATCCCGATGCCACCGTGGCAACCCTTTCGGTGGGTGAACGCCAGCGTGTCGCTGTTCTCAAGGCGCTTTACCGCGAGGCGAAGATTCTCATCCTCGATGAGCCGACAGCCGTGCTGACGCCGCAGGAATCGGCTTCGCTTTTCGACACCTTGAAACGCTTTGTCGCCAAGGGATTGTCGATTATTTTCATATCCCACAAGCTCAAGGAAATTCTGGCCGCATGCCACCGCGTGGCCGTATTGCGCAGCGGAAAGCTGGTGGCGGAGCGCGATGTGGCGGGCGCAACGCGGGCGGAGCTCGCCGAACTGATGGTCGGCCGCAATATTCCCCAAGCCAAGGCGGAACCCCAGGAACCGGGCGATGCCGTGCTTAGCCTGTGCAACATCAGCGCGCGAAATGCGGCGAAGCATCTTGACGATATTACACTTGAAGTCCGCGCCGGCGAGATCATGGGAATTGCCGGTGTCTCCGGCAACGGCCAGAGCCTCCTCGCCGATGTGTTTGGCGGCGTCGTGGCCCCTGCCTCGGGAACGATCATGCTCGATGGCGCCCTGCTTGCGGAAGTCTCGCCCCGCGTCATGGTGGCCAACGGCGTTGCCCGCATCCCCGAAGACCGCCAGGCCGAGGGTTTGATTGGCGACATGACGGTCACCGAGAATATGATCTCGGAAAGTTACCGCGGCTCGGGATTTGCCAGGGGCGGATTGATCGACTGGACGAAAGCCCGCGCTTTCGCGGAAAAAATCATTGCCGACTATGGTGTGAAATGCCCTTCACCAGAGGCTCGCGTGCGGCTCCTGTCGGGCGGCAATATGCAGAAACTCATTCTTGGCCGGGTCATGTCCAATGGTCCGCGGGTGATACTCGCCAACCAGCCAACGCGCGGCCTCGATGTGGGCGCCATCGCTTACGTCCACGAGCAATTGCTGGCGGCGCGCAAACGCGGCGCCGCCATCCTGCTGATTTCCGAAGATCTTGACGAATTGCTGTCGCTCGCCGACCGCATCGCTGTCATCCATCGGGGACGGCTTTCTCCGTCAATGCCGCGCCGTGATGTGACGATTCAGCAATTGGGTTTGATGATGGCGGGCCAGGGTTTCGAGCCAGAGAGCGCCGCCGATGCGGCTTGAACCGCGCGGCAAACGCCCCCTGCTCATCTTGATCGGTTTTCCCGTGGTGGCGCTGGCCGCCTCGGTGGTCTTTTGCGCTTTTCTGGTAATGCTGTCCGGCGCTTCTCCCTTCTCGGTGCTGGGCTTGATGATCAAAGGAGCGGCAGGTTCGCAATTCGCCTTTCTCGAAACACTCACCCGCGCCACGCCGCTGATCTTCACCGGCCTCGCCGTGGCCGTGGCGTTCCGCGCCAAATTGTGGAACATCGGCGCCGAAGCCCAGCTTTATGCAGGCGCTGTGATGACTGTTGTTCTGGGAACCGGGTTGCTGCCGCTGCCCCAGCCTATCCTGATCCCCGTGCTGATGGCGGCCGCCATGCTTGGCGGCGCGCTGGTGCTGTCGGTGCCGACGTTTCTCAAGACCCGCTTCGGCGTGGACGAAGTGGTGACCACGCTGCTTCTGAACTTCGTGGCGCTCCTGTTTGTCAGCATGCTGCTCGAAGGTCCCCTGAAAGACCCGCTGGGTCTCGGCTGGCCGCAGTCGCGAAGGGTGATCGCCGAGGCGCAACTGCCCAAGCTGGTGGAAGGCAAGCGCCTGCATTTCGGGTTCGTGATTGCCACGGCAGCGGCGTTGATCGTGTGGTTTATCGACCGCAAGACAGCACTCGGCTATGAAATGCGCGCTGTCGGTCACAGCCCAAAGGCCGCCTCGTTCGCCGGAATCCCGGTAGGTCGCGTGCTGGCCAAAACCGCCTTGCTGTCAGGTGGCCTCGCGGGCCTCGCCGGCATGACGGAGGTTACGGGGCTTAAGGGCAATCTCACCCTCGATCTGTCGCCGGGCTTTGGTTACACGGGCATTGTCGTCGCCATGCTGGCCCTGCTCCATCCCGTGGGCGTGATTGCCGCGGCGATTTTCGTGGCCGCGGTGTTCGTCGGCGCCGATGCCATGAGCCGGACGGCGGGCGTGCCCAGTTATATCGCCCATGTCATGGTCGCGGTGTCACTTCTCTCCATGGTCACCGCCGTCATGATGACGCGCTACCGCATGCGGTGGAGATCCCATGGACGCGCTTGAAATCCTGTTCACGGCTTCGCTGTGGGCGGCGGCGGTCCGCATCGCCTCGCCGCTCATTTTTGCAACGCTCGGCGAATTGATCTGCGAGCGGGCGGGCGTGCTCAATCTCGGTATCGAGGGCATCATGACGGCGGGCGCATTCGCCGGCTGGCTAACGGTTTTCCTGGGCGGTGATTTATGGTTCGGCGTAATGATGGCGGCGGTGGTGGGCGCGGCTTTCGGCCTGCTGCACGGTTTCCTCGTCGTGCCCCTGGGACTATCGCAGCATGTAACGGGGATCGGCATCACCCTGCTGGCGACATCGCTTTCCTATTACGCCTATCGCCTGATATTTCCGCAAGTCACGTCACCGCCCAAGATCGAACCTTTCCAGCCCTGGGCCATACCGCTCCTCTCGGACATTCCAGTCGTGGGCGAGGCGTTGTTCCGGCAAACGCCCCTTACCTATCTGGCCTTTATCGCCGTGGCCCTGGTCGGCTGGCTGCTGTACCGGACACCGGCGGGCCTGGCGGTAAGAACCGTCGGCGAAAATCCGCAAGCCGCCGAAGCCCAGGGAGTCGACGTCATCTGGGTGCGCATATCGGCGGTGATGTTCGGCAGCGCACTCATGGGCATTGGCGGCAGCTTCCTGACGCTTTCGGCCTTTAACTCGTTCTTTTTCGAAATGATCAACGGCCGCGGCTGGATCGCGGTGGCGCTCGTCGTCTTCGGCTCATGGCGGCCCGGCAAGGCGCTGCTCGGAGCACTGCTGTTTGGCGCCTTCGATGCCTATCAGCTCAGGCTGCAGCAGCTCGCCGGTGCCTATGTGCCCTATCAAGTGTTTCTCATGCTGCCATTCGTCCTGTCGATCCTGGCCTTGATCGTGATGTCGCGCCGCGCTGCTTACCCCCGCGCCTTGATGGTCCCTTACCGCAAGGGCGAACGCTAGCAATGCTCACCCAGAACCGCGATCTCCGGACAGGCAGATCCGTGTGGCAGAAGCGTCATCAACCGAAAATTGAGACCGGCACACTGGTCGGGCACGAAAGGCCCGACGTGGTTGTCGTCGGCACGGGGATTTCCGGGGCGCTGATGGCCGATGCGCTGTTGAATTCCGGGCTGAGTGTCGTGGCGGTCGACCGGCGAGCCCCAATGACCGGCTCAACGCCGGCAAGCACCTCATTGCTGCAGTTCGAATTGGATACGCCTCTGACTGTGCTGAACCGGAAGGTGGGGCGTGAACGTTCAGCCCGGGCATGGTTGAGATCGGCCAGCGCCGTTCGGGACTTGGGCGAGCGAATTTACGATTTGGGAATCGATTGCGATTTCCGCCAGCGCTCCACCATCTATTTGCCGGGGAATGTCTTGGATGTGACGGGGCTGAAGCGCGAAGCTAAGGAACGCCAGCGGCTGGGGCTGCGCTCGGAATTCATCACCGCCAAGGAACTTCAACAACTCGCCGGCATAGCCAAACCCGGCGCGATTTTGTCGCTTGGCAATGGCGAAGCCGATCCCGTCAAAATGGTTGTCGGCCTGTGGCGTCGGTTCCGCGCGCGCGGCGGCAAAGTGGTGAGCCCCTTTGACGCAATCGAGCTCGATGAAAGCAGCACCGGGATAAGCGTGCTGGCCGCCGATGGCCGCCGCATTATCGCTAAGCATGCCGTGATGTGCACGGGCTATGAACTGCCCAAAATCATGCAGCCCAAAGGTCTCAAGGTTATTTCAACTTGGGCTATCGCTACGCGGCCACAGCGGCGCAACCTCTGGCGGGGACGGGAGCTGGTTTGGCAAGCGGCCGATCCCTATCTCTATATGCGAACCACGCTCGACGGACGGGTTCTGGTAGGTGGCGCGGACGAAGCCTTCTCCGATGAAGATAAAAGAGATCGCCTCATCGGCAGGAAATCGGCGAAGATCGCCAAGATGGCAAGCCGCATTTTTCCCCGGGTCGATTTTGAACCGCACTATGCGTGGACGGGAAATTTCGGCGAAAGCGAAACCGGAATGCCCGTCATCGGGTTGGTGCCCCGCTACAAAAGGGTCTACACCGCGCTGGGCTTTGGCGGCAACGGCTTTACCTTCAGCATGCTTGCCGCGCAAATCATATCGCGGACAATCATGGGTATCACCGATCCCGATGCGGAAATTTTTTCTCCGTAACTCAGATTAACCCGAGTGCCATCTTGCGCCGTCTTGCCCAGGCGCCGATGAGCCGGTCGGCAGTTATTCCAATGAAAGCGATGCCGAGGCCCGCCAGCAAGCCCCGGCCCGTATCGGCGCCGGGCAATGCCTTGTAGATTTCCTGGCCAAGATCGCGCGAGCCGATCAGCGCCGTGATCGCCACCATGGCAAGCGCCATCATGATCGTCTGGTTGATGCCGAGCAGGATTTCCGGGAAGGCGATAGGCATTTCGACTTTCCACAGCCGCTGACGCGGCTTGGCGCCCGACGCAATCGCCGCCTCGATGGTGGCTGCCGGCACGCGGATTAACCCCAGATAGGTGTAACGCACCGCCGGCACCGTTGCATAGAACAGCATGGCGATGACATTGGAGAGATCGCTGGTCTGGAACAGCATGATCACCGGAATGAGATAGATGAAACTTGGAAAGGTTTGCAGCGTGTCGCACACCGCCATGATGACGCGTGCCGCGGCGGCGTTGTGCGCCGACCAGATGCCCAGCGGCACGCCGATGAGGATGCACAGGATGGTGCAGCCCGTGACCAGGTAAATGGTCAGCATCAGCGGAGTCCAGAACCCCGTGAGCAACAGAAAGCCGAAAAGACAAATGGGAATGAGCGCCAGACGCCATCCACCCAGATGCCAGCCGGTCAGCGCCAAAACTCCGATGACCGCGGGCCAGGGCAGCCACAGATAGAAATCGCGCATCGGCAGGAGGAGCCAGATGGTGATCCCGTCGCGTATGGGCTTGATGTAAACAAAAAACGTCTTCGAAACCCAGCGTACAAAATCGTTGATCGGCGCCCCATAGGAGAAAGTGAATTCCTGGGGCAGAACGGCGAGCGCCGGAATGAACCGCGCCACGGCAATCGCAATAATCAGCACGGCAAGAAAAACGGTAAGATGCACATGCCGTTGGTGCCACGGTGTTTCCGGCGCAAAGCGCGGCGGCGTCCGGTGCATGTAGGCCTGGGTCATGCGGTCAAGCACGATGGCGATGAGGGTGATGGCGATGCCCTGTTCAACTGCCTTGCCGATCTGCAATTGCTGCAGGGAGAAAAGTAACTTCTGGCCGAGGCCGGAGGCGCCGACGAGGGAGGCGATGACCACCATGGCAAGCGTTTGCATCACCACTTGATTAAGACCCAGCAGCAACGTCTGTTGCGCGGCGGGCAATTCGACCTTCCACAACAGCTGGCGCCGCGTGCAGCCGGACATGGCGCCCGCTTCCAGAATGTCCGAAGGCACGGTTCGGATGCCGAGGATGGTGCAGCGCGCCATCGGGGGCATGGCAAATATCATCGTCGCCAGCATGGCCGGCACTTGCCCAAAACCGAACAGCACGACGACGGGGCCGAGATAGGCCATGTGCGGCGTCGCCTGCATGACATCGAAGGCGGTGTTCAGCACCCTTTCGGCGCGTCTGTCGCGGGTTGCCCAGATGCCGAGGAAAAGGCCCGCTGCCGCAGCCAGCGGCACGGTAACGAGAACGATGGCGAGCGTCTTCATCGCATCCGCCCACAGGCCGAAGATGGCGAGGTAGAAGGCGCAAAGCCCGGAAAACAGCGCAAGTCTCCGCCCCCCTGCCCAATGGCCGAGAATGGCGGAGCCAGCAACAATGGCGGGCCACGGCAACGGAGGCCACTGCCAGGCCAGAATGCCGCGATACAAAAGAGCTTCAACCAGCGCCAGCGGCTGGGTCAGGAGCCATGAAATGGCGCGGGTAACCGGCTTTGCCACGTAGCCCAGCCAGGCGAAGAAAGCGGTCACCCAATCGCGCGCGGGAATAACCCACTCGGCCGGCCATTGGTCGAGAAACGGCACGAAGCGCGAAAGGAGAATGGTGAGCCCCAGCAGCAATGCCAACGATATGACGGGCGGCAACGCCGGACTTTGCAACCGGCCGGACTGGGTGAGAACCGCGTCCGTCATGGGCCGCCGTCCGGAAACAGGGCGGCGATCATGCTTTCGCGCGTGACGGCGCCCACCCGCTTCCCCTTGCCATCGACGACGGGTATGGCGCAGTTCGACGACAACACCTGGGCGGCGGCATCACCGATTTTGATCGAAGCCGCAATCGGCTGGCCTCCAATCTTGCCTTTCGCTTTCCCCGCAATTGCGCCAACCGTGATGATACGGTCGCGCGGGGCATTCTTGGTGAAAGCGCGCACATAATCGTCGGCGGGTGCAGCTACCATCTGCTCCGGGCTCGCCATCTGCACCAGACGGCCATCCTTCATGATGCCGATCCGGTCGGCGAGCCGCACCGCCTCGTCGAAGTCGTGGGTGATGAAGACGATGGTTTTCTGGAGCAGCTTCTGCAGCCGCAGGAACTCGTCTTGCATTTCGCGCCGGATGAGCGGGTCAAGCGCCGAGAATGGCTCGTCAAGAAACCAGACCTCGGGCCCCACCGCAAGCGAGCGCGCAATGCCGACGCGCTGCTGTTGCCCGCCTGAAAGCTCGCGTGGAAAATAGCTCTCGCGGCCTTCGAGACCCACGAGCTTGATCATTTCGCGGGCCCGGTCTTCGCGGGCATCGCGGGCATTGCCGCGAACCTCCAGCGGGAAAGCGACATTGGCCAGCACATTGCGATGCGGCAACAGGCCGAAATGCTGAAACACCATGCCCATTTTGTGCCGGCGGAGTTCGATGAGTTCGGAGGGCGTTGCCGCCATAAGATCCTGGCCATCGAACAATATCTGGCCGGCGGTCGGATCGTTAAGCCGCGTAAGGGCGCGGATCAGGGTTGATTTACCGGAACCCGAAAGACCCATGACGATGAGGATTTCACCGGTGCCGACGTCGAAAGAGACATCGCGGACCGCGCCGATATAGTTCTCCCGCGCAAAATCATCACTGCTTGGGGCGCCGCCATGGCGGGAGAGAAATCCGCCGGGATCCGGGCCGAACAATTTCCACAAGTGGCGGCAGGAAATCTTGGGCGTTGTGTCCATGACGGTCAGCATGAAACGAAAGAGGGCCGGGCACAACGTTTTCGCTGCGCCCGGCCCCGATCCTTAACCTCGCCTGTTATTCGACCCAGGGCTTCCAGGTTGCTTCGTTGTCGGCGATCCACTTCTTCGCCGCATCTTCCGGCGTCATGCCTTCGACATCGACCATGGCGGCGGCGGCGGCGATCTGCGGATTGGTAAAGCTCACTTTCCTCAGAATCTTATCGGCCGTCGGCCATTTCTGGGCAAGCTGCGGGGAACCAACCTTCTTGAGATAACCCTTGGCCGGCGCGCCGCAGTCATAAACGGCATCCGGGTTCGAGCCCCATTTCGGGTCGGTAAGGCAAGCTGGGTCATGGGTTGGGAATTCGACGAACTGGCCTTCGAATTTCGCTTCGATGAAATTCGGCGTCCAGTTGAACAGAACCACCGGTTCCTTGCGGTCATAGGCAGCCTGCAATTCAGCCCACAGCGTCGCCGCCTGGCCCACGGGAACCTCTTGGAAGTTCATCTTGAGCGCCTGAATGCGTTCCGAATAGTGCTTGCCCCAGTCAGCCGGGGGACCAACGAAACGTCCCTTCCCGCCAGTCTCGGCGGTTGCGAGTTTCGCGGCACAGGCATCAAGCGCCTTCCAATCGGGCAAGCCTGGGCACATTTCATTCATGTAGCTGGGATACCACCAGTCTTCACGGGTCACCGCGTCATGGCTTCCCATATCCACCGCACCCGCGGCGAGCGCCTTATTAAAAGATTCAGCCTGGGAGCCTTCCCAAACTTCGATCTGAAAATCCATATCGCCTGCGGGGATGGCGGTGTACTGCAACTGCGTGTCCGAGGGCTTATACTCAACGTTGAGGCCCTTTGACTGCAGGAGCTGGCCGACAACATTCGACAGGACAAGCTGGCTTGTCCAGTTGTTGGTTACGATCTTGACCGGATCGGTTGAATCTTCAGCGTAAACCGGAACAGCCCAGACAAGGGAAAGGGCAGCAACTGCGCCCAGTAAGGTATAACGCATCGTCATTCCTCCCATTGGTTATCGTTTGCAAGGCTTCCGGCGGCTAAGAAGGACGAGAATTCGAGCAGAACGCCAGCGAAAACCCTCGCTAAAAACTGTATGTTTAAAACTCCGCCCAATCAACACCTTTTTCAGCCCAATTTCGCCCAATTTCACCCAGCGCCATCGCCTAGAGCGGCCAGATTCGCGGAACCAGTAAAATCGCAACGCCAAAAATCAGAAATGTCAGAGGGAAGCCGACCCTGACGAAATCCATGAAGCGATATTTGCCCGGGCCGTAAACCATCAAGCTGGAAGGTTCGAGCGGCGTCAAATACGAGCAACTCGCCGCAACCGCGATCATCATTGCGAAGGTGCGGGGATTAAGGTCGAGTTGCCGCGCCGTTTCAAGGGCAATGGGGATAATGACGATGGCCGCCGCCTGATTGGACATGGGTTGAGTGAGGGCAACGGTCAGCACGAAAAAGCATGAAAGCACAAGCAGTGGATTTTGATCGCCGATCACGCCGATCAATTGCGAAGCAAGATATTTGCCCGTGCCCGTCGCCTCCATGGCGGCGCCGAGCGAAAGAAGAGCGCCGATCAGCACCAGCACCTTCCACTCCACTCTGCGATAGGCTTCTTCCGGGGAGATGCAGCGCGTTACCATCATGAGGAACGCCCCGCCAATGGCGGCGACCGGCAAAGAGACGATATTGAAAGTCGCCGCAATCAGCGCGGCAGCGAAAATAGCAATAGCGGCTGCGGAGTGCGACGTTTTCAAACGTGCCGGATCGACGCCGCCGAATATGCTGAAAAGATTGCCGCGCTCCAGCGCCTTGACGTTCTCGGCCGATCCCTGCAACAGCAAAACATCGCCAAGCCGCATTCTGATCCGGCTCAGCTTCTGCCTCACCGTATAGCCCGCGCGATTGAGGCCGAGAACCTGCAAACCATAACGATCGTGAAATTCGGCACTACGGGGGCTTTTGCCGATCAACGGCGAATTCGGCATCAATACGCCCTCGACAATCGCCACATCCTCGGGCGGCAAATCCCGATCGGCCAGATGCACGTCGGCCTTGATTTCGATTCCCTTGATGTCCTTTATCCGCAACAGGTCGCGCCTTAGCCCCTCGACAACAATTTCATCCCCCGCCGCCAGCTCGATGTTTGCATCCTTTGCATCAATGGTTTTGCCCGAGCGGACCACCTTGACGATTCTGAATCCGGAATCGGCAGTGACCGGCGATTCAGCAAGCGTCTTACCGATAAGGGGAGATTCCGCGGGAACCATCAGATCCGCCTGATAGGACCGGTGACCGACATCTTCCGTCGAGCCCCGATCGCGTTCGCGGTGGGGCATCAGGCGGATTCCCACTGTCAACATATAGATGAGCCCCACGACCGCGATTGGAATTCCGACAGGAGCAAGTTCGAACATCCCCATCGGAGGCAAGCCGGATTGGCTCATCAATTCGCTGATCACGATGTTCGTCGATGTGCTGATAAGAGAGACGGAGCTCGTGAGGATCGAGGCGAAAGCCAGGGGCAACAAATAGCGCGATGGGCTGGTGCGGTTCCTCTGCGCCAGACCCAGCACCACGGGAATAAAAAAGGCCGTGGCCGCCGTGTTGCTGATGAAGGCGGAAAGCACCGATACGGAAAGCATGATGACGGCCAACAGCACGGCGGGACGGGTTCCCACGCGGCTCAGGATGGCGCTCCCGACCGTGTCCACGATTCCCGTATGCGACAGCGCCGCCGTCATGATCAGAAAACCCAAAATCATCATCACCGTGCCGCTGCCAAATCCGGCAAAGGCCCGTTCCGGCTCCACCAGTTTCAACGCGATGATGGCGAGAAGCACTCCAAGGGCCACCACGTCCGATGGGATCCGGTCCCATGCGAACAAGACGATCGCAGTGACGAGAATGCCCAGGCACATGGCGATTTCGGGAGTCATTTCCATCAACAGTCCTCGCGCTATGCAGGAACCAGTGCCGAGGCGCTGCGTTAACGTGAGGGAATCCCGGCTGTCAACCCGAGAGATGTATGAAAGCCAGAACCATCGGTCCCACAGATGTATTTCATCTGATCAAGGATGCAGCCTTGGCATGGAATAACGACAGCGCCGCAAGCATGGGAGCGGCCATTGCTTACTATACCATTTTCTCCATTGCGCCCTTGCTGATTATCGCCACCGCGATTGCCGGCTTCTTCTTCGGTGTTGAGGCAGCACAAGGCCATATCTTCGGCCAGGCGCAGGGCTTGCTTGGCGAAGAGGGAGCGCTCGCCCTCCAGGGGTTGGTTGAAAGCGCCAGCGAGCCAGCAGAGGGTTTCCTGGCGACGGTGATTGGCCTTGCGATCATGATATTTGGCGCCACGGGTGTCTTCGCCGAATTGCAAGGCGCCATGGACCGTATCTGGCAAGTGCCGGCCGCGAAGCAAGAACAAGGTCTCTGGTATCTGATCCGCCGCCGCATGCTGACTTTCGGCATGGTGTTGGGCGTGGCTTTTGTTTTGCTGGTCTCCCTGATTGTCAGCGCCCTGATCTCGGCACTCGAGGCCTGGTGGAATCCCTATCTTCCCGGGCCGGAAATGATTCTCCAAATCCTGAACTTCGCCATCAGTTTTATTATTGTCACCGGGCTCTTTGCGCTGATCTTCAAGCTGCTGCCGCGTGTCGCCGTAGCCTGGGGCGACGTCGTGATTGGCGCGGCCGCCACCGCCCTGTTGTTCAATATCGGCAAATTCCTGATCGGCCTTTACATCGGTAAAAGTGGCGTGGTTTCGGGGTTTGGCGCGGCGGGCACGCTGGTGGCACTGCTGTTGTGGGTCTATTACTCCGCCCAGGTCTTTCTCCTCGGCGCCGAGTTCACCTGGGTCTATGCCAAGCGTTACGGCTCCCGCTCGAAGTCACGAAGTTGAACGCGCCTTCACTCTCTTGCCGGTTCGTTTTCTGGGCCGCTTCCGCGCTTTGTCTGCCATCTCGGCGAACTTGATTCTCAAGTCGTCCAGCTCCTGTTGCGGCAGATCCTCCAGGTTGATCATGGCGTTCTTGGCGCCGTGGATGGCACGGATAATCTCATCGAGTTTGATCTGCACCGCAAGTCCATCGCGATTTTGACTGTTCTGGATGACAAAAACCATCAGGAAGGTGCAGATCGTCGTGCCGGTATTGATGATCAGCATCCATCCCTCCGAATAGTCGAAAAACGGGCCGCAAGCAGCCCAAATCAAGACGGATGCAAGCGCAACTATGAATACGAGAGGGCTGCCTGACCATTTTGCCAAGCCAGCCGCAAAATTGGCAAATCCAGTATTGAGAGCATCCATTTAAAACCCCACAGCTGATTCCGGAGCCCCGCTCCTAGCCTATTCCGCAAAACTTTGGAACCAAATCGGGGGACCTGGCGTTTTGGGCTGGCAAACTAGGTCGTTACAGAAATCGTGGAAGATTTTTGGCCCCCCTGAAATTTTCCGCGGTTTGGCGCGAAGCCACTTGGGCGCGCGTAAAGAGGTCCTCCACCCCTGCGTGTGGAGGACCTCGCTTTTATCGGGGAAGCTTTTGCTTCAATCCCGGCAATTCCGCCCAGGGATCGCGCTTCAAATAATTGAGCCGGTGTTCGAGATTGTCCACGGTGAACTGATCCGCGCCGGCAATGCCGGGCAATTCGCTCCACTCCACCGGAACCGACACGGGCGCGCCCGGCCGCGCCCGTGTCGAATAGGCGGCAATGGCGGTGGCGCCACGGCCGTTCCGCAAATAATCGATGAAAATGCGGCCACGGCGGCGGCTCTTGGCCATGTTTGCGACATAGCGGCCGGGCAAGTCCGTGGCCATGAGTTCGGCAAAGGCTTTGCTGAAGGCCTTGACCTCATCCCAATCCGCCTTCGGCTGGAGCGGCACGACGACATGCAACCCCTTGCCGCCGGACGTCTTGACAAAACTTCGCAATCCCACTGACTCCAGCCGCTGCCGGAGTTCGACTGCGGCGTTACACACATCGGGCCACGTAACATCTTCGCCGGGGTCCAGGTCGAACACCATGACG
This sequence comes from Aestuariivirga sp., assembly GCA_046708645.1. Classification (GTDB taxonomy): domain Bacteria; phylum Pseudomonadota; class Alphaproteobacteria; order Rhizobiales; family Aestuariivirgaceae; genus Aestuariivirga. The sequence goes on from JBKKDI010000244.1 coordinate 24,318, forward strand.
TCGGGCCGTTCCATATCTTTTGCGCGCGATCCCCAAACGTGGATTTCGAGGACATTCATCTGCGCCAGCGTCAACAGCCCTTCGATACCGTCGATCGTCAGCATCGGTTTCTCATCACCGGTATCGACCAGCCGCACCGCATCGCTCATGCCCATCCAGGCATGCTTGGTAAAGAAACATTGGCCGCCTGCCCCTTGCGGACACCGGACCAGGCTGAGGATCCGGCCCGTAACGTGCGGAAGAATCCATATGGCGATGCTGGCGTAAAAATTCGCAAGCGCTTGCTTGGTGAAACCGTTTTGTTCCCACAGCACCCGCTCCGGATGGGTGAGTTTAATGTTGGCCGTGGCCACGGGCGGCTGGCGCGCCGGGATGGCGGCAGACTTTTCCAGAACAACTTCGGCTGCGTCTTTGTCCTCGCGGAGACCCTTGTATGCGGCCTGGCGCAGCAAGCCGTCCGCCGACCAGCCCCGGTATTCGATCTCTGCCACAAGATCGGACTTCACCCACACGACGTCTTTGAGCGACACCGCCGTCGGCGGCTTGCGGAATTTGGGCTTCTCCACCGCCAGCGGTTGCAGCGTTTTGCGGAGCGACAAGGCTTCCTCCGATGAATATCCAGTTCCAGCGCGCCCGGCGTGTACAAGTTCGCCGTCCTTGTAATAGCCAAGCACCAGCGATCCGACTGCGTTCTTGACCGCGGCAGAAGGCACAAAACCTAAAACCGCGAATTCTTGCCGCAGCATGCATTTGGATTTCAACCAGTGTTCGCCGCGCCCTGATATGTAGGCCATATCCCCGCGTTTCGAGATGATGCCTTCAAGGCCAAGCTTGCAGGCATGCGCCAGGATCGTCTCACCGCCCTCTTCCAGATGCTCATTGTAACGCAGCAGCGAAGAAGCAGGCGCTGCACCAATGAGATCAGCCAGGATGTGTTTCCGCTCCGCCAACGCCGTGCCGCGAATGTCGACGCCGTTGAGGTAGAGCAAATCGAAAACGTAATAGACCAGCCGGTTATGGCGCCCCGCCTTGAGATCGGTTTGCAGGGCACTGAAACTCGATTGGCCGGATTCATCCTGAGCTATGATTTCGCCATCGATCAAAGCAGCCTGTACCGGCAGTTTCTCCAGCGCCTTTGCCACGGGAGCAAATCGCTTGGTCCAGTCGAGTCCCTTGCGGGTCAGCAACTTCACCTTGCCGCCGTCGATCCTGGCTTGCATGCGATAGCCGTCATGCTTGATTTCGTGCAGCCAGTTAGGTCCGGAGGGAACACTGGTACCAAGGACCGGTATCACCGGCGCCACGAAGTCCGGCATGGGGCCTTCCCTCACGCGGGGTATTCTCTCGGTTCGAAGCGATTGCAGTTTCACAAGCGCTGCCACCTTCGGCACGGCGAGTTCCTAGACCCGCCCACTCTTGCGAACCGGTTTCTTCTTGGACTCGGAAGCTGGCTCTTTCGCCGGTTCTGCCTTCCTGGGGGTGGGAGCGGCATCCTTGAGACTCTTCCTGAGTGCCGCCATAAGATCGATGACATTGCT
>JBKKDI010000245.1:0-3055 GCA_046708645.1 Aestuariivirga sp.
ACCCTACACCGCCAAGACCGGCCGCAAGGTGGTGCAAGGCACCTTCGATGACGAGAACGTGGTGCTCACCAAGATCAAGAGCTCCAATCCCGGCGACTTCCAGGTCATCCATTCCTCGGGTGTTGAATACTACAAGAAGTACATCGACGGTGGTTACACCTCGGAAATCAACGAGGCCAACATTCCGAACATGGAATTTGTCATGCCGGCGATGATCGAACCCTTCCGCAAGATGACGCCGAAGCTTTCCTGCGTGCCCTACGACTACGGCACCACCGGTATCGCCTACAACACCAAGGTGATCTCAAAGGAGGAAGCCGAGGAAAAGGGCGCTAATCTGCTGGTCGATCCCAAATACAAGGGCAAGATCGGCGCCTATGGCGACATGGTCACCCGCGTCTGGTACGCCTCGTTGCAGACCGGACAGGATCCCAACAACGCAACCGACATGGATGCGGTGTGGGCCAAGATCCGCGAAGCCCGCGACATGACCAAGAAGTATTGGGGATCGGGCGCCGAACTGATGGACCTCCTCGCCAAGGAGGAGATCGTGGTGACGGAAGCCTGGTCGGGCCGCATCGCCGCCTTGATGCAGCAGGGAGCGCCCGTGGCTTATCACGACCCCAAGGGCAGTTACGCCTGGATGGAAGATATGCTGATCCTCAAAGGTGCCCCTATGGCCGAATGCGAGGAACTGGTGAACTTCATGCTCGATCCCGCAACCGCCATCGCGGTCGCCGAAGGCCAGAACTATCCGCCCTCGCTCGATCCCAAAAAAGTGAAGCTCACCGACAAGATCGCAGCACTTCCCGCCTTCGATCCGACCGGCGAAATGAAATCGCTGACCTTCGCCGATCCCAACTACTGGGCGGCCAATACGGACGCCTGGACCAAGGAGTGGGGCCGCATCTCCAACGGCGGCTAGGCAGGTTGAGTGATGTGCGCATAACTTCCCCTTCCCCCCTTGCGGGGGAAGGCGGACGCGCGTCAGCGCGGCCGGATGAGGGGGCCTCTCCTGCCGTCGAACTCCGCGGCGTAACGCTTCGCTATGGTCTGTTCACCGCGGTCGAGAACGTCTCGCTCTCAGTTGCAAAGGGTTCGTTCGTAACCCTGCTGGGCCCCTCGGGTTGCGGCAAAACCACAATCCTGCGCGCGCTTGCAGGACTGGTGACTCCCACATCGGGCGAAATCCACATCGCCGGGCGGCAAGTGAACGATATCCCCATCCACCAGCGCAACATCGGCCTCGTGTTCCAGAACTACGCCCTGTTTCCGCACAAAACCATCCACGACAACGTCGCCTTCGGTCTCAAATACCGCGACGTTCCCAAAGGCGACATCACCCGCAAGGTAAAACGCGCCCTCGACATCGTGCGGCTTCCCGGCGTCGAAAAGAAAGTTCCCTCCGAGCTTTCTGGCGGCCAGCAGCAACGAATTGCCCTTGCCCGCGCCATCGTGATCGAGCCTGACGTGCTCTTGCTCGATGAGCCGCTCTCCGCCCTCGACGCGAATTTGCGCGAGGAAATGCGAACCGAGATCAAGACCATCCAGCGCGAAGTTGGCATCACCACGATTTTCGTCACCCACGATCAGGAGGAAGCGCTCGCCATGTCGGACCGCATCGTGGTGATGAACCAGGGTGTGGTCGAACAGGAGGGAACACCGGAGGATGTCTACAACGCGCCAGCCTCGCGCTTCGTCGCCAGTTTCCTAGGTCAGTCCAATCTGCTCGAAGGCGTGGTGAAGTCGATCAACGGCGGCGAAGCAAAAATCGCGCTCGAAGGTGCCGCCGGCATCGCAGCATCGGCCCCCAAATCCCTCAAGCCGGGAGACAAGGTGACCATCGTCGTCCGCGCCCAGAAAATTATCGTGGGCGGCCCCGCCAAGGGTCTCAACAGCATCAAGGGAAAGATCATCACCACTGCCTACCTGGGCGGCACCGCCTCCTACGTCATCGAAGCCGGCCCGCTACGGCTCAACGCCATCAACCCCATCGCCGGAAAAGTCTACCGCGAAGGCGAAACCGTCACCGTCAACTTCGCCCCCGAAGACTGTGCATTGCTCGGTGCGGATGGACGGCGGATTGAGTAGCTTGTCAGCAGTAGCAAGAATTGCTACTCTGTATTATGGCCAATGTTGAAAAAATCAGCGTCGCTCTGCCCCCGGAAATGGTCGACCTCATCAAGGAGGCCGTCGAAGGCGGCACCTATTCTTCCTCCAGCGAGGTGATCCGTGAGGCACTGCGCGACTGGAAAGAAAAGCAAAAGCGCAAAGCCATTGCCATCAAGGAACTGAAACGTGTTTGGCGGGAAGGTCTCGAAAGCGGTCCGGGCCGCTTCGGTTCCATGGCGGAGATCAAGGCTGAAGCCCGCCGCCGGTTTGAAGGTGGAATGCGGAAGGGCTGATGACGCACTTCCGCGTCAAGTTAACAGCGCGAGCGGAAGAAGACCTTATCGGCATCTGGTTTTCGATTGCCGTAGACAGTCCGGTTAATGCCGACCGGTTTCTGGATGTCTTGAACAAGCGGATAGACACGCTGTCTGACTATCCTGATCGCCGCACGGCGCGATCCGGGATCGGAAAGGGTGTGCGTATCCTTATCGAAGGAAACTTCCTGATCCTTTACCTAACAAACCCGCCGAATGTAGAGATTGTTCGCGTTGTCCATGGGGCAAGGGACTTGCGGGACATATTGGGGATTGAAGATCCGCCCCTCAGCCTTTGACCCCCACCACCATATAATTCACGCCCATGTCCCGTGACTTACGCCATTCGTTTTTGATAGGGCTGTAACCCACGCCGCTTTCGTCTTTCACCGCCACGCCATTCTCGCCGAGCCAGCCTTTCAACTCCTTGGGCGTTATGAACTTCTCCCACTGGTGCGTACCTTTTGGCAGCCAGCCCAGCACATATTCAGCACCGATGATGGCAAGGCCGAATGATTTGAGCGTGCGGTTGATTGTGGCGACGAATATCAGCCCGTTTAGCTTCAGCATGGAAGTGCAGACGCGAACAAAGGCGTGCGGGTCGGCAACGTGCTCGATCACTTCCATAT
>JBKKDI010000246.1:0-9494 GCA_046708645.1 Aestuariivirga sp.
ACGACACAGTTGCAACGTCGGAAATCCGCTACGGCGACAACGACCGGCTGGCGGCGCGGGTTGCGTCCATGATGTCGGCGGACTGCCTGATCCTGTTGTCCGATATCGATGGACTCTATACGGCGGCACCGGGACAAAAGGACGCGAAGTTCATTGCCGAAGTGACGGAGATTACGCCGGCGATCGAGGCCATGGCGGGAAAGCCAGCGCCGGGCATGGGCTCGGGCGGCATGATCACCAAGATCGATGCGGCGAAGATCGCGGTGGGTGCGGGCTGCAACATGATTATCGCCTCGGGCCATGAGCTGCATCCCCTGCGCCGTATCGCCGATGGCGAGCGCTGCACCTGGTTCCTCGCGCCCACGTCGGCGCTGCAATCGCGGAAGCGCTGGATCGCGGGCACGCTACAACCCTTTGGCCATCTCGTGGTCGATGAGGGTGCTGCCGCGGCTTTGGCCAAGGGCAAGAGCCTGCTTCCCGCCGGTGTCAAGCGGATCGAGGGTGTGTTTTCGCGCGGCGATACGGTGAGCATCACGACCGTCCGGGGGCGTGAAGTCGCGCGCGGGCTTGTCGCCTATGACGCAAGCGATGCGGCCCGCATCGCCGGGCTCAAATCGGCTGAGATCGAAAAAACTCTTGGCTTTCGCGGACGCGACGAGATCGTACATCGGGACGACATGGTTTTGATGGGCGGAGACCGGTTGTGACCGGCAATCGCCACGCCATGCTGGCTCTTGGGAAAGCCGCGCGGGTTGCCGCACGGAAACTGGCGCTGGCCACGGCGGAACAGAAGAATGCCGCACTTCGCGCCATGGCGGCGGACATCCGCCAACACGCCGATGAAATTTCGGTGGCCAACGTGGCGGACTTGAAGGCGGCGGAAACTAGGGCACTGAAAGACAGTTTTATTGACCGGCTGACCCTGAACGTTCCGCGCATCGAAGCCATGGCCAAGGGACTTGAGGACATCGCGGCACTTCCCGATCCCGTGGGTGCCGTCATGGCGGAGTGGGCGAGGCCCAATGGCATGGTGATTTCACGGGTGAGGGTGCCAATCGGCGTCATCGGAATCATTTACGAAAGCCGCCCGAATGTCACCGCGGAGGCGGGAGCCCTGTGCATGAAGTCCGGCAATGCGGCGATCCTGCGCGGGGGTTCCGACGGATTTGCCACCTCCGCCGCTATTGCCGCCTGTTTGCAACGGGGATTGGCGGCGGCGGGGCTACCCGAAACCGCGATCCAGATGGCGCCGACCGCGGATCGCGACAGTGTAGGTTTCATGCTTCAAGGTCTCGAGGGCACAATCGATCTGATCGTGCCGAGGGGCGGCAAGAACCTCGTGGCCCGGGTTCAGAAGGAAGCTCGTGTCCCCGTGTTCAGCCATCTCGAGGGCATTTGCCACGTCTATGTCGACAAGGCCGCCGATCCGGAGATGGCGAGGCAGATCGTGTTCAACGCCAAGATGCGGCGCACCGGCGTTTGCGGGTCTGCCGAGACAATCCTGATCGACAGGGCCGGCGCCGGCATCAATCTGGAGCCGATAATCCACACACTGATCGATGCCGGGTGTGAAGTGCGCGGGGATGAAGCCGCCCAGTCCGCGGACTCTCGGGTGAAACCCGCAAGTGAAGCGGACTGGTCAACCGAATATCTCGACGCCATCGTGTCGCTCAGGGTGGTTGACGGCGTCGACGCGGCCATCCAGCATATTGCCCGATACGGTTCACAGCATACGGACGCCATTGTGACGGAAGATGGCGAAACGGCCGAACGGTTCCTGACGCAAGTGGACAGCGCCATCGTCTTGCATAACGCATCGACGCAGTTCGCCGACGGTGGCGAATTCGGTTTTGGCGCCGAGATCGGCATCGCCACCGGCAAACTCCACGCGCGCGGCCCCGTGGGTCTCGAGCAACTGACAACCTTCAAATATCAGGTGCGGGGCACGGGGCAGGTGCGGCCTTGATCCGCCCGCCACCATTCGGAGAGGGACAGCGGATCGGTCTCTTCGGCGGCTCCTTCAATCCGGCTCATTACGGTCACTACATGGTGGCGCTTTTCGCGGTGAAGCGATTGCAACTCGACTGGGTGTGGTGGCTGGTGTCGCCGCAGAATCCGCTGAAAGATCCGGCCGAAACCGGAGAATATGCCGCGCGGCTTGCCGCGACACGGGGCATTGCCTGTCATCCTCGCTTTGTCGTCAGCGATCTCGAAATGCAAATCGGTTCGCGCACTACGGCGGAAACGCTCGAGCGGCTGCAACCGGTACTGAAGCGGGGGCGTTTCGTGTGGATCATGGGGGCGGACAGTCTCGCCAACCTGCACCGCTGGAACAACTGGCTGGACATTCCAGCCGCCCTGCCGCTGGCGGTCCTGGCGCGGCCCGGTTACTCGATCCGCGCACTGTCGGGAACCGCCGCCATCCGCTATGACCGCGAGCGCGTTCCTTCGTCATTTCCGGCACAACTGCCGGACCGCATACCTCCCGCATGGTCCTTCGTTCCCATGCCGCTCAGGCTGGAAAGTTCGACGGCGATCCGCAACAGGCAGGCCGCGAAGCAAGCTCCCTAATAGGACCGTTCATTGGAACGCTGGCGATTATTCTCTTCGGGCAAATGGACCTTTTGCACCGCGTCCATGTAGCGGTTCAGATGATGGCAGAGGTCGCGGATGAAAATGAAAGCAGGGCGGAACGTGATTTCTTTCGGTGCCGCAATCGGAATGAGGTGGGCTTCGGTGGCTGTGCGGATCATGGCGTCCTCCTGATCTGATGGAGGGAGAATGACCCGTACCCCGTGAGAGCGTTGTGAAAAGACCTGTGAATATCCGTAAAAAACGCGCTAAATTTGCTGAAAATCGGAGCCAAGTAGGAGTTCGCGCGCGCCATGACCGAGGAGTTTCACCGGGCACGGCTGGAATTGTTGGGGGATTTCGCCTGACCGGCGCAGGCGGCCGCGAGGTCCGCCTGCCGGGCCGCAAGGCGCGGGCATTGGTGGCGATTTTGGCGCTATCGCCGAGACTTTCCGCAACCCGGGCACGGCTCAAAGCTCTATTGTGGGGAAGCCGCGGCGAACAGCAGGCCGGTGACAGCCTGCGGCAGATGCTTGTAGCACTGCGCAAGGAACTGGCGGATATCGGCACCGGCGCGCTGATCGTGCGCGACGATCACGTAGGTCTCGATCCGCAGTCGATCGATGTTGACGTCATTGCGTTTGGCAATGCCGAACGGCTGGGCGACGTCGCGGCGGCGGCCGCGCTCTATCGTGGATCCCTGCTTGACGGGATCGATGCCGGCGACGACGAATTCGAGGCTTGGTTGAGCGCCGAGCGCAACATCCTGCTGGCGCGTGCGATGGCAGTGCTCGAACGTTTTGCCGAAACGCTGGCTGGTGCGGCGCGGGTCGCGGTTGCACAACGGCTTGTCGCCCTCGATCCCCTGCGCGAGGCTTCGCAGAGGGCGCTGATTGCGGCCTATCTCGCAAACGGTGAGGCCGCGCTGGCGAAGCGGCAATTCGAGTCATGCAAGACTTTGCTCGAGCGCGAACTCGGCGTCGCACCGGCGCGTGAAACCATGGAACTTATCGCCAAGCCTGCCGCGGACAACGCGCGCGCGCCAGCTGCGCCGGGCAGGAAGCCCACAGTTGCCGTCCTGCCCTTCGCCAATTTGAGCGACGATCCGGCCCAACGCTATTTCAGCGACGGCATCACCGCCGACATTGTCACCGAACTCTCGCGTTTCCATGAGATACAAGTCCGCGCCCACCGCCCGGCCGGGGACGGGCGCGACACGGATGGTATGGCGGCGGGCCGCACGCTCGGCATGCACTACGTTGCGGAAGGCAGCGTACGCAGGCTGGGCCGGCGCATTCGCATCAATGTGCAGTTGCTCGATGTGGAAACCGGCGAGCACCTGTGGGCCGAGCGTTTCGATGCCGATGAGGAATACATCTTCGCCATGCAGGACAAGATCGTGCGCTCGATTGCCGCGCAATTGTCGGGACGGCTACGGACCGCCGGTCTCGAAAGGGCCTCCCGAAAACCTCCCACCAGCATGGCGGCCTATGACTATGTGCTACGTGGCGATGCCTTGCCCATCGGTGTACCGGAAGCGGAAGCGGAAGCGCGGCGGCTATTTCAGAAGGCTATCGACCTCGATCCCAACTATGCCCGCGCCTATGCCCATCTTAGTCAGTACTCGACACTCGAATGGATCCGCAATCTCGATGCGCCTGCTGCAATGCTTGATCGATCGCTCGAACTCGCAAAGAAGGCCGTGGCGCTCGATGACGGCGACGAATTCTGCCAATCCATGCTCGGCCGCGTCCACATGCTGCGCAATTCTCACGACCTCGCGGAATACCACTTTTTGAAATCTCTTGCCCTCAATCCGAATCGGCCCAATCTGATGGCGGGGCTCGGCATTCTCTATGGCTTCCGCGGTGAGCCAGCGCGCGGTCTTGAATATTTCCGCGAGGCGCTTGCCATCGACCCTCATTTCGATCCGTCTTGGTACTGGCGCAACCGCGCCGTGGTCCACCTCATTGCTCATGAGTATGAGGAGGCAATCAATGGCTTCAATCGCGCACCGATCATGCCCGACTGGGTCGAGGCTTATCTTGCCGCATCTACCGCCCACCTTGGCCGGATGGACGAGGCCCGGCAGCACGCCGCCGCGGCCCTTCGCCTGACGCCAAATCTCACCATTCATGCCATCCTGAGCAGGGATCCCTATCGCCGCCAGGAAGACATCGATCACATCGCAGATGGCCTGCGCAAGGCCGGGATTCCAGAGTGAACCCGCCCGTCATTTCTCCGACACGATCCTCCCCTTGAATAGACTCCCTGAAAGCCCTAGTTTGGACTTGTTGTCACTCCGAGAGAACCTGCCATCAAACTGATGCGGACGCGCCTGACAAAAGAGGACCAGACCCCTGAAAGCACCCACTAGGAAGACCGCTGCGCGCAAGAGCACAGCGAAGCCGAAGGCCGTTGCCAAGGCAACGAAACCGGCCAGGACCGCAAGAGCGGCAAAGCCAAGTCTACTCAACACCATTGTCGCCCAACTCGATGACGCCAAGGCCGAGGCCGTCATCACGATCAGCCTCGACGGCAAGTCCGCGATTGCCGACACCATGGTCGTGGCCTCGGGGCGCTCCAACCGCCATGTCGGTGCCATCGCCGGACAGCTTGTCGAAAAACTCAAGGCGTCGGGCCACAAGAACCTGCGTGTCGAAGGCCTGCCCCAGTGCGACTGGGTGCTGGTCGATGCGGGCGACGTGGTGGTGCATGTCTTCCGTCCGGAAGTGCGGAGTTTCTACAATCTTGAAAAGCTCTGGTCCGAACATGCGCCGCAGGAGCGCGTGGCGGTCTAGCCCATGCGCCTTTCGGTTCTAGCCGTCGGCCGGCTCAAGGCGGGGCCGGAAAAGCTGCTGGCCGAGGATTATCAAACCCGCCTCGAAGGACTGGGGCGCAAGGTGGGAATCACCCGGTTCAACGCGGCCGACACGGTGGAATCCCAAGGGCAGACGGCGGCGGCGCGGGCGGCCGAGGAGTTGCGGTTTTTTACCGGAGCGCTGGCGCCACGGGCCTTCACCATCGTGCTCGACGAGCGCGGCAAGGCAATGGCCAGCCTTGGCTTCGCCGATCTTCTGCGCCGCCACATCGACGGTGGAACCGCCGATCTCGCTTTCCTGATCGGCGGGCCCGACGGTCACGCGCCGGCAACGCGGGAAAAGGCCGGGCTTCTTCTCTCTTTGGGACCAATGACCTGGCCGCACCGGCTGGCGCGGGTCATGTTGCTTGAACAAATTTACCGGGCAGTGACTATTATGGTTAATCATCCCTATCACCGGCTGTGACTCAAGGCCGCAATTCGACCATTCAGGTTTCCAGTTGCAAAAGTCGATGACGTCCTCCTCCGGTCAATGGTTGGCTGCCTTCGCCGCATCGCTCGCGCTGGCGGCAGTGGCGGCGCGCGCCGAGACGGCGGATCGAACCCAGGAGCTTTCCACCGTCGAACAACAGCTGCAATCGTCCAAATCCGTCCAGGAGATTATCGCCGCCGGCATTGACGCTGCGATCCGGGAGCAAGAGGAGATATCGGTCAAGCTCGTGGCGATTTCCCAAAAAATCCAGGCGGCGGAAACGTCGATTTCCGGCAGCGAGGACGAACTCCTGAAGCTCAATAAGGAACAGGTAACGATCCAGGCGAATCTCGGCGAAAAACAGGACGTTCTGTCGGAGCTGCTGGCGGGCCTGCAGCGCCTTGAACAAAATCCGCCGCCCGCACTCGTTGTGGAACCCGATGACGTGCTGGCAGCACTCCGCGGCGCCATGATGTTCGGCACCATCGTGCCGGAACTGCGCGAGGAGGCCGATGCGCTGGCTCGCGATCTGGCAAGGCTTGAACAACTGCGTGCCGGGATCTCCTCCCGCAAGGCGGCAATCCGCGCCGAGATCGCCAGTCTTGAAGGCTCCCTCAGGGACCTGACCCAACTCATCGAGCGAAAAAAAGAGTTGGTCGCCTCGGGCAATACGGACTTGGCGAGTGAACGCCGGCGGGCGCGGCACCTGGCAGGCCAGGCCCAGAACCTCAAGCAACTGATGGCGAGCCTCGCGGCGGAGCGGGTGAGAACCGAGGCCAAGCGAGCCAAACAGGCCGCAGCGGAAGAGAGCGCCCGCCGCAAGAAAGAGGCAGCGCTGCAAAAGCCCCGCATGGATTTCGCGGGCATCAGGGGCAAGCTGGCATTTCCGGCCCAGGGCCAGATTGTCAAGCGGTTCGGCGACGGCGACGGGCTGGGCGGCAGCGTGATGGGGACGGCGATTGCAACCCGCAAAGGCGCTCAAGTCACCGCACCGGCCGATGGGCATGTTGAATTTGCCGGGCCTTTCCGCTCCTATGGCGAGGTGTTGATCCTCAACCCCGGTGGCGGCTATCATATCCTTCTGGCGGGCATGGGCACCATTACTGCGGGAACCGGGGAATTCCTGCGGGCGGGGGAACCTGTGGGCCAGATGGGAAACGGCCCATCTTCGGTCACACTTTTGGGTGAAGGGCTACAAGATGGCCGTCCCGTATTGTATATAGAGTTCCGTAACAATACCAACGCAATCGATTCGGGTCCGTGGTGGATCGGCGGCATGAAAGAGGCACGTGGATGACGATGAACACGCAGATGGGCAGTCAAGTTCGCAATATTGGCCTGGTTCTGGCGGGAGCGGTTTCGGCAAGCGTGTTGTGGCATGCCCTCAGCACCGCGGACGCGGCCTCCAATGCAGACACATACAAGGCGCTCAATCTTTTCGGCGATGTATTCGACCGCGTCCGCGCCGACTATGTCGAGCAGCCCAATGAAAACGAAATGATCGAGGCCGCCATCAACGGCATGCTGGCTTCGCTCGATCCGCATTCCAGTTTCATGAACGCCAAGCAGTATGAAGACATGAGCGTTCAGACGCGTGGAGAATTCGGCGGCCTTGGCATCGAAGTCACCATGGAAAACGGCGTGATCAAGGTTGTCTCGCCCATCGATGATACGCCCGCGTCCAAAGCTGGCATCCAGGCTAATGACCTCATTATCAAGATCGACGGCGTGCAGGTGCAGGGCATGATGCTCAACGAAGCCGTCGATAAAATGCGCGGTCCCGTCAACTCGCCCATCATCCTTACCATCCAGCGCGAAGGCAAGGAGCCTTTTGAACAGAAGCTGGTGCGCGACCGCATCCGGGTGCAATCGGTCAAATTCAATATCGAGGCCGAGGACATCGGCTATATCCGTATTGCCTCGTTCTCCGAGCAAACACAGGAGGGCCTGGAAAAGGCCATGGCCGAATTCCAGAGAAAGCTCGGCGACAAGGCCAAAGGTTATATCATCGATCTCCGCAACGATCCGGGTGGCCTACTCGACATGGCAATCTCGGTTTCCGACAGCTTCCTCGACCAGGGCGAAGTTGTCTCGACACGGGGCCGCCACGCTGACGAGGCCCAGCGCTTTGCCGCCCAGAAGGGCGACCTCGCCAAGGGCAAGCCCATCGTCGTACTGATCAATGGCGGCTCGGCATCGGCTTCGGAAATCGTCGCCGGCGCCTTGCAGGACCAGAAGCGGGCCACCCTCATCGGTACGCGGAGCTTCGGCAAGGGCTCGGTGCAGACCATCATTCCGCTGCCGGGCCAGGGCGCTATTCGCCTGACGACGGCGCGCTACTACACCCCCGCCGGGCGCTCGATCCAGGCCAAGGGCATCGACGCCGATATCGTGATCGAGCAAGAGTTGCCGCCGGAACTGCAAGGCAAGAATGTTTCAACGGAAGGCGAAGCGAGCCTCCGCGGCCACTTGACCAACGAAACCGGCGGCGATGAGGGCGGCGGCTCCTCGGCCTATATCCCCGAAGACCGAACGAAGGACTTGCAGCTCAAGGCCGCCATCGATCTGCTGCACGGCGTCAAGGTCGTGACCAATGTCAAGCCGAAGGAAACGACTTCGGCCATAGAGGATTGCAAGACCCAAACCCTGGCGATTTGAGGTTAGGCATCTCCCCTTTCATCATGCCCGCACTTGCTGCGGGCATCTTTTTCGGCGGCTCAAGAGGTGACCGGGTTAAGCCCACTGCTGTCCGGTTAACGATGAAGCGGTGTACGGTGCGCCTCGTCCTTGCTTGGGAAAAGCGTGCCTGCAAGTTCGAAATCCGCCGGACAACTCATTCACCCTCATCGCGTCATTCCGGCGAAAGCCGGAATCCCGCTTTCGTCTGGGCAGGTGTCGAGTTTCAAGGCGAAGCGGGATGCCAGCTTTCGCTGGCATGACGGGAGTAAGGTAATTCCAGTGTGCTCGATGCTCTTATAGTTAACAGAGCCTTAACGCTTGCCGCGCAAATCTGATCTTAGAGAATCGAAGAGGTAAGGCGTCTATGCCCCGTGACGAACTGCGGCAACCGCTCCGCAAGCGAAGCATGGCAGAGCGGCTTTGGGCCAAACGCCCGAGCGCGCTCGTTATTGCCTGTCTAACGGTGGCAGCGGGTTATCTCGGCGGAGGCGTCTGGCTGGCCGGCATTCCCCACGAATTGGCGGGCGAACCGGTCATCACGGTGGCGGTGCCGCCGGTGGAGGACGTCCAGACAGCCTCCATTGAACCCGCCGGCGTGAACGATCAGGCCGGGATGGAATCTGTCACCAGCGGAGAACAGCTCGCGGAAATTCAGCCGGAAGAAGCGACCATCGTCGTTTCGGCCCGCCGCCCGCTCAAGCCCGCGCCCATTGCGGCGGTGACGGAGCCAACCGACGAAGGCCCCCTGCCGCGCATTTCATCGAACGGCAAAAAACCTTTCGACGTCTATGCCCAAATAACACCTATGGGCGTCACCAACTCTGACCGGCCCAAGATCGCCATCGTCCTTGGCGGCATGGGGCTGAACACGAGACTGACCCAGAAGGCGATCAAGGAACTTCCCGGCGATGTGACCTTCGGCTTTGCGCCCTATGGCGAGAATTTGCAGGA
>JBKKDI010000247.1:0-24857 GCA_046708645.1 Aestuariivirga sp.
TATGCCTCGACATGCAGCATGGCATGATCGGCTTTTCCGATGCCGTGGCAATGATAGCGGCGATCAACGGCGCCGGGCGGCCGGCGATTGTCCGGTGCCGGTGGAACGATCCAGGGCTTGTGGGCCAGGCGTTTGATGCGGGAGCCGCGGCAGTGATCGCCCCCATGATTAATAGTCACGCCGAGGCTGAAGCCCTGGTGAGGGCGGCGAAGTTTCCGCCAATTGGCGGGCGAAGCTGGGGCGGCTATACGGCGGCGCAAGCCTCGGGCCTCCAGTCCGGGGAATATCTGGCGGAGGTCAATCGTGTGACCATGGTCTTCGCCATGATCGAGACAGCGGCCGCCCTTGACCATGTGGAGGAGATAGCCGCCACCCCGGGCCTCGACGGTCTGTTTGTGGGGCCAAGCGACCTGTCGATCGCCCTGTCGGAAGGTGCCGCTATCGATAAGACCGGCCCTGCGGCGATTAAGGCCATGAAGCGCATCGCTGCGGCTGCCAGGTCGAACAATATCGTGGCGGGAGCCTTCGCCGGCGAACCCGGAGTCATCCGCGCCTATTTGAAGCTTGGCTATGGTTTCCTGGCGGCGGGAATCGACGTTGATCTTTTGCAGGCGGGCGCCGAGGCGCTGGTCGAATCCTTGAGCGGTATTTGACGTGAAGCCGCCTTTCAGGTGAATTGCGGACCATGATGGACAAGGCGGCACCACCCTCCACGGAAACCGGCAGCATCCTCGACCGGCTGGTGGACATTGCCCTGGCGGCGGGGCCGATCGCCGCGCAAACCGACAAGTATTTCACCAACACACGGCGCATCGTCGCGGCCCATGGCGATTCCGAGGTGACGTTCGCCGTGTTCATGCGGCGGCGCGTGGTGGCCGCCCTTGAACCGGCGATACGGCTGGTGCGCCGCTTCGTGCCCGATGTCAAAACCCGGCGCTTCTACGAGGAAGGCCAAATCGTACCCTCCGAGAGCAAGATGCTTGAAGTCACCGGCTCCATGGCGAAGCTCATCGAAATCGAAACCCTGTTATTGCAGAAAATCGGCATTCCCTGCGTGGCCGCCAACAACGCCTATGAAATGTGCCGCGCCATGCCGAACGCCGGCTTCATGGACATGCATGCAAGGCACGCCAGCGGCGCTGAGATGAATATTCTCGCGGCCTATGGCGCGGCGGTCGGCAGCATGGCGGCGAAGAAAGCCGATCCCGCCGTCAAGGGCTTCATCGGTTCATCGCAGGATCTGACGGCGCCGTTCTTCGATTCGCCTGGCGGCATGGGCACCATGCCCCACGCCCTTGTAGGCTATACGGGCGGTGACGTGCTGAAAGCCACGAAGCTTTTTGCCGAAACGATTCCCGAGGCCCGGACTCTGATAGCACTTGTCGATTACACCGGCGAGGAAGTGACGGATTCCCTCCGTTGCGCCCGCTGGTTTTACGAAGAAGCCCAGCTTCAGAAAAAAGGCAAGACCTTCGGCATCCGCCTCGATACCCATGGCGGGCGATTCGCCGAAGGGCTCGACTACGAGAAATCCGTCGAAACCGTCGGTCACTGGCTGGGCGTGCAGGGAGAATACAATATCGTCGAACACGTGCTGGGCGGCCGGGCCTTCCAACTCGATCCCGGCAACATCCTGGTCGACAAGGTGCGCCGCATCCTGTTCGGCAAGGGCGTTTCGGTGGCCGCCACCATCCACGTGCGGCGCGCCCTCGATAGGGCGGGTTTCAAGGAAGCGATGATCGTCGGCTCTTCGGGCTTCGACCCGCAAAAATGCCAGGTCATGGGAGCGGCGCGCGCACCGCTCGATGTGGTGGGAACCGGTAGTTTTTTACCGGCGACGTTAACCGAGACTTATGCAACAGCGGATATCATCGCCTACGACGGCGCACCCCGGGTGAAGCTTGGGCGCGAATTTCTTTTCGATCAGGAATGACAGTTGCACTCTCAGGGTGGAACAAAGATGAAGCGGCTCATTGCGGTTTTTCTTTTTATCATCCTAGCTGCACTGCCCGCCGGAGCCAGTCCGGCCGTCAATGTCAGAATCGATATTTCAGGCCAATCGATGATGGTCCATGTCAATGGTTGGCCCCATGGCCGCTGGCGCGTCTCGACAGCGCGGCGCGGTTACCACACGCCGCGCGGCAGTTACCGGCCCTTCCTGCTGAAGAAGATGCACTACTCGCGCAAATACGATAATTCGCCGATGCCGAATTCGATCTTTTTCCTCGGCGGTTATGCCATCCATGGCACGGGTTATGTCCGCAGTTTGGGCCGTCCCGCCTCCCACGGCTGTATCCGCCTTGCGCCCCAGCACGCGGCCAGGCTTTATTATCTCGTGCAAAAGCACGGCCTGCGTTCGACGCGGATCACCATAACCAACTGAGGCCGATGACCGGTCGCGATCTCACACTGCAGCAATTTCTCGACCTCACCGAAGAAGCGATCAGGCTGCGCGCCGATTCCCTAGAGGGTGTGAGGCCTGCCGCCAGTCGCATTTTCACCGCCCTGCGTGAGCGCACGGGACCCAGAAGCGATGCGGAGCCGGAAAGCCTTCCCGTGTGCCGTGAACTCGACGGTGCGTTGAGACTCGCGGCAAAGGGCCCCTCGCCTATCCCAAACCTCGCGGTATCCCTTGCGAAACTTGCACCCGCCCTGGTTTGGCGCCGCCGCAAGGGCGCTGAGAACGAATCACCGGACTTCTTCGATGGCCACGCCAATGCGCTGGTCGCCGGCCCGCAAGGACTTGAGACGCGCGATGATGTGCTAATCGGCATCAGCCTGATGGCGCCTCGCGTACGCTATCCCGACCATCAACATCCGCCGGAGGAAATCTATGTCTCCCTCGCCGGCGGGGCATGGTGGAAACAGAGCCAGGATTGGTATTGCCCCAACCCCGGCGGTCTCGTGTATAACGAACCCAACGTCCTCCACGCCATGGCGACGGAGAAAGACCCCCTCCTTGCAATCTGGTGCTTGTGGGTGGGTTAGAACTACCGAAGGATCTCTCCGCCGCACGATCGAAGCCATTACTGGCACTTTGCTGATCGGCCTCGGATTGCCCATTGCCGCCGGACAGAGATAGCGAACATTCCGCCATTGTGAATCCCCGGACCCGCCGCTAAACGCAAGCCCGCCATGAGCAGCACGCGCGCCCCCAAAATCACCCCCGATCTGGTAAAACAGCACGGCCTGAAGCCCGAGGAATACGAGCGCTTCGTCAAGCTCCTGGGGCGCGAGCCGAGCCTCACCGAGCTCGGCATTTGTTCCGCCATGTGGAACGAGCACTGCTCCTATAAATCCTCGAAGAAGTGGCTCAAGACTCTCCCCACCACCGGGCCGAAAGTCATCCAGGGGCCAGGCGAAAATGCCGGCGTCATCGACATCGGCGACGGGCAGACCATCGTTTTCAAAATGGAAAGCCACAACCACCCTTCCTTCATCGAGCCTTACCAGGGTGCCGCCACAGGCGTCGGCGGCATCTTGCGTGACGTGTTCACCATGGGGGCAAGGCCCATCGCATGTCTCAATGCACTGCGCTTCGGCGCGCCTGATCATCCCAAGACGCGGCATCTCGTGTCGGGCGTGGTGGCTGGCATCGGCGGTTACGGCAATTCCTTCGGTGTGCCGACGCTTGGCGGCGAAGTGAATTTCCACGCGCGCTACAATGGCAACATTCTCGTCAATGCCATGGCTGTGGGTCTCGCCGATGCGGACAAGATTTTCTATTCCAAGGCGAGAGGTGTCGGCCTTCCCGTCGTCTATCTTGGCGCCAAGACGGGCCGCGACGGCATTCACGGCGCCACCATGGCATCGGCTGAATTCGCCGGTGACGCCGATGAAAAACGCCCGACAGTTCAGGTAGGCGATCCCTTCACCGAAAAATGCCTGCTGGAAGCCTGCCTCGAATTGATGGCGAGCGGCGCGGTCATCGCTATTCAAGATATGGGGGCGGCAGGCCTCACCTCATCGGCCGTCGAGATGGGGGCCAAGGGCGGCCTCGGCATCGAACTTAATCTCGATCATGTGCCATGCCGCGAAGAGCACATGACCGCCTATGAGATGATGCTTTCGGAGTCACAGGAGCGCATGCTCATGGTGCTGCGGCCGGAGTTGGAGAAACAGGCGGAAGCCATCTTCCACAAATGGGGTCTCGACTTCGCCATTGTGGGCAAGACCACCGATACCCTGCGCTTCGTCGTCAAGCACAAGGGCGAAGTGAAAGCCGATCTGCCGATCAAGCAGATGGGCGATGAAGCGCCTGAGTACGATCGCCCCTGGATTGAGCCGAAGAAATTGCCGGTTCTGAACGATGTTCCCGCGCCCGATGATTTCAAGGCAGCGATCCTCAAGATCGTAGGCTCGCCTGACATGTGCTCAAGGCGCTGGGTGTGGGAGCAGTATGATCATCTGATCCAATCCAATAGCGCGCAGATCCCGGGTGGCGATGCGGGCGTGGTCCGCATCAAAGGCAGCAAGGCCATCGCGATCACAACCGATGTAACGCCGCGCTACGTTGAAGCCGACCCCTACGAAGGCGGCAAACAGGCAGTGGCCGAATGCTGGCGCAATCTTACCTGCGTGGGGGCTTCGCCCATCGCCATCACTGACAACCTTAACTTCGGCAATCCCGAGCGTCCAGAGATTATGGGGCAGTTGGTCATGGCCATCCGAGGCATCGGCGAAGCCTGCCGCGCCCTCGATTTCCCCGTCGTCTCCGGCAACGTCTCACTTTACAACGAGACCAACGGGCAAGCCATCCTGCCTACGCCCGCCGTCGGCGGCGTCGGCCTCCTGCCCGATCTCTCGAAAATGACCACGCTGGCGTTCAAGCATGCCAAGGATGCCATCCTCCTCATCGGCGGTCGCGGCAGCCATCTTGGCCAATCAATTTATCTACGCGAAATTTTGGGCCGCGAGGAAGGCGCGCCGCCGCCCGTCGATCTGGCTCGGGAAAAGTACAATGGCGATCTGGTTCGTAACCTTATTCATTCCGGCCACGTAACCGCAGTACATGACATTTCCGATGGCGGCCTGATAACGGCTGTTGTCGAGATGGCGCTTGCCGGAATCCTCGGCGCAAAACTTTCCGCCATGAATCACGCCGAACTTTTCGGCGAAGACCAGGCCCGCTACATCCTCACCTGCAAGACCGCCGAGGCCGCGGCAATCATCTCGGAAGGTGCTGTCCAAATTGGCGCCGTCACCGCCGAGCCCACGCTGACTGTCGAAGGCGCAGTCTCCATATCACTGGCAGAGCTTCGCGCCGCCCATGAGGGCTGGTTTCCGGCCTATATGACGGGAGAGATCTGAAGGACGTAGAGAGGGTTGGGAAGTTTGCGGAACTTTTTCCCTTCCCCCCTCGCGGGGGAAGGTGGATCGCGGCACTTGGGCCGCGAGACGGATGAGAGGGCTGCTTCAGCGAGTCCTGTCTTCAGGCACCTAGCCCGCTGAACCACCCCTCTCATCCGGCGCGTACCGCGCCACCTCCCCCGCGAGGGGGGAAGGGAAAGCCGCAGGCTCCCGCAAGATTTATTTTCCTACCCCTCTTGACTCGTTCCTACTATGGGTTTATCTTCCTCGGTGACGGTTCTGGAAAGGAGGGGACAATGTCGACAGCGTCTCGTAATTGCCGGAACCGTGTGCAGCGCCTGCAGGATGAGGGAAATAACGCGCGCCCATTTTCCGGGAGCCTCGGCCTAGACCCTTGGGCATTACGACCCAAGCGCCTTGAATGCCTAAACAAACTCAGCGGCAAACATCGGAAACCGTGCGATCTGGGGCTCTGCAAGAGCGAAGCCAAGGCCAAAACCGCTGCGTTCCATGAACTGGCTTCGGGCCACACCATCCTAAATCTACCTTTTTTATGCATATGCAGGCTTGAAGCCGGGGCGGGAACTTCCCCCCCACCTTCTTTCCTCCTGAGGTCCACATCGCCACGCGATGCGTCTCGAAGGATCCAGCACCAGAGAGCGCCGCCCTAAGTTTCGCCTTTGAACACCCCGGAAATCTTCAATCCTGGTTTTGCCGGGCCGCTAAGCCTGTCAACTCGCCACTGGCAATTCAAGCTGGCAACGATTATCTCTGACGCAAATTGGAAGGCACCACCCATGGCCATGAGCGCCGCCGACATCGAACGCTTCATCAAGGAAGCCCTGCCCGATGCGGTGGTCGACATCCGCGACCTGGCCGGCGACGGCGACCACTACGCCGCCAATGTCGTCTCCACCGCCTTCAGGGGCAAATCCCGCATCCAGCAGCACCAGATGGTCTACACCGCATTGAAGGGGCGCATGGGAGGCGAACTCCATGCCCTAGCGCTGCAAACCAGCATTCCAGAGGACCGAACATGACCGATATCGTCAAATGGATCGACAACGAAGTGAAGAGCAACGATGTGGTGCTGTTCATGAAAGGCACGCCGGAAGCCCCCATGTGCGGCTTCTCGGGGCGAACCACCCAGATCCTCAATCACCTCGGCATCGCGTTCAAGGGCGTCAACGTGCTCGACTCGAACGATCTCCGCCAGGGCATCAAAGAGTACACCAACTGGCCGACCATTCCGCAGCTCTATGTGAAGGGCGAATTCGTCGGCGGCAGCGACATCGTGATGGAGATGTTCCAGTCCGGTGAGCTAAAGCAGATGCTGGCCGACAAGGGCATCGCCTGATTTCGCACCGGGACAAGGCGACATGGATGGCCGCGCCCTCCTCGCACTTCTTTTCACCGTAGCCGTATGGGGCGTGGGGCCGGTTTTCATCCGCACGCTCTCCGTCGAGCTTGGTCCCGCTAATCATCTGACGATTCGTTATGCGCTGGTCACCATTGCCTATCTTGCGGGGCTCGCGATGATGGGGGGCTGGCGAATCGAGCGGCGCGATTGGCCAAGGCTGCTTGTCATCTCCATCATCGGCCTGGCCGGATATAATCTCGGCGCCGCCTTCGGCTTTGAACTGGTGTCGGCGGGCGTCGGCAGCCTGATCTTTGGCACTGAACCGCTGTTGATCGCGCTGCTCGCCGCCATGATCGCCCGGGAAAAACTTTCCGTCGAAACCATGTTGGGACTGGCCATCGCATTCGCCGGAACGATATTGCTGGTATGGGGCGACCTGGGCTTCGCCAGTGGCGGCCAAGACTTTCTTCGCGGTTGCGTCCTGGTATTCCTGAGCGTGGTAGCGTTTTCCATCTATGTCGTCGCCAGCAAGCCGCTAATTCAGAAATATGGCTCTTACAGCATCGCCGCCATTGCAACGTCGCTCTCTACCGTGGTGATGCTCGCTTTGCTCGCGCGGCCTGCGGCCATTGCCACCGTCGCCGCGATGAGCCCGCGCAACTGGTTCGACATGGCCTATGTGGTCATTCTCTCGACGTTCATCAGCTCCATCACGTGGAACTATGGCGCCTCCCGGCTGCCCGCGGCAACGTCCGGGGCTTTTTTCTATTTCATGCCGGTCATCGGCGTCGTCGCGGGCGCGCTCATTCTCGGTGAAGCGATCACATCCGCGACGCTCATCGGCGGTGGACTGATTCTTCTGGGAGTGGCCCTCGTCCAATTCGGCCCACGTATGCGCGGAACGCAATTGGAACAGCCGGAGAGATGAACTAGGGTGACACCAATGGTCGCCGTTTCCCCCCACACCCGTTGGTATTTTGCGCCTGTCGTCATCATCGTGGCCGGTTGCCTTGTAGCCATGGTGAATTTCGGCGTGCGTTCGAGTTTTGGCCTGTTCACCGGACCCATTTCCGCAGCGCACGAATGGCCGCGCGAAACCTTCAGCTTCGCCTTGGCGCTGCAAAATCTGCTGTGGGGCGTGGCAACGCCTTTTGCTGGCGCCCTGGCCGACCGGTATGGAGCCGCCCGCGTACTCATGGTGGGTGCTGTGCTCTATGCCATCGGCACAGTCATCATGGCGATATCCGAAGCGCCGCTTCTGTTCTCCATCGGCGGCGGCATCATTGTGGGCATCGGCATCGCCATGTCCTCATTCGGCATCGTCATGGCCGCACTCGGCCGCATGATGCCGCCGGAAAAGCGATCATGGGCATTCGGCATCGCAACGGCATCGGGTTCCATGGGCCAGTTCGTCTTCGCGCCGCTGGGTGGGGCGCTGATCTCCGCCTATGGCTGGTACATTGCCCTCCTGGTCCTTGCCGCATCCACGCTCTTGATCGTGCTCTTCGCCGTGCCGCTGCTGGTGCAGAACACATCCGGCAGCAAAGCCTTGGCTGGCGAGGCTGACATCACCCTGCGTTCCGCCATTACTCAAGCCTTCGGCCACCGGTCCTACATATTGCTGGTGTCAGGCTTCTTCGTCTGCGGCTTCCAACTCGCATTCATCACGGTGCACCTGCCACCCTATCTGGCTGAGCACGGCATCAGCAAGGAAATGGCCGGGCTCGCCATGGGGGCAATCGGTTTGTTCAACGTCGTGGGCTCCTATGTCTCCGGCATCATCGGTGGCAAGTATCAGAAGCGTGTGCCCCTCAGCCTCATCTACATTCTGCGCTCCGTTGGAATAGCGGCCTTCATTCTGCTGCCGGTCACCGCCACATCGACTTTCTTTTTCACGGCCACCATGGGTCTGCTGTGGCTTTCAACCGTTCCGCTTACCATGGGTCTGGTAACGGTCATGTTCGGCACGCGCTACATGGCGACGCTCTATGGTTTCGTGTTCCTCAGCCATCAGATAGGTTCGTTCTTCGGCGTGTGGCTGGGCGGCAGGCTCTATGATCAATTCGGATCATACGATCCGGTGTGGTGGATGGGCGTGGCGCTCGGCGTGTTCGCGGCCATCGTGCATCTGCCGATCCGCGAGCAGCGCGCCGCGCAATTCGCCAGAGCTTAAATCATGCGCTGGTCCGGCCATCGGCTTGCCGCAGCGCTTTTCGTTTCAGTGATCGTGGTCTGGCTTGCGGTGATGGCGGTTCTCATGCGCCAAGCAGCGCTTCCGCCGGAGGCATCAGGAACGATGCTGGCCGTGTTTGATCCCGGCACCGCCGAAGACGATATTTTTGCGCGGCTTACCCGCGCCGATGCACGCCCGGTGCGCCCCACCGCCTTCGGCTTTATCTGGATCGTCGCCGGCGACCGTGCCGGCCTTGCCGGGCGGTTGAAGCAGCAAGGCGCCATCGGCGCTTACCGTGAGCTTCCCATCAGTCCCACGATTTCCGGTTGCTTTGCGCTTGCCGATGCCAAAGCCGCGGACATGTTCCGGCTTTAATAGCAGTCGGGCTGCCCGGCTGCCACGGCGCGCATTAATAATCCCTTGAGGAACTCGTCGCACAATATGTACGTTAGCCATTGGAGGATTCGTTATCGTCATAAGGAGCATGCGATGGCCGATCGGGATTTTGAACGTCAGTTGCGCGGCTGGAGTCTGACGACCGCCGAAATCATGTACCACCTCCCCGACTTCCGCGGCATTCTGCAGACCTACGTTTGGCAGGATTACGACACTGCTCCCAAATTTCCACGTCTCATAAAATTTCTGGATTTCTGGTCAAAAAACCTGGATGGCCCCCTGGCCTCGGTGCGTGTCGCGCACACCGGCATTGTCGGCCCCCGCGAGCTTCGCCACGTCGGCTACGAGTGGCGCCTGCATTGAAGTAGACCCTACAGAACTGTGCCTTCTCCCGTCCGCAGGATGGGAGAAGGTGGCCGAAGGCCGGATGAGGGCGCCTTGCCTTACCGCGAATAATATTCGACGACGAAGTGCGGTTCCATCTGCACAGGGTACGGCACATCGGTAAGCGACGGCACGCGCACGAGCTTCGCCGTCATCGCCGTGTGGCTCACCTGCACGTAATCGGGAACATCGCGCTCGGCAAGCTGGGTGGCTTCAAGCACCACGGCCAGTTCCTTGGCCTTGGGCGTCAGCTCAAGCTGGTCGCCTGCCTTGATGCGCATGGACGGAATGGTGACGCGCCGGCCGTTCACCTTCACATGGCCGTGGCTAACGAACTGCCGCGCGGCAAACATGGTGGGCACGAACTTGGCGCGATAGATGATGGCGTCCAGGCGGCGCTCCAACAGGCCGATGAGGTGCTCCGATGAGTCGCCCGTCATGCGCGAGGCTTCTTCATAAACGCTGCGGAACTGGCGCTCGGAAATATTCGCGTAATATCCCTTAAGCTTCTGCTTGGCTTTCAGCTGAACCCCGAAATCCGAGAGCTTGCCCTTGCGGCGCTGGCCATGCTGGCCGGGGCCGTATTCGCGCTTGTTCACCGGGCTCTTGGGGCGGCCCCAGATATTTTCGCCCATGCGGCGATCGATCTTGTGCTTGGCGGTCAGACGCTTTGTCATTTACGGTCTCCAATATTTATTATGTTGGAACCCACACTCCTCAACGCCGGTTTCCCGGCCGACAGGGCCAAAGGCCCACGGGCAAGCAAACACGGGGCACGCGCGAGCGGCCCCGTGGTTGAGGCGGCCTATAGAACACGGCTCTGATCCTGTCAAACCGGCATCCCAAGGAATTCATGGGAGCGAAATCCCATAGCTCCGTAGGCGACGAGCGACTCCGCCGCGCCACATGCGGACGTGAGCAGCACCGTGCCATGAGGCGGAATTCCTTCACGAGCCTCATGCAACGGCGTTTCATCGAGAACATCGGCGGTCCGCCGTGCAATGGCGGATGCTGGATCGAGATAACTAACGGGCCAGGGCGCCACGGCCGCAATATCCTCGGCTAGCAAGGGATAGTGCGTGCAGCCCAGCACCACGACGTCGGTGCGCTGGCCATTGCGTTCGCAAAAGACCGGCGCCACCTCCTGCCGGAGCACGTCACGATCGATGCCATGGCCCTTCAACTTTTGCTCCGCCATTTCCGCAAGCGGTTTGGCCCCATGCAGGATCACATGGCAATGATGGGCGTGGGCGCGAATGAGAGCTTGTGTGTATTCGCGCGAAACCGTGCCCGGAGTCGCCAGAACCCCAATGATGCGGGATCTGCTTAGCGCCGCCGCCGGCTTGATCGCCGGAACCGTTCCAACGAACGGCAGCTTATAGATAACGCGCAACTGGGCGAGTGCGATGGTAGACGCCGTGTTGCACGCAATGACGGCGATGTGTGGGTCACTGCGCGCAATGAGAGCGCCCACCACATTGGCGATGCGGAGCGTGAGCGCGTCTTCCTTCCACGCGCCATAGGGGAAGCCTGCATTGTCGGCCGCATAGATGAGATGGGCATGCGGCAGTTGCGCGGCCACGGCGCGGGCCACGGTCAACCCGCCCATGCCGGAATCGAAAAGCAGGATTCGCGGTGTTGTCACGGCTTCGCCTGCTTCCGCCTCGCGTGAGCCTGGCTCAGTGAGGCGACCATGCCGCGGAGCGAACGCACCTCTTGCTCGGTCAGTCCGGCGCGCGAATAGAGATTGCGGATATTGCGCATGATGCCCGGCTTTTTCTCTTCGGTCTTGAAAAAACCAGCCGCGTCGAGTTCGCGCTCGAGATGATCGAAAAACCCGTACAGCTCCTCCTTGGTTGCAAGCCGCGTATCTGGTGTCTGGAGCCCTGGCCCCTTCAGCGCCGGCAGCTCCGGCGTCTGCTGGCCCAGTGTGAGAGCCTCCCCCTTGAACCACTCATAGCCCATGAGCAGCACGGCCTGGGCGATATTGATGGAGGCGAAAGCGGGGTTAACGGGTGCCGTCACAATCACATCGGCCAGCGAAATCTCATCATTGTTGAGGCCCCAGCGTTCACGTCCGAACAGCAGCGCAATCTTTTCCCCTCGCCCCATGCGCTTTCGCATATCGCCGCCCGCCTGCTCCGGAGTGATCACTTCCTTGATCATGCCGCGCGGTCTCGCCGTCGTTGCATAGATGTAGTTCATATCCTTGAGGGCGGACGTAAACTCATCGAACACGGCAGCGCCCTCGATAATCCAGCCAGCGCCAGAGGAGGAGGTCAGCGCTTTCTCATTGGGCCAGCCGTCGCGGGGCGCTACGATTCGCAACTCATGCAGGCCGAAATTCGCCATGGCGCGCGCCGCCGTGCCGATGTTTTCACCGAGTTGCGGATTCACCAGCACCACGATCGGCGCCGGTCCTAAAATCTGATTCCGCGTTTTGTCCGTTCCCGCCATGGCCGTGGGATAGCGAAGTTGCGGCGCCCACGCCAGCCTTCCGTGCCTAAGACTGCTGTGGCGTGCCGAGGAAGATGGCGCGCACGAAGTCGCGGTACAGCAACACCTGCTGCGGGAGGGCGCTCTTGTCCTTCAGGACGCGCGACAGGATAATGCCCCCGTCGGCGATGGCGGAGAGCATGTCGGCGAGAGCATCGAAATCGACATCGATTTTCGGGGGATAACGGCTGGCGATGAGATCGAAGCGCTCGCGAAAGCGGCGGCGCCAGCCAAGCACGGCCGCCGCGTTGAGATCGCGCACTTCTTTTTTGAAGAGCTGCTCCTGATAGCATACGGAGGCGACGATGCATCCGGGATGGCCAGCCGGTAAATCCGCCATAAGCTCAGCCAGCATCTTGAGCCCCACGAGAAAGCCATGCAGCGGATCCTCATGCAATTCGTCGGCGCGGCCAAAAAGCTCGTCGAAGAGGACATTTTCGCGGTCGATGTACCGTTGCAACAGGGCCTTGGCGAGTTCGCTCTTGTCCCGGAAATGATAGAAAAAACCGCTCTTCGTAATGCCGGCAGCGGCAATCAGCTCATCGATAGACGTCCCCGCGAATCCCTTCTCCAGCACCGCAGCTTCGGCGATTGCGAGGATTCGTTCGCGGGTATCAATGCCGCGCCGGGTGGGATTGGTCAGCATGTGAAACCGTACCACAGGTACGGTTTCGTGTCAGCGGCGAAGCCCCGCACGGCTTCCGCGAGTTGGGAATTTCGCCCAAGAATCTGAATTCAAATGAAAATGCCGTTCCAGAAAATCCTGAACCACCAGTCCACTGGATCGGGCCGCACAATCAGGGATACACCGTGCCCTGACAAATGGAGAATGCAAATGGCGAAATACCGCAACAACCTGCCGCAGCTCGGCAACACCGTTTTTCTGTCCGACGGCGGGCTGGAGACGACGATGATCTTCCATGAGGGAATCGAGCTTCCCCACTTCGCATCCTTCGAGCTTCTGAAAAATGCCAGAGGCCGCAAAGCGCTGCGCGATTACTTCGTCCGTCATGCGGATATAGCGCGCAAACGGAAGATGGGCTTTATCCTGGACACACCGACGTGGCGGGCCAGCGCCGACTGGGGTGGCAAGCTCAATCTGACGGAGGCTGAGCTGGACCACATCAATCGTCAGTCGGTCGCCTTTCTGGTGGGGCTACGCGATGCGCTGGAGACAAACTCCAGCCCCATGGTGATCAATGGCGTGCTTGGGCCCCGTGGCGATGGTTATGACCCCGGCCTCATCATGAAAACCGGAGAAGCAGCCGTCTACCACCGTGCCCAGATCGTCAGCTTTGCCGCGACTGAGGCCGATATGGTAAGCGCCATCACCATGACCAACGTCAATGAAGCGATCGGCATAACACTGGCCGCGAAAGCGGCGGCTATGCCCGTGGTCGTGTCATTCACCGTTGAAACCGACGGCGCGCTGCCAACAGGCCAGACCCTTCGGGAAGCCATCGAGGAAACCGACGCCGCAACGGGTGGCTTTCCAACCTACTACATGGTGAATTGCGCCCATCCGAGTCACTTCAGTGACAAACTGGCGGCGGGTACGGCCTGGATGCAGCGGGTCCGCGGCATCCGCGCAAATGCTTCCAAGCAAAGCCACGCCGAACTCAATGAAGCACCCGATCTCGACGCGGGAAATCCCGTCGAATTCGGTCTCGAATATGGCGCGATCCGGGCTCTGCACCCGCATATTAATGTGGTTGGCGGTTGTTGCGGCACCGATCATCGCCACATCGAGCAGATTTCAGAAGCAATGCGGCAGGCGGCGTAGAAAGGTTCATTTACTGCCGTCCATCGAGCGTTCTCGCCTTCCTCAGCTCCGGGAACCAGCGCGCCCACAGGGCGGCGACCGCCATGGTTCCTGCCCCGCCGATGGTCACTGCGGCAACGGCGCCCACCCATGCCGCCACCACCCCTGCGCGGAACTCTCCCAGCTCGTTCGAAGCACCGATAAAGACCCGATTGACGGCATTCACCCGGCCACGTACTTCATCCGGCGTCCACAGTTGCAGCAGCGTCTCGCGGATATAGACGCTCACCATGTCGCAGGCGCCCATGAGGGCAAGTGCCGCAATCGACAGCGGCACCCAGGTGGACAGGCCGAAAACCACGGTGAAAAAGCCAAAGCCTGCAACAAAAAGAAACAGGATGACGCCCGCGTTGTCGCGGATCGGAAAATTTGTCAGCCACAACACCATGATGACAGCGCCGACGCCCGGCGCGGCGCGCAGCAGCCCCAAGCCCCACGGGCCCACTTCCAGAATATCCCGGGCATAGACCGGCATCAACGCCACAGCACCGCCAAGCAGCACGGCGAAAAGATCGAGCGAGATGGCGCCCAGCACAATCTTCTCATGGCGGATAAATTTGAAGCCAGCCAACAGTGTCGCCAGACTGGTTTCTTGCGCATGGTTCTTCTGGGGCACCGCGCCGATCATCAGAACAAGGATGATCGCCGCTCCCACAAGACCCGCCGCCGTGCCATACGAGACGGTTCCGCCGATGCCGTAGAGCAGACCGCCGGCCACCGGGCCTACGATATTGGCGACCTGCCAGCTCATGGAATTGAGCGAGATGCCATGGGCGATCGCTTCCCTCGGCAGAAGATTGGGCGCCAGCGCATCGGAAGCCGGATTGAAGAACGCCCGCGCCAGGCCGAGCCCCACCAATATGATGAAGACCGGCCAGACCACGGTGGGCGAGGAAAGCGTGAACAGCAGCAGGGCAATGGCGCAAACCATTTCGAGGGCCAGACAGATGCCCATGACCAGCCGCCGGTTGAACGTGTCGGCCACCAGGCCCGTCACCAACACCAGCAACAACGGCGGCAGAAATTGTGCCAGCCCAACGAAACCGAGGTCGAGCGGGTCGCGCGTGATATCGTAAATCTGCCAGCCCACAGACACCGACATGATCTGCACGGCGAACGATGCAGCGGAACTCGCGAGCCAGTAGAAGACGAAAGGCCGGTGATGGAGGGCGTTGGCGGATCGTCGGTCAAGCGGAGATGAGACGGCGGTCATGGCCCTGCCCTGCCATGGCGGCAGACCCGTGTCAAAACCGGGAATTTCAAGCACCTCGGCATGAGGTTTGGCGATGGCCGCAATTACCGGATATATTATCGCAAGGAGACTCCCATGCCCAACCGCAATGCTATTTCCCAATTAAGCCCGCTGCGCAATTCAACCACTGCCACCACCGTTGCCGAACTGGTGGAAGAACAACTGCGCCACTTCGCCATCGACCCCGCCACGGAACATGGCAAAGCCATGGCCCATCTCACAGCCCACCTCTACGAGGCCAACACGGCTGCCCAGGATCTTGTTGCGATCACGATCAAGGCGCTGTCGGGTCTCGATCGCAAGGATCGTATTGCCTGGTTCAATGCCAAGCGTTTCGCCTGTTTCCAGCTCGCCAAGGTGCTCGACAATCTGCAAACGCCGATGCGCCGCACCTATCAATCGCTCGCCTCAAAGAAAGGGCCGGACGCGGCGCGGGGCCCCTATCCCATTTTCGACAACGTGACCGCCATCTTTTCAGCGACTCCCGTCATTACCCGCACCGCCACCTATCTCTATGCCTGCGTCGAATGGGTGGAAGATGCCTTCAAGGGCAAGGAGCTGCTGCATGAAATTTATTCGCGCCTCCTGAACCCGACCTCGGTCAGCCTGGCCAACCACATCGTCGATGTCGAAGCGGGACCATTGGCGCACCAGTATTTTGCCTGGAACTACAATTCTGGCATGGCCGCGGTCGACTCAACGCTCGCCCATCTCGTTGGTTATCAGGATATCGTGCTGGCTGGCCGCAACGTCTATGGCGGCGTTTACCAGCTGTTGCACGATTGGTATGGCAAGCGCAGCAATCTCGATATCGCCATTCATTGGTTCGATGGCTTCACGGTGGAGGATTTCTCCGCCGCGTTGAAGATTGTGAAAGACGCCACAACCGCGAGACGTGCGGCGGGGCGGAAAATCTACGTCTATCTGGAAAGCCCCTGCAATCCCCACGGTCATGTCCTTGACGTAGCCGGCATCAGCCGCGCCGCCCATCAAGCGGGCCTCACTGTCATCTGCGATTCAACCGTGGGAACGCCCTTTCTCCACCCCGTGCTGCGCCGCGACGACCCGGCGGAGCGGCCGGATTTCGTCATTCACTCCTACACCAAGGACCTCGCCGGTTATGGCGCCACCACGGCTGGCGTGGTGATCGCCCGCAACGAGCACATGTTCCTGCCGAAGGGCGGCAGTGCCACGGTCGCCGGACCCGATGGCAAAACACGCACCATTAAATGGGACGAAACCCTGTTCTGGAACGTCTACTACATCAAGGGCGCGTTCCTCGACGCCGACAAGGCCTACGAGGTGATCAACGGCATGCGAACGCTGGAGCTCCGCATGCTGGCGAAATGCATCACCACCATTGTCTTCGCCCAATCCCTGGCTTCGCATCCCCGCATTAATGTGAACTGTTCCGCCGTGCCCGGCCACCCCAATGCGCCGCTGCGCGAGGCCAACATGTTTTTAGGGCTGCCAGCGCCGCTCTTCACCATCGATTTCGAACCGAAGCCGGGCGGGAAGGCCCTGCCGCGCGAGGCGTTCAAAGCCTTCTTCGATTGCCTTGAACCGGTTTTCGGATTGCAGGTGAGTTTAGGCCAGACCAACAGCGTCGTGCTGTGCCCGGCCCTCACCAGTCATTCGGAAATGTCGGACGCGGCCCTCGCCGAGGCGGGCATTTCGCGCACCACCATCCGCATTGCCGTCGGCAACGAGGACCCGCGTGCCCTTCTCGCTCACATGATGCGCGCTGCGGAACTTGCCTTCGATCCCGTCGCGCCGGATTTCTCGAAGGGCTTCATGGCGCCCGAAGCGGTCGACCGTCTCTATGAAGAAACCTATGCCGCCATTCACCTGCGCTATGTGCAAAGCCGCCCGAAGATGGCCGAACTGTTGCTTTGATGCGAGCTGCCCTGTTTGAAACTTTCCGCCAGCCCCTTGCGGTGACTGAGGTGCGCGATCCAGTCTGCCCCGCCGATGGTGCGGTCATTCGTGTCATGGCCTGCGGCGTATGCCGGTCCGATCACCATGCTTGGTCGGGCCTCGATCGCGATGTGGCGGTGCCCCATGTGCCGGGGCATGAATTTGCCGGCGTGATCGAGGAGACAGGCCCCCGTTGCACGCGGTGGAGACTAGGCGAACGGGTGACGGCCCCCTTCATCCTTGCCTGTGGCGAATGCCCCGATTGCCTGGGCGGCGATCCAACCGTGTGCAACCGCCAGCACGTGGCGGGGTTTTCGTCCTGGGGCGCCTTCGCGGAGCTGATCGCCTTGCCCCACGCCGATTTCAATCTCGTACGCATACCCGAAGCGCTGGGCTTTGCGGAAACCGCTGGAATGGGCTGCCGCGTCACCACCTCGTTTCGCGCCCTTGTGGATCGCGCCAGGTTGCAACCCGGTGAGTGGCTCGCGGTTCATGGTTGCGGCGGCGTTGGTCTTTCCGCCGTGATGATAGGAGCAGCAATGGGTGCGCAGGTTTTGGCCGTCGATGTGAACGACGCTGCCCTTGCCATGGCCAGGGCGCTCGGCGCCTCCGCCACGCTTAACGCCACCGGTACATCGGATGTGGGAGAAACATCGCGCGCCATGATGGAGGGCGGCGCCCATGTCTCGCTCGATGCGCTGGGCATTACCCAGACGTTTCACAATTCGATCCGCAGCCTCCGCAAACTCGGCCGCCACGTTCAGATCGGCATGCCCGTGGGTGAACATGCTGAACCCACGATCCCGTTGCTGGAAACGGTCTATTCGCGCCAGATTTCAATCATGGGTACGCGCGGCATCGCTGCGTCGCGTTTCCCCGCGCTTCTCGCCATGGTGGAGGCCGGCCGCATAGATCCAGCCCGCCTCATCACCAAACGCATCGCCGTTGATGAAGCCGGAGCCGCCATCGCCGCCATGGACGGTTATACCGGCGCGGGCATCACCGTGATCGATCGTTTCCGATAGCACGGACTTCGCCCACGCCGATCTTGCGCCAGTTTGAAAGCTCCCGGCGGCTGAAGCGAACGAGAATCTGTTTTTCCTCCGCCGTCCAGACATCGAGCTGGGCCAGAGCGGAAGCAATCGCAACCTCGGCAGCGCGACCGGCTCCGTCGTCACATTTGAGTGCAATTCCAAGCTCCGCGTGAGGAATGCAGCCGCAGTAAACACCTTCCGCTCCGGTCTTGACGAAGACGCGCGGCAGCGCCCGCATCAGCTCCGTATCGAACCGGTCGGTGCCCGCCACCATAAAAGGATGAGCGCGCGCCGCTCCGATGATGCGCCGGCCCGCCACATGATTGGGCGCCGCCAGCCGCGCAAAACCCAGTGCCATATTGCGGATGGGGATGGCCCATGTCGGAACCGAACAGCCGTCAATTCCCCACACCGCGTTTTCGATATCGCAATCGCAGATGGCTCCAATGGCGCTGCCGACGGCGCGCTGCACGGGATGATCGTGTTCGACATAGCCTGAGGGGCTAGCGCCAAGCTGCCGCGCCAGCGCCAGCATGCCTGCGTGCTTGCCCGAACAATTGTTGTGCACCTGAAGGGGCTGCGCCCCCTCGCGCACGGCCCGGTGCTGGGTATTGATCTCCATCGGCCAATGGGCGCCGCATTCATATAAATCTTCGGTATTGCCGGCTTTCTCCAGCATCGACCGTGCGGCGCGCACATGTTCGCTTTCTCCATTATGCGAAGCACAGGCGAGCGCCAGTTCTTCATCGTTAAAGCCAAAACGATCCGCCGCTCCGCTTTCAATCACCGGCAAGCATTGAAAGGCCTTGATCGCCGACCGCGGAAACACCCCATGCCCGATCTCTCCCGAGGAGGTGACGACGCGGCCTTCACCGTCGACGACCGCATAGGCTCCCGTGTGTCGGCTTTCGACAAGGGCGCCGCGCGTGACTTCGGCGATGACGGGATTAGGCATTCTGCTTTTCCTTGAACTTAAGGCCCGTGAGATACCATGCGAAAGCCAGAATTTGCAGAACCAGAAAGAAACCGATGGCCCAGCTATAACCGCGTGGATCATAACCCGTGAGCGTTGCTGGAAACCATCCGATGATGAGGCCCATGGCATATTGCGCGCCGAAGGCCGAGACAAACATGGTGAAATTGATCGTGGCGTTGGAGCGGCCCGCAAGGTCCTGGCCAACCTTGGCGGCAAACCACGGGAAGGCCAGTATCGCCACCTGCCCGAAAGCTGCAACGGCAAGCCATGCGGGCATGAGTAGCGACTCGACCCGGAACACGATCAACCCTTGCGCGATGAAATAGATGATGTTGAATCTCAGCATCACCCCCATGGGACCGATTCCCCTGCGTCCCAGCCGGTCGGCGACAACGCCCACCGAGAGAATGCCGATCATGAAGGCCACCGCCATCCACAGCAAATGCCGGGCGACATCATCGCGGGCCAGCCCCATGACATCGCGAAACCATGGACCCACCCACAGGGTTTGAATGCCGATCTGCACTCCCGCCGTAAGGCTGAGAAGCGGCGCCACGCGCCAGAACAGCGGCATGCCCACGATCGCCATCATCTCGGTAATCTGACGGCGAAGGGGTGCTGAACTTTCCGCCGTATCGGCGCGAGGCGCCACCGCGAAAA
Organism: Aestuariivirga sp.; assembly: GCA_046708645.1. Classification (GTDB taxonomy): domain Bacteria; phylum Pseudomonadota; class Alphaproteobacteria; order Rhizobiales; family Aestuariivirgaceae; genus Aestuariivirga. Next base: position 19,781 of record JBKKDI010000247.1, read on the forward strand.
TGAGGGCGGCCGCACCGAGAATGAACGCGGCGAATACGACAAAGGCGTGGCGCCAGCCCACCAGCGTCACCAGGAATTCCGTGGGCTCCGTCGCCACGATCACTCCCAGAGCGCCAAACGCCATGATCCCCGCATTGGCGAGCGAGCGGCGCTCGATAGGCACCCAGGTTGCGGAAGATTTGTAGCTCGCCATCAACCCGGCCGAGAACCCAAGCCCAATGACGGCGCGTGCGGCGAACAGACCCGCAAAACCCGGAGCCAATGCGAACCCAAGGCATCCCGCAACCGCGACACAAAGAAGCCCCGTCTGCACCTTGCGCGGCCCATAGCGGTCGAGCAGCACGCCAAGTGGCAATTGAAAAAGGGCAAAGGCCGCAAGATAGGCCGCGGTCAAGAGGCCAAGCTCGGCCGGCGAGAGGCCCGCATCACGCACCAGATCGGGCGCCACCACCGCATTTACCGCCCTGAGCAGATAGCTCATGAAATATCCGGAGGCGAAGGGAAGAAGAGCGGTGAGGACGACACGCATGGGAGTCATTGTGGCCGCACTCTGACGTCCGAATTGCCCGCGCGCAAGGTGGCTGCTATAGGCCCGCCCATACAGAGGGCGTTCCATAATGGCGAAAATCAAGGTCCAAAACCCGGTCGTCGAACTCGACGGCGATGAGATGACCCGCATCATTTGGGATCTCATCAAGAAGAAGCTGATTCATCCCTATCTCGATGTAGATCTGCACTACTACGATCTCTCCGTGGAAAATCGCGACCGCACCGCCGATCAGGTAACGGTCGACGCGGCAAACGCCATTAAAAAGTACGGCGTCGGGGTGAAATGCGCCACGATCACGCCTGACGAGGCCCGCGTCAAAGAATTCAACCTCAAGCAAATGTGGAAGAGCCCCAACGGAACGATCCGCAATATACTCGGCGGCGTGATCTTCCGTGAACCGATTATCTGTCAAAACGTGCCGCGCCTGGTGCCCGGCTGGACCAAGCCCATCATCATCGGCCGCCACGCCTTCGGCGACCAATATCGCGCCACCGATTTCACCTTTCCCACAGCGGGCACTCTCTCCGTCAAGTTTGTTGGCGAAGACGGCAAGGTGATCGAGAAGGACGTGTTCAATGCCCCCGGCGCCGGCGTGGCGCTGGCCATGTACAACCTCGACGACTCGATCAAGGAATTCGCCAGAGCGTCTCTCAACTACGGCCTCTCGCGCGGCTATCCCGTCTATCTTTCAACCAAAAATACCATTCTCAAGGCCTATGACGGCCGCTTCAAGGATATCTTCCAGACGATTTACGATGCGGAGTTCAAGGCGGAGTTTGCGAAGCGCAAGATCACCTATGAGCATCGCCTGATTGACGACATGGTAGCTTCCGCCATGAAGTGGACCGGCGGCTATGTCTGGGCCTGCAAGAATTACGATGGTGACGTGCAGTCCGATCTGGTGGCGCAAGGCTATGGCTCCCTTGGCCTGATGACCTCGGTGCTGATGACGCCGGACGGCAAGACCGTGGAGGCCGAAGCCGCCCACGGCACCGTGACCCGCCATTACCGCTTGCATCAGGAGGGCAAGCAAACCTCCACTAACTCCGCCGCCTCGATCTTCGCCTGGACCGGCGGCCTCAAGCACCGCGCCAAGCTCGACGGCAACGCCGCTCTCAAGAAGTTTTCCGAAACGCTGGAAAAGGTGGTGGTTGCGACGATTGAGGAAGGGAAAATGACGAAAGACCTCGCCGTGCTCATCGGCCCCGATCAGAACTGGCTAACGACGCAAGGTTTTCTCGACGCCGTCGATCTCAATTTGCAAAAGGCGATGAATTAGAAGCGCCTTTGCTTCGAGGCTCACGGCTGAGATGCGAGCGGAGCGAGCCTCGAAGGGCTAAGCCCCCGCCGCTTCCAGGACGCTGAGCACTTTCGGCAGGTCCATAGGTTTGTCGAACACCCCCAGCGCGCCATTGTCGATGGCCTTCTTGAGAAGATCGTCGGCGCTGTAGCCGGTCATGAAATAAACCTTGGCCTGGGGATGGGCCCGCTTGATCTCGATGAAACTGTCGACGCCGTTCTTGCCCGGCATCATCACATCGAAAAAACCCACATCCACCCGGTTGAGGCTAAAGGCCTCGATCGCTTCCTGTCCGCTATAGGCGACGATCACCTTGTGATCGTCCATGGCGAAAAGTTCGGCCAGGGAATCTGCGTTCTCCGCGTCGTCGTCAAGCACCAGGATGTTCAGGGCCCGTGTCATAAGCGTCCTCCTTGAATGTCAGGCTACAAGATAGTCGAGCCGGTCAAGCAGGCTCATGGGATCGAACGGCTTGTTGAGGATCCCGGTGATGGCCACGTCGCGCATGGCCTCCAGCGTGTCGTGATATTCGGCACCGCTGCCGGTGATGATAATGGTGGGCCGGGTGCGGCCCGCCGCGCGCAATCGCGAATAGACCTCCATACCCTGAATCAGGGGCGCTTTAAGGTCGAAGATAAGAACGTTGGGGTTTTCCGCGTAGTCGAGCGCTTCGCCGCTGTCGTGTACCAGACGGCAGGCGCGGCCGGTGTTTCGTATCATCTCCTCCAGCCTGCGGCCGAAATCAGGGTCGTCTTCGGCCACGACCACGATGCCGTTGGACCCAATCTCGGCCAGCACGGCCAGCACCTTGGAAATGTCGATGGGCTTCGACAGAACGCCCAGCGCCCCATGATCCATGGCCTGCTGCAGGAGTTGCTCCACGCTGTAGCCCGTCATCATGTAGACCTTGGCGGCCGGGCGCAATTTCCGGATTTCCAGGAAACTTTCAACGCCGTTCTTGCCCGGCATCATCACATCCATGAAAGCCACGTCGAATTTCGTCTGGCGGAAAGCTTCGATCGCCGCTTCCCCTGAATCAACGACGGTGGCCTTGTGGCCTTCGGTTTCGAACAACTCCCCCATGGAGTTGGCGTTGTCGGCATCGTCATCTACCACGAGGATTGAAAGCTGCCTTTTCATCATGCGGCATCCTGTTTAACCTGGGTGAGCGGCAACCAGAGGGTGAAGCAGGCGCCTTCGCCGGGCTTCGAGGTGATTTCCAGCCCGCCGCCGTGAAGATCCATGATTTTCTCGATAGCGGGCAGGCCAAGCCCCGTCCCAAAGTTCTTGGTCGTGAACAGTGGCTCCATGATCTTTTTCATGTTTGCCTCGGAAATGCCGGGGCCGTTGTCCTTCACCGCAATTTCGACCCCGCGCGCGCGCTGCGCCGTGGTGACCGTGATCTTGGGATTGGCGCAGGCAAATTTCGATGAATCGCTGCCGTTCCCCACCATGGCTTCGGAAGCATTGGCCAGCAGGTTGATCACGGCCCGTTGCAGTCTCGCCTCGTCGAACGCTACGAAAAGACCGGGAATACCCGGATTGAATTCAACCGTAACCACGCTTGGCAGTTTGCCCACTTCCTCTTCGAGCACCTTGGTGAGCCAGCCGTCGAAGTCCGCGTCCTTGACGGTAAGCGCCGAACTCCGCGCAAAGTCGAGAAGTTGCGTGATGATGTTGTCGCAGCGCACCACTCCGTTGGTGATCCGCTCGAGCTGCGGCTCGATGCCGAGCCCCTTGTCCTTGGTTTTGCGCTCCAGAAGATAGGCCGATGTCCTGACCGCTCCCAGAGGATTGCGAATTTCGTGGGCAACCGTGGCGGTCAGCTGGCCAAGTTGCGCCATGCGGCCCCTGCGCACCAGTTCATCCTGGGCGTCGCGCAGCTTGTTGAGATTGTCTTCCAGGTCGCGGTTGAGCCTCACAACATCGTGGTTGACGCCCTGCAGTTGCGAAGCGAAATCTTCCGCTTCGGCGCGCGCCGTTTCCGCGCCCGCGTTGGCCCCCTCCAGTTCCTGATACTTGCGTTTCATCAGGCTGCCAACCCAATGCCCGTAGAAAACCACGCAGCACACCATGAACAGGATGCCGCCGCCGATGAAAAACTCAAAGCGCTTGAGCGATTTCACCTGCGCCAGATAGCCGTTGCCATACTCCGCCTGCAGATCGCGAATGGCTTCGGCGGCATTTTTCGTGCGGCTTTTTACCATGGCATAGCCCTTGTCCATGAGCGCTAGCGACTGTGCCGCATGCACCATGTCGCCCCGCTCAAAGTCCATCAACGCCCGCCGGCCGTTGGCCACCAGGGTGGAAAGGGCTTGATCGATGTTGATCAGGCTGCGCAAAGGCCGGTCCGCCAAGTCGGCGGGAATATTGGCGGCGATTTCGGCTCGCGCCGTTTCGATGCGGGTTTCCAGTATCTTGGCGGCACGGTCGAGATTTGCTCTTTCGACGGCGGCATTCTTTGATACGAAAACATTGCTGCCGGGAGCCGTAACCGCCGAGGCCAGGTCGCCGAGCGACCAGACGGCGGTAAAGCGCTTGTTCCATTCGTCGTTGGTGGCGACGCTTTCCTCGAAGATGTTGCTGAGCTTGTGGCTTAAATAGAGTCCACCTCCGACAGCCATCAAATCGAACGCCGCCAGGATAAAATAGATGATATGTACTTTAGGCCACGCCGTCGCCGCCCGCCGCTGTCCCGAATTCATCTTTCCCCCGCTAAACCGGATAATCAGGCCTCACCTTGCTCAACATTCGGTAAAAAACCCTTAAGCGAGACCGGTTGCGCATTTCCGGCCCTTGCGCCAAATGTGCTACAGAAAATGCCGAGGGAATGGCGCTTCAATGGAAGAAAATCGCAATCGGGGTTCGGCTGGTGGCTGCCAATGCGGTGCGGTGCGCTACCGCATCATGGGCAATCTGGGACAGGCCGGCATCTGCCATTGCCGCATGTGCCAGAAGGCCTTCGGCAATTTTGGCGCGGCCCTCGTATCGGTGCTTGCGGTTAATCTTGCCTGGACACGCGGGCGGCCTTCCGCCTTCCGCTCTTCGCCGGTTGTTGACCGCGGTTTTTGTGCAGCATGCGGCACGCCCCTCTACATGCGCGAGGACGGCGATTCCAGCTATGAGATCGCCATCGGCACTCTCGACGAGCCCAATGCCATTGACGCGATGACGGAGCAAACGGGTATCGAGAGCAAGGTTCAGTGGTTTGACGGCATGGTGAACCT
>JBKKDI010000248.1:0-2599 GCA_046708645.1 Aestuariivirga sp.
CGAATTCGATCGGCATCTCGCCCGCACCCACCGGGATCGCCGAAGGTGCTGTTGCAAAGATCGTAACACCTGCCACTGACGCGAATTTCTGCTGCAATTCTCCCATGATGGTCAGATCGGAGCGATCCCGATCACCCCACGGCTTGAGGATCAGACCCATGAAAGCCGAGTGCGCGTTAGGAAAGCCGTTGATGGCGAAAAGATTCTGCTTTTCCGGAACGCTCAGGAATGTTTCGGTCAAATTGTCGGTAAACGTCGTCAGGTAATCAAGGTTGGTATGTTCCGGCGCATTGACGAAGGCGAACAGCACGCCCTGGTCTTCCGCCGGCGCCAGTTCGCGGTTGATCGATTGATAAAGCACACCCGAGAGCACGACGGTGAGCACCGCGACCCAGGCGAACACCGAACGCTGCTTGATCGTGCCATCAAGGCGGCGGCGATAGAAGCCCTGGGCCCTGCCGAACACCCGCTCGACAAAACTGCCGAAGCGGCTCTGCTTCTCATGGGGCTTGAGCAGCAGCGAGGCCATCATTGGCGACAGGGTGAGTGCTACGATTCCCGAGACAACAACCGCGCCCGCCAGCGTAAAGGCGAATTCGCGGAACAATGCGCCGGTCAGGCCGGTGGTCAAGCCGATGGGCGCATAGACAGTCGCCAGCGTGATGGTCATGGCGATCACCGGCCCGGTGATCTCCCGCGCGCCAAGGATTGCCGCGTCGAACGGCGTCATGCCGTCCTCGATATGGCGGTGAATATTTTCAACCACGACAATGGCATCGTCCACCACCAGGCCAATGGCCAGCACCAGCGCCAGCAGCGTGAGCAAGTTGATCGAATATCCGAACGCCACCAGCACTAGCGTGACGCCGATGAGCGACAGCGGAATGGTGACGACGGGAATGAACGTCGAGCGGAAATTGCCGAGGAACAGGAAGATGACGACGATGACGATAAGAGCCGCTTCGATCAGCGTCTTGCCCACCTCCCAGATCGAGGCATTGATGAATTCGGTGGCGTCATAGGCAATTTTCGACTCCAGGCCCTGAGGCAACCCGGCCTGGATGGCCGGCACGGCGGCGCGCACATTGGCAATAACCGTCAGGGGGTTCGCATCAGGTGTCGCCTGAATGCCCATGAACACGGCTTTCACACCGTCGAAGGCCGAGGACGAGTCATAATTCTGCGGGCCCAGGTCGACGGTCGCCACCTGTCCCAAACGGATCACCGTATCGCCCCGAGTGGCGACGACCAGATTGCCGAACTGTTCCGGCGTTTCGAGCGAGGTCTGGGCGTTGATATTTTTTTGCGTGAAGGCAGCCTTCACTTCGCCCGCCGCCGTGGTGAAGTTGTTGGCGGCAAGTGCCGTGCTGACATCGAGCGGGGTTATCTCGAGCGAGGCCATCTTGTCGGGATCGAGCCAGACGCGCATGGCGAAAGTCGAGCCGCCGAGAATTTCCGCCGATGCGACGCCGTTGATCGCCTGCAGTTGCGGGCGCACCACGCGGTCGAGATAGTCGCTGATCTGCGGCGAGGACATCTGCTCGCTCTTGAAGCTCAGGTACATGAGCGCAAAACCGGCGCCCACCGTGCGTTTCACCACGGGATCGTTGGCTTCCTCTGGCAGCACGCCCTTCACTTCGTTCACCTTGGAGAGAACGTCGGAAAGCGCCCGGTCGCCATCGGCATCGAGCCGGAGCTTGAGCGTGATGAGCGAGACGTTCTGCGAAGAGCGCGACTCCAGCATGTCGACGCCTTCGGTCGAAGCTACCGCCTGTTGCAAGGGCGTGGTGATAAAGCCCTTGATCTGATCGGCATTGGCGCCGGGATAAAAGGTGGTGATCTCGATCTTGGTGTCCGACACCTCCGGAAACTGCCGGATCGGCAGCGTGACCGCGGCCTGCAATCCCGCCAACAGGATCAGCAGGCTCACGACCGTGGCAAGAACCGGCCGCTTGACGAAGATATCGGTGAAATGCATTTTCGCCGCGCCTTACTGAATTATCGAACTGTCGGCGGGCTTCAGCGCCACCGAATTGTTGACGTTCACCTTGGAGCCCTGGTCGATCTTGTTCTGACCAGCGGTCACGACCTGCTCGCCAAGTTTAACGCCGCTAACGATCTGCACGCGTCCATCGCGAGTTTGACCCGCCTTGATAAAGCGGCGCTCGATGGCAAGCTCCTCGGGCTTGGCCTTGGGATCGATCTTGGTGGCAGGCACTACGACGAAAACATTATCGCCATAGAGCGAAAAGGTGACCGCCGTTTGCGGCACGGTGACCACCTGTTCGGGAGCACCGGCCTCCACCAGCACATTGGCATACATGCCCGGCAGCAACTTTTTATCAGGATTGGCGATCTTCGCCCTGACGGTGATCATGCGGGTTTCCCCGGATGCGCGAGGATCCGTCGTCTCGATCTGGCCTTTGAAGACTTCGCTTGGCCAGGCGTTAAAGCGCGCTTGAACCGGCAGGCCGGGCTTCACCCTGCCGTAGTCTGCCTCGGTCACGGTGAAGTCCGCGAAAATGGGATCGATTTTCTGCAGCCAGACAATCTTCTGGCCGGGGGCCACATAGCTGCCAAGCGAAAGCTCGCGAAGGCC
>JBKKDI010000249.1:0-3892 GCA_046708645.1 Aestuariivirga sp.
ATTCGACCTGCCGCCTAAGTCAGGTCAGGCTTTGCTCTGCCATCGTCCTACCAAATGATTGACCTCGACCACGTGGCGGCAGCCAGGCCAACAGGCTCTACTCCGTCCGAGTTGGGTCATCAGTGTCACTTGCTCGTAGTCCGCGCAGTGTCAGCTGACCTCGTGATTGCGGACAAATTGCTGGAGCGCGCAATCAGACGCCTTGGGCCAACAGCGGAAATGGTCACTTGGAGTGGGCGATAGTCCCAGCCTACAACTAAATCCAGACATGAGACACAATTCTGCCAACCAGTCAGACTGCTAATCTATAGCGTTCATGGAGAACGCACGCGCTCGCTAGAAGCATCACGACCTGGTCATTGGCGACACGGGAACCTTCATCCATCGTTTCAAGGTTGTCGAGGATGTCGACGACCTTGCCCTGTTCAAAATATGGGATTGAGGCAAGAGTAGACCCGCGAAGAGTATCTTGCACAAAGGAATTGAGCTTGCCCTTAGGATTCAACGCGGCGGGCGGAGTTAAAAATGGGTGCTTTTGTCTGCGGTAAATAGTGTCAGTAATGACATCTCGAACCGATTCTCGCAGGACAAACTTCTCCGTCATACCACGAATTTTCTGATTTACGGGTTGCGATCGAACCAGCTCCACAACATGGTGGTCGAGGAAGGGCACTCGCCCCTCGATTGAGTGCGCCATCTCCATGCGATCGCCTAGCATGGTCAAGACGTAACCCGGCAGCACAGTTTTCGCCCACAGGTAAAGCGATTGGTGTACAGCATCACGGCCCGAGACTTGGCCTGGGATATCGATTTCGCTCAGCAAAGGGAAGTAGCTTTGATGCTTGCCGAACCTTTCAAGAAAATCCCCAGATAACACCGCTCGCATCTTGTTCGAACGAGCAGAAAAGGTCTCGATCCATGATGGGACAAATCCGAGCGCGCGCTTGACATTGTCCAGTGGCCGACTTTCCCCATGAGGGAGCAATAGACCGCGGGAAACCGGGTTGTGCTTTTCTAGGTCTTCCAAGAGACCGGCGGCCACACTCGCATCTTGGCCCTCCCGATTGTAGAGCACCATGTCGCGGCGAAAGTGGGCATAACCGCCAAGTATCTCATCAGCCCCTTCTCCGGTGATGACGACTTTGTAACCGGCGTCACGGACAGCACGGCTCAAAAGATATTTGGCAACACCGTGTGCATTGACGCACAGAATTTCCGATTGCTCGATCGCATCAGCAAAGTGATCCGCCAGATCATCCTGTCGTATGGGGATAGGCGAAAATTCAGCATTTGCTCGTGCCGCCATCTCCTTTGCTTGCGCTTCCTCGTCGTAATCGGCGTGGTCGAATGTCAGGGTGAAAGCGCGGATCGGCTCGTGATGATGTTTCGCCGCAAGGCCCAGCACAGAGCATGAGTCGAGACCGCCGCTCAAGTAGCAACCAACTGGAACGTCAGCGCGCAGGCGGACGCGGACCGCGTCCTCCAATGCCTCTCGGAATTCGGCTGCGTAATCGGAATCGGTTCGCTGCGATCCGTTCCCCGCGGCCTTTGGGTAATTGAAATCCCAATACTGGTTAAGCTGCACGTGTTTGTCGGTCACAATCAGGTAATGGCCGGGAGGCACCTGGAAGATGCCATCAAACAATGTTCGCACTTGGTGTCCGCCGAACTCAACGGTGTGATAGACAGATTCAGGATCCCATCGAGCCGGAACGCCAGCCGCAAACAAGGCTTTAACTTCGGAGGCTAGGTAGACGGTATCCCGGTGAATTGCATAGAACAATGGCTTAATGCCGAAGCGGTCGCGGGCCGCAAACATCACCCTGTTGGTCTCATCCCAAATCACAAAGGCAAATTCGCCCCGCAGCCGATGGAGGCACTGTGTGCCGAGGTCTTCGTAGAGGTGCAGTGCAATCTCGCTATCAGAACGAGTACGCAGGTGGTGACCCGTGTGCTCGAGCTCACGCTGAATGGCCTCGTAGCCATAGAATTCGCCATTTGCTACGATCCGTATCCTTTCATCCTCGTTCGCTATTGGCTGATCTCCGGTCGTAAGATCGATGATGCTGAGTCGCGCATGACCAAGTGCAATCCGGCGGTCTCGGCCGATCCAATGGCGCTGGCCGTCAGGACCCCGGTGAGAAAGTCGTTGAGTGGCCCTTTGGATTGTCTCTATTGCAATCGGATCGCGGCGTGAGAAAAGCGCAAAAATACCGCACATGACAGCCTCCAAATGTTTGGCCATTGCTAAAACTTCTAGGTTCACCTGTCGGGGTATCGTACGTTGGATCGATCCCAGCCTGCAACTATCGAATCTCGATAGCGTGCAAGCGATGCGGCCTGAGGATTTTACTCGCTGGTCTGAGGGACTACGGAAAGCCGGACTACCCGACTGAGGCGACCTGAGTGATTGCGCTGATGATCGCTTTGGGTCATTCGCGTCGGATTGGCGATGTCCTTCACAGGTCCGCTTTAGCTTCCACTCGTGTCGATGGGGCGTATCGGGGCGAAGGAACCCGAAGGGCCATTAGACGAAATGGAAAGGTGCCTGTCGAGCGTTGGATCGTTGAGCTCGAACGTTGGGGCTCCTCAAGCAGCCGTCAGTGGACGAGCCTCGGTGATGCTGACGAGGATTTTTTCGAGGCGTACCCTGGCGGCTAGCTTCGCGCCTTTCATCATGCCAAAGATAAATCGGCCCCGAACGCTTTCGACTATGCTCACAGAGGAAATCCTATGAAGCTTGTGTCAGACCGTGCCGTTTCCGTGACCGACGAAGACAGCACCGTCGTCACTTTCTTTCGGACCTATAAGACCGGTGCGCCCGAAGGGCATGTTAAGGCGGATCTGACATTCGGAAACCCGCACGAGATGCCGCTACAAAGGCTTGTGGACGTTTTAAAGTTCAACATCGAACCACGGAGTGTGGATTGGTTTGCCTATAAGACAAATGAACAAGAACCGCGCGATGTTATTGCTCGGGCGCTTCAGGGTGAACTTGGTCTGGCCTTCGCGCCCGACGATATTGCAATGACGCCAGGTGCTTTCGGGGCCATTGGCGTGGCCTTCTCCATGCTTCTGGACCCTGGAGATGAATGCGTCATTCCGGTGCCGAGCTGGTTTTCCTATGCCAACATGCTGCTTGCGCGAAACGCCGTGCCGGTCAAGGTGCCATTGAACGAAGAGACCTTCGATTTGGATGTCGCAGTCATCGAAAGGGCAATAACACGGCGCACTCGGATCGTTGTAGTCAACACTCCGCATAATCCAACTGGGATTGTTTACACCCGCGAACGTCTGATTGAGCTTGCCGAAATGCTGAAACGCAAATCGGCTGAGATAGACCGACCTATCTTCATACTTTCCGATGAACCGTACCGGCGCATCCGTTTTGACGGGGTTCCCTTCACCAGTCCCGCCCAAGTTTATCCCTGGACGCTGATCGACTACAGCTATGGAAAGGTCTTGCTCGCACCGGGTTTGCGCCTGGGTTATCTGGCGATTTGCCCCGAGATGCCCGCTGAAGCTCGCGCAGAGTTGCAGGATATAGCTGTGTCTATGCAGGTGGCGCAGGGCTGGGCATTTCCCGACGCGCTTTCGCAATACGCTGTCGCGGACCTTGAGACCGTTTCCATTGATATTGATGCTTTGCAGCGCAAACGCGACCGCATGCATGGCGCCCTGACTCAATGGGGTTACAATTTGACCAAGCCGGCTGGCACTTTTTATCTTTGGGGAAAGGCACCTAGGGGCGATGCAGTCGGCTTTACCCGCTCTCTGGCCGATCGAGGAGTATATGTAATGCCGGGAACGCTATTTGAACGTCCGAGCGATTTTCGGATCAGCCTGACTGCCAGCGTCGAGATGGTTGAGGCCAGCCTGCCCGCCTTCGAGG
>JBKKDI010000250.1:0-4598 GCA_046708645.1 Aestuariivirga sp.
GGCGAAGGCGGCGGATTCGGCCGCATTGGTGAGCGCCAAATCGGGGTTTGCCGCGGGCTTCCGGAGTGAAAAGCGGCCGAGCGCCATTATCTTGCCGCCCCCTTGAGCTCAGGGTCGCGCCCCAGAATCCCGGTCAAGCCGGTGATCAAGGCGTTTCTTTTCTTGAGTTCCGTTGTTGGAATTCCCCGGTTGATCGCTTCGCGCACCAGCTTGGAATCCTCGGCGATGCTGCCGGCGAAAGAGGCGCCGAGAACTTCCTTGACCTCGTGCATGGAAAGGCCGGTTCCGAAAAAGGTTTTCCCATACTTGTTGACGATCACTTTCGGCGTCACCTCGCCGCCGAAGCGCGCGGCGATGTCGGATGTCAGGCGTTTTGCCGCTTTCAGTCCTGGGATAGTGAACTCGGTCACCACAAAGACCTGGCTTGAGCCGAGGAGCACGCTGTCGGTCCAGCTTTCGGGGTGGCGCGGCAGATCGATCACCAGGTTCGGGAATTTCTGCGTCGCAAGGTCGAGCGCGCGCGTGACGATTTCCTCGGCGACCGGCATAGCGTCGCGCAGCTTGCTTTGGGCCGAAAGCACCGAGAAACCCTTCCCATGCCGGACGATCATGGTATCGAGCATGTGGGCGTCGAGCCGGGCGGGATCGGCGATAAGTTCGTCGATCTGCCAGCCCGGCGCGAGATCGAGATAATCGGAACAGGCCCCGGCGTTCAGGTCGAGATCGATCAGGCAGGTGGGGACGGGCGGGTTCGTCCGCGAAGACAGGATCATCGCGGCGTGAATGGCAAGCGTCGTGGCGCCAGCACCGCCGCGCGCCCCCATGAAGGTTAGGCATTTCACGTCCTGCTTCCGGGCGCTGGCCTGGCTGATCACCCGGCCACAGGCCGCGATCAGTTCGCCGGAACTGAGCGGTGTCTTGAGCCAGTCGGCGACGCGGAGCCGGAGGAACCAGCGTACCAGCTCATCATCGACGGCGGGCGAGAGGACGATCACCGGAATATCCGGGGGCCGCTGAACCATGAAGCGGTCGAATTCCTTGAGCGATGCGTCGCTGCCAGCATCGAGGTCGTAGGCGAACACGCTGATCCCAGGGGGCGCTGCGGAGCCGGTCACCGAGGAGCTTTCGATCAGGCGCATGTCGACGCCGTCGCGGCTTGAGATGAACTCCTTCAGCGTGGCGCCGATGCTGGCGTCCTGGGTTACAAATCCGATCTGTGGGATGCGTTTGGCCTTGGCCATGGACCTCTTGAAAATTTGCAACACGCTAACTCCCGACCTTCCTGAGGTCTTCGCCGGTGATGGTGGTATTGAGGCCGGGCATGCTGACGGCGGTGAGGCCGGGCACGAGGCCTTTGAGGAAGATGTAGTTGAAGGTGAAATTCCTGATGCTGACGGTGATGGTCGGCACGGGAGCTCCGGGGTAAGCAACGTAGCCGCTTGGACGCCCGGCATAGCCGAGGCCGTTGTTCTGGTACCGGACTCTGACGTTTTGCGGTGTGATGTTGGGGAAGAGGTTGCACATGCCGATGTTATTGCCAGTGCCGTTGCAGAGAGTGCCGTTTCCGCGGCCATAAATCAGAGTCTGCATGGCGGCGAAATCGTAGCTGTTAACGCCTGTGCACTGCCCGGTGGCGCCGGTGGGGTGGTCCGAGGTGCACACGCGATCGAATGCCGGCATGGCGGCGCCGGGCAATACGCTGCCCCCCACTCCCGTCAGCGAACTCAAGTCGCTCGCAACGGGATCGGAAACCGCCGCGAGGCGGGCGCCGAACTGCACCGCCTTGGTGGCCGCGTTCCACTGGTAAAACAGATGGCTGAATTCCACCACGCCGAAGAGAATGACAAGGAACATCGTCACCGTCACGGTCATCTCGATAAGCGCAGCGCCGCTCTCGTCCCTGCCGAATTCTTTTAGCCTAGCGAATGCCAAAGTGCCTCTCCTCGTGAGATGCAGCGAGCGTGATCGAACCCAGGCTCAAATATCCCAGAAAACCCAGCGCCTGATAAGGAACACTTGCCGTTACCCTTACTTTCACGATGGGATCGGGGCCGCGGTAAGTCTGCGCTCCGCCGACCACGGGATTGGGTGTGGTTGGATAGGCGATGGCGATCATCGTATTGGCGTTGTTCCACCATGACACCCGGTATGTGCCGCCGCTGACGACGCCCCTGAGCGCGATATTCTTGGCGGCGGCATCGGCGGAACCCTGCGGGAGGCCTGCCGCATAACGCGCGGCATCGCGCACGCCCACATTGATCAGGTGCAGATTGTAAATCAGATTGCCGAATTCGAAGACGCCGAGGCCGATGGTGAACAGCACCGGCAGGATGACCGCCAGTTCCAGGAGGGCGGTTCCGCGCTTGTCCTTGGCAAACAACCGGGCCTGGCGCTGGAAGTTACGCATCCCCGTCATCATCTGTAGAGCTGCACGATGTCGCGCGCCGTGCTGTTGAGGTTGCCCGGCATGTCGATTCCCACCATTTCGGCCCAAACATCGCCGTCGGCGGCAGCCGCATTGGTCTTGTCGCCGCTGACGGGCTCGGTCAGGAAAAATCTGGCGAAGGCCACGACGGGCAGAAGATTGCTGCTGCCGCCCCGTATGGGCCCGTATGTCGAACTTGTATCGAGGGCCTGGCAATTCAGGACGGCGGCGTGAAATATCCGGCGGTCGGGCGTGTTGTTGATGGAGCCGCTCGGGCCATTGTAACAGGCCGGATAGCCGATTTCGCCACCTTCATTGGCTGCACCCGTGTCGTTTGAATCATCCTGTACGCGGTTGGCCAGATCGGCCAGCTCGTGTAAGTAAACGTCATAGCGGCTGACATACTGCCCGGAAATTGCCGCCGGAAGGGTTTGCCCGTTGTGTGCCTCGGTCCAGTATCCCGCCTTGTCCCACACGCCGTCACCCATGCGGCCACCCATGTTCGGGCAAGCGTCGGTTGCAAAGCAGGTGTCCTGACGCAGTTTGGAAAATTCGGTGGTGGTTGGGTCGGGATCATCAGCCGGGTTGCAGGCGCTGCCCTGCCCGTTGTTCTTGTCGTTGGCCACACCTTTGCGGACATTTTGCGCGGGGCGGAACTGCACATCGTTGCGGTTGCTGTTCATCGGCCCGTCATACATGTCGAAACGTGTGTTGAATCCAAAGCGCATCGATTCAATATTTCCGGTGCGTAACTCAACGCCGTTGGCTATGAAACAGGCGGGCGGGTTGGCCATGCCGACATATTCACGCAGGACGCTGGCGCCGGGATTGGGCGCGCCGGGCGGCACTAAAAAGCCGAAATTACCGGGAAAATACTGGGCGCCGGTGCCGCCGGTCTGCTTCATGTTGATCTGGCGGCCAAAACGATCCGGATAATTCACCCGGTCGAAATGCCTGAACAGCTCGGTGGACTCCATGATGTTGGTGTTGCCGCTGTCTTCATAGGGGTTGCAGATGAACATGGGCGTGAAGTCGCACACCGCCGCATCGAAGCCCGCAACCGCGGTGGCGGAAGCTTGCGCTGTGTTGGTCGCCGCGCCAAGGAAAGTGGCCGGAAATATCGTATCGAGATTCTGCGGAATGACAGTTACTTCGACAAAACGTGCCTTCACATTGTCCGCCGGCAAGGCCACATCCAACGCCGGTCCGGTTATGGGATCGGCGTCATTTGGGGGGATAGCGTCGAGATAACGCAAAGTTACGGAGCTCTCGTCGATCGTCACGACAGAAGTACCGAACAGGCTCTGATTGGTATTGATGAGATTGGTAATGGCGAGGTTGGAGCGGGCGATGGCGTCCGGCCGCCGGTCCAGTTCTCCAGCGCCCGCCAGCGCCAGCGCGTCCGCGCCGTTTTGCAGGGAGGAGTGAAGCGAGGTCAGCCGGCCGTAGTCGATGGCCAGGAGGCCGAAGCCGATCAGAACCGGGAGTGCCATGGTGACATAGATCAGGCTGATGCCCGATGTGTCGGCGGCGAAGCGGCGATATTCCGTTTTCAGCCGTGTCCAGAATGCTTGGCGCATGGGAGGTTTCCGTTACTCATTTGCTTACTGGCCGGCCGGCGTGATTTCGCCGCTGCCGAGGCTCGTCGGGGGTCGGACAACAGGCCCCAGCAGATACTGATCGATGATGTTGGCGCCCCGCTGGCCATTGCCGGGAATGCGCGTGTTGTTGACATAGGGAGGCCATGGCGTTGGTGTCTGGATCGCCAGGTTGGCCGCCGCCGCATCGCCCCCCGACAGCGAAATGAAATCGCTGCGGCTGAGCGCATCGTAGTTCTGGGCCGCGGCCGGTGCGGCGAGGACGATCATTCCGGTCAATGCCAGCAGGGTCTTACTTTTGAGGAGCGCCATAATTCACCTTTGGAAGATCGATGATGTGGCCGTACAGGCCATGATAACGGAAGTCGAGGTCTCTCTTGGCCACTTCCAGCTTGCCGAGCAGGAAGAACTCGGGCTCGTTCGATGAAAGCGGGTTTTGAAGCGGGTCGTGCAGTTGTTCCTTGGTGCCCACGGGGCGCGCCAGACGCGGCGTCACGATAATGACCAGATCGGATTCGCGTTTCTGGAAGGACGACGAGCGGAACAGCGTTCCCAGCACCGGAACATCGCCCAGC
>JBKKDI010000251.1:0-3641 GCA_046708645.1 Aestuariivirga sp.
CTCATGGAAGCGGCGTCTTGCCAAGGTGAAAGCATACGAGCGCGCCTGTGAACGCGCCCGGGTGCTATCCGGCTTTCCGGAGGCTCAGAAGGCCCGCAATGAGGCTATCGAACAATTTGAGGCGTTGATTGTCGCCAGCCTTGCGGAGAGCGCGACGACTATGCAGGGCGTGTTGGTGAAGGCAAAGGCAATGCAGGCCTATCGCACGCTGGAGAAATATCAGCCCTTCTGTAACATCAACTCTCGGTTCTGGGGCGCTGACTTGGCGGATGCGACGCTAGGCATTCTGCCCCAAATTTGAAATCTGCGAGGCGCAAAATCCTTTGGAGGGGTTTCCTGCCCTCCAGGGGAATTAGACCGAATCGTGTCTTTGAAGTAAGCTCCGAAACAGTCGAGAGCAACGATGATTTGCCGGAGAGGAACCGACATGTCAGCAAAAGGTATTGCCACATATCGCCTCAATTCCGTGGAATGCCATCAGCGGGCGGATAAGTCGATTCACCCCGACCTCAAAGACCAATGGCTTCGGCTCGCTTCAGACTGGCAGAAAATGGCCGAAAATGCTGGGCGGCAGCCTGTGGAGGATCTGCGGGTGCTCGATGGTGCAATCATGAAGGATATTAAAAATGAAGATGGTTATATTTCACCATCTTCAATCACGTAGCACTCTAACGTCAGGACCCCGGCCACGTGTGCCGGGGTTTTCATTTCAAGCACTGCCAAGTATGGCAATGCGTCAGGTTGAAATTCGGTGACGCCAACGTCTCGCCGCGATCACCGCCCATATCGCCTCCACAACTCCGAAAGGCCAAGCGCCTTGCAGGAACCCGTAGATAGAGCCCAGCGCACAAGCTACCGCGAACGCCAGCACGTACCATGTGCTCCGATCTTCCAGCGCATAGCACACAAGCATCATTGTGACGGCGAACAGGCCAAAGAGCGTAAGGGCGTCGATCATGTGTGGCGCATTTCAGAAACGAGTTGTTAAATTAATGAGCCATTCCGGGAGAATGTGTACCAGTTTTGTGGCCAATGCCTTTTCGGCTCCCGTCAGTATCAGTATGCCCGCTGTATACAAGATTAGACCGAGAACCACTTTACCAGCGTTCCCGGCAACGAGAATTTTATTTCTCCATCCGCTGAGTAGCTTGCGGGAGGAGAGTCCAATCATCAGGAGGGGCAGCGTGGCACCGAGACCGAACACCAGCATCGTCAATGTCACTTGGCCGAGATCACGTCCCTGTGCTGCCAGAAGCGAGGCGGCACCCAGAGTTGGGCCGGAGCACGGTACCCAAACAGCACCGAGCAGCACTCCGATACTGAATTGTCCACCAAGCCCAACCCCCGCGAACTGGCCCAATCTTGATTCCATCCAGGTTGAGGTAGGTCCGAGTGCGAGCGCAACGCGGGACTGCAAAGGGGGCATCAACAGCACAAGGCCAAAGGTTATCAGCAGGACCGCGCTGACGGTACCGAAGAAATCAGAATCGAAGCCAAGCGAATAGCCGATAGTGGCAATGAAGAGTCCCAGTCCGATGAAAGATAGCAGCAAGCCCGCCGCGAGCGCCACTGGTCCCAATCTATGATGCGAGACGGCTGTTCCAACCACGATTGGCAAAAGCGGAAGCACACAGGGGTTCAATAGCGACAGAACCCCCGCCAGAAAGGCAAGAACAAGGGTCATTATAGCGTCTTGCGAAACAGTGCCTCAATCGAAGAGGGATCAGTATCGGCCACCGTCCTGCCAACCTCTGTCTTACCCCTAAACGCAATCATCGTGCTTTGACTCTGCACATTGAAGCTTCTCAGCAAGTCCTTGCTGGAATCGAAATCAATCTCGAAGATCGCTAACTCCGCGAAATCTGGCTGCTTGCCCAAATTCGAGACAATCGGCTTCTGCGCTTTGCAGGTGCCGCACCACGGAGCCGTCACGTGCAACAGAATGGACTTGTTCGCAGCCTGCGCCACCGCAAACCTATCGGCATCAAAAGCGATCGGTTCCGCTGACGACGAGGCACGACCGGATAAGGCAACAGCAAGCCCCGTAATCATCAAACGCCTGGTTAGTTTCATCAAATTCCTCCTGCCCAAACCGGCAATATTTTCGGTTTTGCATTAAATATCGAAGCATTACCGATTGCCCGTTGTATGATCGGCACGATCTTGGCGTCACAAGTCACTTAAGATACAGGGGAAATTGCTCACCACGATCACAATAGAGCGAGATTGGCGAAATTTCTCGTGAATGCCCCGCTCCTAGCTCCGTGGTGTCACGCATGGCGCGGGTCATCTCCGCGATGCCGCGCTGGCCTTTCGAGAGGGAATATAGGTTGCACATACTACTGACTACTCACTGCCAATCGACAATGACTTATCCCTCGAACACAAATAGAACTCTCGTGTTGCATCCGTGTCACAGATACTCGCCAACACGCGAGGGGACACCCAAACATTCCAAGGGATTAACGTGGACAGAATACAACACCGGTTGCAACACGTGAGCGGCGCGACGATTATGCCTAAGGCATTGATTGGTAAACCGAATTGAATGGAGGCCTCGCCCGGAATCGAACCGGGGTGCAAGGATTTGCAGTCCTCTGCGTAACCACTCCGCCACGAGGCCTCAGAACTCGCGGCTTATAGTCGAAGGATTTTCATGAAACAACCCGTCCGTGGACTTGGGTTGAGGTAATGGCTAACAGAAGAAGGCGCCGTTAATTACAGGACTGGCATGTTGAATTTCGTTGCAGCCCGCGCGGCCATGGTTGAATCGCAAGTCCGGCCCAACGGTATCACCGACCGGCGGATAATCGATGCCATGGCGTCCATTGCCCGCGAGGATTTCCTACCCGATGCGTGCAAGGCAGTGGCTTACATGGATGAAGATATTCCACTGAACGGCGGACCCATCCTGCGTTACCTGATCGAAGCCATGGCCTTTGCCCGCCTGGTACAACTGGCTGAGATCAAACCTTCAGACAAGGTTTTGCATGTGGGGGCGGCAACGGGCTATGGCACCGCCGTTCTGGCGCGGCTTGCGAGGGAGGTTGTTGCCGTTGAGTGCGACTCTTCTCTTGCGGCCTTAGCGCGAAACAATCTGCGCGCTATTGCCAATGTCACCATCGTCGAAGCTCCATTGACCGAAGGAGCGAAATCTGCGGCACCTTTCGAAGCTATCGTCATTGAGGGGCGGATCGGCGAGATGGCACAATCGCTCATCACCCAATCGGCCGAAGGCGGCCGTATCGTCGCGGTGCTGGGTGAGTCGGATGTCGCCAAGGCGACTCTGTGGGTCGTTCATGGCAAGGCGGTCACGTCCAGGCCGGCATTCGATGCATCCGTTGCACTTTTGCCAGGTTTTGACAGGAAGAAAGCCTCTTTCGTTTTTGAGGGTTTCACCGGAGCGCCGGTGAGCTAAATTGGAGCGGGATGGTTGAGTCATTGAGTGGAAAAATGAAAATCAAACTAGTTGGCCGTGTGCCCTGGCTCCTGTGCGCTGCCGTGCTGTTTCTGCACCCGGGCGCGGCCCGGGGCGATACGCTGCCGCAAGCCCTGGCGGAAACTTACCTTAACAATCCCACTCTCAACGCTGCCCGGGCAGGACAGCGAGCCACCGACGAACAGGTGCCGCAGGCTTTGTC
>JBKKDI010000252.1:0-2783 GCA_046708645.1 Aestuariivirga sp.
TTTGCATCTGAAACGCCAGTTCATAGCTTCTCAACCTCGCGCGGAGATCGCGGTCGTCAGGGTAATCAATCCCGGAAAGTGTGTTGAGCTTTCCCAGCAGACTGAGGCCGGCAAGTTGCTCGTCACGCGTCGTGCCGAGCGGTCCTGACGTGAGCCACGGCAGCGGACGCGCGGGATCACTGCCGAGCCTGACGCCGGCATGGTCGGGTCCGAGATAGCCGGCGCCGTGGGTCCACGCCCCGCCGCAACAGTCACCGGTCGGCACGCCGAGCACGACATACTCGGGAAGGTTCGCATTCATCGTGCCCAGACCATAACAAGCCCAGGAACCGATCGTCGGCAGTCCCCCTTCCCGCACGTGGCGACCCGTGTGCCATGTGAGTTGAGCGCCGTGGTCGTTGTCATTCGTCCAGAGCGAACGCACCACCGCCAGATCATCGGCGCAGCTTCCGACATGCGGAAACCAGTCGCTCACCACAAGCCCGCTTTGGCCATACGTTTTGTAGCCGGTCTGCAGCGGCATGATAACCTTGCGTTTTCCATGCGCGGGATTGCCGCCAACGATATTCTTCTCCGAGGTCTTGAAGGCATCCCCGACAGGCGTCTCCTCGATGGATTTTCCGCCATAAGTGTTGAGTGCCGGCTTCACGTCGAAGCTCTCGACATGGCTGAGGCCGCCGCAAAGAAAGATCCAGATCACCGATTTTGCGCGCGGCTGGAAATGCGGATGACCGTTAGGCGGGACCCATGTGGCATGATCCGGCGGGCTCTGACTGCGGCTGAGCAGCGCTGAAAGCGCAAGGCCGGTAAATCCCATTCCGGTATCGGCAAGGAACGAGCGCCGGGTGACGCCCGGGCAGCGGCGGTCAGCGGAGGGTGACGAATTCATGGTGATTGAGAAGAGTGAGGAAAAACATTTCGCGCAGCCGCGGCGTGCCGGGCTTGAGAAAATCGAGGCAGTGCCCGAGTTCATCGGCGGTTGGTTCCCGCGTGAGAAAGCGAATGAAGGCGCTGCGCACCAGCGCGGCGTCATCTTTCTCAGCCTCGCACTGCGCAGCAGCGGCGCGGGCACGGGCCTGAGTGAGTTCACTGTTCAGCAGTGCCAGAGCCTGCTGCGGCATGACGCTCGGTTTGCGCTCATAACACTCCACCACACTCGGTCCGTCGAATATTTGCAGAAATTCCGGCTGCTTCTCCGCGGCGCAACGGAAGTAGAGACTGCGGCGCGGCGAGGTAAAAATAAGTGACGGATCGAGTTCGGGTCCGCCGCGTGTTATGGCCAGACCGCCAGTAAGGTAAAGAATGTTGTCACGCACCGCCTCCCCTTCCAGACGGCGGTCCGGGAAATGCCAGAGAGTCCTATTGTCAGGATCAGATTGCTTTGCTGCGTCCGCGCTGCCCGGGACACTGGATTGGCGATAGGCCGCACTCAGACAGATGAGCCTGTGGAGGTGGCGGATACTCCAGCCGTGCGTCACGAATTCCGATGCCAGCCAGTCGAGGAGCGCGGGATGAACGGGCGGACGCGCCGCCTTGCCAAAATCCGACAGCGTGGGCACAAGTCCGGCGCCAAAATGCCGCGCCCACACATGGTTCACGGCCACCCGCGCGGTCAGAGGATGCTCCGGACGCGTGAGCCAGCGCGCCAGTGCCAGCCGCCGGCCCGTGCTCTCAGCGGGATGCGCGGGCAACTCCCGCGGCTTGTACGAAGTGGTGAGCGGCTGGCTGCAGGCGGCTTCGGCGTTTGCGAGTGCCTTGCGGGCCTCTTCGAGTTTTTTGGCAGGCTCCACAGCGGACGCGGCATCCTTTTTCACCGCCGCGTCGTGATTTGTCGTCGCGGTGAGAAGTTTTCTTGCGGCATCGGCCCGGGCTTCCTCCCGTTGCGCCGCGACCGCTGCTCGCGCCGCCTCCTGCCATTCCGGCGTGTCCTTCTTTCCTGCATCTTCCAGACGCTCCACGGCGAACACCGCGCGCAGCGCATGATATTTGAAATCGGCCAGCGTCTTGTCCTCGGCGGCGGCCGCATCGATGGCGGCCTTCGCAGCCGCTTCGAGGTCGCAGCGGACGGACTCGCGGCGCTGCGGCGCCACTGCGGCGGGAGGCAGCGTCACGGGCGCCACTAGATACTTTCCGCCTAAAAATGCGGGAACTCCCGGACCAACAGGATGATCTTTGAGAGGCGCGCGTTCGTCGCCGCGATGGAAAACAAACGTCTGAACCGCGAGGTCGGCATCGAAGACCCGCGCAAGGCCGTCCTTCGCCGTGTCCGCCTGGCCGGGCAGGTGATCCGGCCGGACCTGGTGCGGCTCGAAGATGGCCCGCAGCGCGAAGTAGTCCGTCTGCTTGATTGGATCGGTCATATGGTCATGACACTTTGCGCATCCAACCGTCAGTCCCATGAAGGCCATTCCGGTGTGCCGGACGGTGTCTTCGAGCCACTGCTCGCGGGAGAGCATCTTGTAATTCCTAACCAGGAAGCCCGTGGCCCGCAGCGCTGCCGTGTCCTCCGGCGCGCGCTCATCCGCTGCCAGCATGTCGGTGAGCATCCGGTCGTAACCGGTGTCCGCGTGCAGCGACTCGACGATCCAGTCGCGCCAGCGCCAGATGTGCCGCTGGCTCTCGCGGATCTCCATGCCGTAGCCGTCCCAGTCGCTGTAGCGCCAGATGTCCATCCAGTGGCGGCCCCACTGTTCTCCATAGCGCGGGCTTGCGAGCAGCCGGTCGACCGCCCGATCGTAGGCGTCTTCGGACCTGTCGGCGAGAAAGGCGGCGAGGTCCTGCGG
>JBKKDI010000253.1:0-3415 GCA_046708645.1 Aestuariivirga sp.
ACCAGCGCGGCACCACGATCCTGTCCCCCGGCGATGCCGGACTGGTCAGGATCCACATGCCCTACGCGCGCTGATTAAGGAGAGCACCCATGCCACGTTCAAAGGGCGGCACCGTCGCCCGCAAGGCCCACAAGAAGGTCATCAAGAAGGCCAAGGGCTATTTCAGCCGCCGCAAGAACATCTTCCGCGTCGCCGTCCAGGCCGTCGAAAAGGCCGAGCAATACGGCTACCGCGACCGGCGCAACAAAAAGCGCAATTTCCGCAGCCTTTGGATTCAGCGCATCAACGCCGCCACCCGTGAACAGGGCCTGACCTATGGCCGATTTATCTTCGGGCTGGCCAAGGCCGGGATCGAAGTCGACCGCAAGGTTCTGGCCGATCTCGCCGTGCACGATGCCGCGGCCTTCATCGCTCTGGTTGAAAAGGCCAAGGCCGCCCAATAGGCGGCACTACCGGTGATTTGAGATTGATCACAATATCCTTTATCTCCCTCCCCCTAGAGGTCAGGGATTAAGGGTGGGGGTCGCTCCGGCAGTCACCACCAGACCCCCACCCCTAGCCCCTCGCCGCAAGGGGGAGGGAGATAACTCTTGAGAAGACCGATGGGGTTGCAATCGCTTGAACAGGATATTTTAAGCCAGGTCGCCACCGCTGGCGACGAGGCCGCTCTGGAAGTTTTGCGCGTTGCCACGCTCGGCAAGAAGGGCTCGATTTCCGAGCGCATGAAAGCGCTCGGCGGCATGAGTCCGGATGAGCGCAAGGAAGCGGGCGCCGCACTTAACTTGCTGAAGGACAAGGTGGCGGACGCGATTGCAGCACGCAAGGCATCATTGCAGGACGCAAGCCTCGAAGCCCGCCTTCTCTCCGATAAAATGGACGTAACGCTGCCGGAGCGCCAGCAAGCGCAGGGCACGGTGCATCCGGTTTCGCAGGTTTGGGAAGAGGTCGTGCAGATCTTCGGGGATCTCGGTTTCTCCGTGGCCGAAGGCCCTCATATCGAGGACGATTTCCATAATTTCACCGCACTCAACATTCCGCCCGAACATCCCGCGCGGCAGGAACACGATACATTCTATTTCAACGAAAAGCCCGATGGTTCGCGCATGCTGCTGCGCACCCATACGAGCCCGGTGCAGATCCGCACCATGCTGGGCCAGAAGCCGCCGATCCGCATCATTGCACCCGGACGCACCTTCCGCAGCGATTCCGACATGACGCACACCCCCATGTTCAACCAGATCGAGGGCCTCGTCATCGACGAGACAACCCATTTGGGCCATCTCAAATGGGTGCTGGCGGAATTCTGCAAGAGTTTTTTCGAACTGGACGATGTCAAGATGCGCTTCCGCGCCTCGTACTTTCCATTCACCGAGCCTTCCATGGAAGTCGACATTAACTGCTCGTGGGAAAGCGGCCAGGTGAAAATCGGCCAGGGTTCCTCATGGCTGGAAGTCCTCGGCTCCGGCATGGTCCATCCCAATGTCATCAAGGCAGGCGGACTCGATCCGGAAAAATATCAAGGCTTCGCCTTCGGCATGGGGTTGGATCGCCTCGCCATGCTGAAATACGGCATCCCCGATCTCCGCGCCTTCTTCGAAGCCGATCTCCGCTGGCTTAGGCACTATGGTTTCAAGGCACTCCAGGTCCCGACGCTCGCGGGAGGCTTGTCATGATCGTCCTCTCCAACTTCCCCTTCCCCCCTCGCGGGGGAAGGTGGCGCAAAGCGCCCGATGAGGGGGTGGTTCCGCAAGGCAGGTGTGGATCGCGATTTGCTGAAGCAGCCCCCTCATCCGTCTCGCGCCTTTGGCGCGATCCACCTTCCCCCGCGAGGGGGGAAGGGGAAGGCCGCAGATGAAATTCACCCTCTCCTGGCTCAAGGATCACCTCGATACGGATGCCTCTCTAGATGAAATCGTCGACGGCCTGATCGGTGTGGGCCTCGAAGTCGAGGAGGTGTCGGACAAGACCAAGCTGCTCGCACCCTTCAAGGTCGCCCATGTGCGAGAGGCGATCAAGCATCCCAATGCCGACAAGCTCCGGCTCTGCAAGGTCGAAACCGAGCAAGGAGTGATTCAGGTCGTGTGCGGTGCGCCCAATGCGAAGACCGGCATGAAGGGCATCGTGGCGCTGCCGGGAAGCTTTATTCCCGGCACCGGCATCATGCTGGAGAAGGGCATGATCCGTGGGCACGAAAGCCAGGGCATGCTGCTCTCGGAACGCGAGCTCATGATTTCTCAGGAGCATGACGGCATCATCGAGCTCGACGGCGATTGGCCCATCGGCACGCCCGCGGTGAAGGCCTTGGGCCTCGATGATCCCATGATTTACATCAAGGTAACGCCCAACCGCCCCGATGCGCTGGGCGTGCGCGGCATCGCGCGCGATCTCGCGGCCAAGGGTCTGGGAAAACTCAAGCCGCTTGATGCCAAACCCGTTGCAGGAACATTTGACTCACCCATCAAGGTGGCACTCGATTTTCCGGACGGGGATACGACGCCCTGTCCCCTATTCGTTGGTCGTTACTTCAGGAATGTGAAAAACGGCCCTTCGCCGGAGTGGCTGAAGCGCCGTCTCACCGCCATCGGGCTCAGGCCCCGCTCGGCTCTCGTCGATCTCAGCAACTACATCACCTTCACTTATGGCCGCCCGCTCCATGTGTTCGATGCGGCGAAGGTCAAGGGCAATATCCGCGCCCGCTATGCCAAGGATGGCGAGGAGATCGCCGCACTCGATGGCAAAACCTACACGCTCACCTCCGACATGACGGTGATCGCCGACGATCACGGACCCGAGGCGATCGCCGGCGTGATCGGCGGAGAAGCGTCCGGCTGCTCGGAGACAACGGCCAGTGTTTTCCTTGAGGCCGCCTATTTCGATCCCTTGCGAACCGCCGCAACGGGCCGCAAGCTCGGCATCGTTTCGGATGCGCGCTACCGGAACGAACGCGGCATCGATCCGGCTTTCACTCAAACCGGCGTTGAAATCGTCACGCGCTTGATCCTCGACTTGTGCGGCGGCGAGGCTTCGCATCCCGTCATCGCCGGCAAAGTCCCCGATACGGCGCGAAGCTACACATTGCGCGATACGAGGGTGAAATCGCTCGGCGGCATCGATGTTCCGGTGGCCGAGCAAAAGCGCATCCTCAGCGATCTGGGTTTCGGCGTGACCAAGATAGAAGAAGGTCTCGTTTGCGCAGTTCCCTCCTGGCGGCCGGACGTTCACGGCGAAGCCGATCTGGTGGAAGAGGTTTGCCGCATCGTGGGCCTCGATGCGATTCCGCTGGCGCCCATGGAGCGCGCCCATGCCATCGCCCGGCCAGTGCTCAACACTTTGCAAAAGCGCATGCTGATGGCGCGGCGCACGCTCGCGTCGCGGGGCTTCAACGAAGCGGTGACCTGGTCGTTCATTGCCGAGC
>JBKKDI010000254.1:0-3131 GCA_046708645.1 Aestuariivirga sp.
CGCTGCACGGCAACTTTCAGCCGCATTTCCGCGATGGTGGGTGCAACAGGCCAGCTTGGACTGACTTTACCGTGAAGCGCTGGAAATGGCAGGAACCTTCGCCACCCCCCGGCGTTTGATCGACAGGCCGGACCGCGTGGGTTCGTCCAAAGGATTGTCGGCTAGATGGAGAAAGTTAATGAACAAGTTTTATCCCTTGGCGCTGGCGGCGATGCTCGGCATTGGCGCCTTCGCAGTGCCGGGCGGCAGCGCTTCCGCGGCGGCTATCTCGGCCACGGGCGCCGTAACCACCCCCATGGACAACGCCCTCTTGCAGGATGTCGCCATGCGTCGAAACGACGAGCGGCGCTGGAATAGAGAGCGTCACGGAGACCGCTTCCGCAACCGCCGCAGCGGCTTCCGGCACTATTACGACGGCTACTACTATCGCCAACCTTGGTGGACCGTGACGGTGCCGCTGGCGGTATATGATGATGATGAGTGGGGCGATGACCACGTTCAGTGGTGCTCCGAGCGCTATCGTTCATACAACCTCCGGACCAACACCTGGGTATCCTTCAGCGGCCGGGTGCGTGAGTGTATCAGCCCGTTCTGACAACGGCCGGCTGGCTTTTTAAGATGCGAACCGGCGCTCGCCAGAGCGCTGGTTCGCTCGTGGGTCAATAGGCCCGCGCCACGCAGAAATCGACGGCTTCGAGCAACGCTGCCTTCCACTCGCTGTTAGGGAAAATCGCCAGTGCATCGCGCGCGATGTCGCCGTAGTGGGTGGCGCGGTCGATGGTATCGGCGATGGCTCCGTGGCGTTCCATCAATTTCTTCGCGTAGACAAGATCGTCAGGCGTCTGACAGCCTTCTTCAAGGGTGCGTTTCCAGAAATTGCGTTCTTCCAGCGCTCCCCGCCGGTAGGAGAGCACGACGGGAAGCGTGATCTTGCGCTCGCGGAAATCGTCGCCCACACCTTTGCCGAGAAGCGCCTCGGAACCTGAATAATCGAGCGCGTCGTCGATGAGCTGAAAAGCGATGCCGAGGTTGCGGCCATAGGACTCAAGTGCCGCCTGTTCCGGACGGGGGCGCAGCGCGATTACGCTGCCCACTTCAGCGGCGGCCGAAAACAGCGCCGCTGTCTTGGCGCCGATCACCTGGAGATAGGCGTCTTCCGTGGTCGAGGTGTCTTGCGACATGGAGAGTTGCAGCACCTCGCCTTCGGCAATGACGGCGGCGGCGTTGGCGAGAATGCGCAAGGCCTCAAGGGAGCCCGTTTCCACCATCATCTTGAAGGCCTGGCCGAGCAGATAATCGCCTACCAGCACGCTGGCCTGATTGCCCCAGATGACGCGGGCAGCCTCCTTGCCCCGCCGCAAGTCGCTTTCATCGACGACATCGTCATGCAGCAGCGTCGCTGTGTGCATGAATTCGACCGCAGTGGCGAGTTTCAGATGGTGATCGCCCCGGTAGCCGCACATGCGGGCGGCGGCCAGCGTTAGCATGGGGCGGATGCGCTTGCCGCCGGAATTGATGAGATGGCCGGCCAGTTCCGGAATCAGTTCCACGTGGCTGTGGGCGCGCGCCATGATCGTTTCGTTGACCCGGTCCATGTCGGGCTGGACCAGGCGGACAAGCGGATCGAGGCTGGCGCGTTTTTCGTTTTCGGCGCCTTCGAAGGGAATGACGACGCCCATGGGGCCACCTTTCATCTATCCATAACATAGCCTCGCAACAGGTTCGGGGCAGCGCGACCGGTTGCCGCCCCGCCAAGCAATTATCAATCATGCCCCGTTTCGTCCATGGACTCTGGCCGCCATAGCCTGCACTCTCAAGACCGTATGAAGGAACTCCTGAGCAGCAACGATTTGGTTTACCTGTCCTATGTGACACATTTGCTGTCCGCAAACGGGGTGGACCATGTGCTGCTCGATGCTTATACCAGCGCCATCGAGGGCTCAATCGGGGCAATTCCCCGGCGGCTAATGGTCGACGAGGACGATATCGCCCAGGCCCGGCGAATTCTTGGTAACGCATCGCTAACCATCCCGGATCAATAATCGGCTGATATGCAGATGAGCGCCCAAGCCCATTCGGCCGCGACCCCGCCTCCGCCACCGCCCGGCGGCCATATCCCCGCGACTTTGACGGAGGATATGTTCCTCGGTGGCAAACTCAGTGTCCTGCAGCCGGAAAAGGGCTATCGCGCCGGCATCGACGCCGTCTTCCTAGCCGCGGCGATTCCCTGTGCCGCGGGTGAAAGCATCTATGAAGCAGGTATTGGCACGGGGGTCGCAGCCCTGTGCGCGCTGGCCCGCACGCCCAGCATCCATGTCACTGGAATCGAAGTCGCGGCCCGTTATGCAATGCTGTGCGAGGAGAACGCCAAGCGCAACAGTTTAGGCGCAAGTCTTCGCGTGATCCATGCCGACGTCAAAGAGGCGATGCGTAAGGACCTTGCCTCCATGCCCTCCCATGGCTCCTTCAGCCATGCCTTCGCCAATCCGCCCTATTTCGAGGACGGCAAGGGAACGCCCTCGCCCAATCTCCTCAAGGCTCAGGCCCATACTTTTGGCCCGGGTGACCTCGAGCTCTGGCTCAAGGTGCTGCACACCATGGTGACGCTGCGCGGCACCGTTACCATCATCCACCGGGCCGAAACCCTGGGAAAACTTCTGAACGTGATGGAAGATCGCTTTGGCGACATCCGCATCGCTCCCCTCTATGCCCGCGAGGGCACCGCCGCCTCGCGAGTCATTGTCCAAGGCGTCAAGGGTTCGAAGGCCCCGATGCAGCTCCTGCCCGGCCTGGTGCTGCACGACCAGAACTCGCAATTCACCGCCGAGGCCAACTCCATCCTCCGCGACGGCATGGCCTGGCGGTTGCGCTGATCGCATGGCACCCCTATCTGGGGACCATGGCCAAACAATCCTTCCTCGGGCGGTTCATTCCCCCACGCTTCCGCAAATCGGTTCCCGTCATCCATCATGTGCGCCTGCATGGCGCCATCGGCATTGGAACCCCGCTCAGGCCGGCGATTACCGCCAAGGACACCGAGAACGTTCTGGAGCGGGCCTTTTCAAGGAAAGGCATCGCCGGCGTGGCGGTTTCGATCAATTCGCCCGGTGGCTCCGCCGTGCAGTCGGCGC
>JBKKDI010000255.1:0-2609 GCA_046708645.1 Aestuariivirga sp.
GGAGGCGCAACATTACCTATTTGGTTGATGTAGGAAAGCTATTTCGAACGGCTGCGGTAATTTAGTGCATTGAGTGCTCTGTCACCGTAATTACTAATTAGGTAATTCCACGGTAATTCGGCAATTCCACGGTAATTCTTATCAGAGGCGATCTTCCAGCATCAGAATCATGTTCCGTGGACCCTCGACCATCACCTCATCACCAAACTCTCTTACCCGAACAAAATTCCTTGGCCATCTCATCCATCTCGGAATGGGAGGGATCCAAATTTGAGGCCCATTTTGCTGAATCCATCCAACTGCGGACAGCTGGCTCCTAACCTTTTCCGTTTCGGATTTCGGCGCTCGCAGGACATAAGGGCTCGTCGAGAACCCAACAGCAGCAAACCCAACATAGATAGCTATAGTCACTAACGGCTTTTGTATGAGTCCTATCAGATCGACAAAGTACGATGCCAGAATGGCACATCCTATGAGAGCAAAATACTCGTATGAGCTATAGAATGGAAGAAATACCCTTCTTAGCAAATTATCTCGTGGGTAGGCAATTAGTCCTGTTCGCATGTTTGCTCCACGATGTCTGGTCCATAAGTTGCTAACGCCCAAACGACTACTCCAGCCGCAGCCGCGCCAACAACCGCACCAGCTAAACCAGCACGTGCGCCACTTGCAGCACCTCGACCCATTCCTTTAGCAATGCTTTTGAAAAAATTGCTACTATGCCTTGGGTCATTCACTATAGCATCCACGCCCAGACCGATCAAAACACCAGTCCCGATGATCTTGCATACTTGTTCCATTGTACTGTCGCGTTCCGCTTCTTCCTTTTTTTTGAACCGGTTATCCACTTGAACCTGAACCGGTGTTATTGATGCTTGGAACGCGGCTAAGCCTGTGCCCCCGACGCCACTCTTTTTTGGGCGCCTTTTCCCCGTTACGACAATGTCGCCGGGCTGCGGGGGAGGGCACGGCCCATATTTCCCTCCGCAGGCCTGTTCACCCAGCGGATCGATCAGATTGATTGGGTCATTACCGACATAGGCGTAGAGGTTGGCGCTGTCCTCGTACCCGATCGGATCGGTCTGCAGGAACCTCCCGAGGTGCGGCGCGTACATGCGGGCTTTGTAGTCGTAGAGGCCGAGCTCGGGGAGCCACATCTGGCCGGTGTATTGGAACCGGCCGGCGTTGGTGGCTTGGGGCTTGCCGAACTCGTCATATTTGTTGATCGTCAGCATGTTCCCGCTGGCATCGGTGATTGCGATGACGCTGCCGCGCTCGTCGGCGTGAAGCCAGCGTCGGTCGGTGGTGCCAGTGCCTTCATACTGGACCAGCGGCTCGTCATCGCCCGGCCCATGCACGAACCGGCGCTGGAGCGCGTTGGTGCTGTTGTACTCGGCGATCATGGCGAGCCCATCATAGGCAAACCGCGTGGTCGCGGCGCCCGTTACGTCGTACAGCCGCAGCACCGGGTCGTAGGCAAGAGTTACCCCACCGGTCGCGGTCTTGAGCAGATTCTCTGAGCTGTAGGTGTAGGATTTCCCCGTGGTCGGATCGGTGGTGAGGTTGCCGCGCGCGTCGTGCGCGGTCGCAGAGCCTCCAACGCTGGTCAGCTGGTTGAGGCCGTTGGCGACTGTGGCTGTGCTGCCCGAGCCGTGCCCGGTCCAGGCGTACAGGTCGTTCGAGCGCGGCGTCGCGAGGATCTGGCTGGCCGGGTTGTAGGTGATGGTGCCGATGGTCAGGTCGTTGGTCGTGCCGGTGAGGTTCTGAGTGAGGGTGGTGAGCCGCGACACCGGATCGTAGGTGTAGGTCGTAACTGTCGTGTTGCCACGGGTCAGGGAGGTACGATTGCCAGTGTCGTCGTAGGCGAATGTCGCCAAGACGCCGATGCCGCTGACGGCGCCGTTCTCGCGGATCGCGGTGGTCTCGCCGGTAACCAGATAGTCGGTGTTCACGAACAGGCCAGCACCGGCCATTACGGTGACAGTAACCGAAACTCTTCCGTTCCACCTCGGTCGTCTTTTCCCTCGTCGGATTTACTGCTTGAGGCGATAGCCGGTGCGGAAAATCCACCAGATCGCGGTGAGGCAGATGAGGAGGAAACCGCCGGTCGCGGCGAGGCTGATGGCGACGGGCACGTCGGCGGTGCCGAAGAAGGTCCAGCGAAAGCCGTTGATGAGATAGACCACCGGGTTGAACAAGGTGATCGAGCGCCACGGCTCGGGGAGCATGTCGATCGAGTAAAAGGCGCCGCCGAGGAAGGTCAGCGGGGTGACGATCAGCAGCGGGATGACCTGCAATTGCTCGAAGCCCTTGGCCCAGATGCCGACGATGAAGCCGAACAGGCAGAAGGTCAGCGCGACCAGCAGCAGATAGAGCAGCATCAGCAGCGGGTGCTCGACATAGACGTCGACGAACAAATTGGCGGTGGCGAGAATGACCAGCGCGACGATCATCGCCTTGCTCGCCGCCGCCCCGACATAGCCGAGCACGGTCTCGAACGCCGACAGCGGGGCGGACAGTATCTCGTAGATGGTGCCGGTGAAGCGCGGCATGTGGATGCCGAAGCTGGCGTTGAAGATGCTTTCGGTGAACAGCGACAGCATCATCAG
>JBKKDI010000256.1:0-2531 GCA_046708645.1 Aestuariivirga sp.
GCCGGATACCGTCTCTGGCTAAGCTTGCAATGCCGAACCAGCCCATGTATGGGTTTGCCCGCTTCGAGGCCCTGCCGGCGCGGTCAGTTCCGTGTCACGCTCGACCCTCAAGCTTTGGCCGGATTCAAAGCGTCCGGCCCCTGCGCGCCCTTAGCTCAGCTGGATAGAGCACCAGACTACGAATCTGGGGGTCAGGAGTTCGAATCTCTTAGGGCGCGCCATTAAATCAATAACTTATCCGTGCTTATCGGTCTCGCCCTATGTTTGGGGTTCCGTTGGGGTTCCGCTGATGCTTCGAAACTGCTAAGGTGCTCCTGGAAAACCATCTTGCTTCCGGCAAACACTAATCCTTCAGGCCGGCCCTGCGGAATGTTTCGAGAAACCGCTGCGCTTCGTACTGCCCAGGCAAACCTCGGCGGAAGACGGTCAGATTGAAGTCGGGATACATGGCGAAAAGCCTCTCCCGATGGTAGGCGGCACGTTCGTCGCGGCCGCACATCGCGTGACATGCAGCCAAATACGCCTCAACCCAGAACTGCGGCACATCGATTCGTTGGTATGCGGCGATCGGTTCCTCGTAACGACCGATGTGATGAAGGCACAGGCCTTCGACGTTCCAGTACCAGTTTGGATGATAGGGATTGAGCCGCATCGCCTCGCGAACTCGCAGCAGCCCTTCCTCCGGCTGGCCACTGGAGAGTAGTATTCTGCCGTGCTCTACGACGACGAGATCGTCGTTCGGATTGAGCGCCATGGCGCGCTCGATGTGATGTACTGCACGATCATAATGCCACGAGAACAGGTGCGCGACGGCGAGTGCCATATGGGCCTTTGCATCTTGATCGTCGAGCGCAAGCGCCTTCTCGCCCATCCTGACTACATCGGCGAGACCATCCTCCGACATCTCCCAGAACCAGTCATACACCCCCGCCATACATAGCAGGCCGTAGGGTCGCGCATAAAAGGGATCAACACGGATGGCCGCTTCCAGATGTTCGCGCGCACGCGCATAATCAGGGCGCGAATATCGTTGTAGGTATTGCTGGGCTCGCAGCACATGGTCATACGCCGCAAAGTTCCCAGGTGCCTTAGAGGCGACTGCCTCGCCGGCAAGCGCCGCCAATCTCCCGGCAATCGTCGAGGTCACGATGCGGGCGACCTCAAGCTGAACTTCGAACAGGTCCGCAAGCCCGCGATCGTAGCGCTCCGCCCAAACTTCGTTTCCCGACTTGCCATCGATGAGGTGGAGGGAGAGCCTAAGGCGTTCGTCTGAGCGACGGATCGAGCCGGCGAGGAGATAGCGTGTGCCTAGAGCTTGACTGATAGCGGCCGGATCATGCTCCTGCGAGGCAATGTGGAAGGACGAGTGCCGCGCCACAACGAACAGATCCTTGTTGCGTGACAATTCCGTGATGATGTCGTCGGCCACGCCTTCGGCGAAATAGCCGCTGTCCTCGTCAGCGCCAATCGACGTGAACGGCAACACAGCAATCGAAGGCCGGTCCGGTAGAGCAAGCCGCTCTTCTTGGCGCCGAACTGGAGCAATCGCCGGTGCATTCTGCGTCTTAACCGACCTGTCACGGCGGCTTGTCCGTATCGACCGAACGAGGGCGTCTGTCTCCAGGTCAGGCGACACTCCAAGCTGGTCTGATAGTTCGCTTTTGCATCTTTCATATTGCGCCAGGGCGGCGTCGTGGCGGCCCTGCGCTGTGTAGAGGCGCATCAATGAACGGTGGACCTGCTCCTGCAGAGGATCGAGTGAAATCAACTGGAGGCCGTAGCTCAGTGCCGCTTCGATTTCACCGGATTTTTCGGCCCGATCCATCAGCCGGGAATGAACGATAGATGCCAATTGGCGGAACCGTTCGCGTTCACTAGCAAGCCAATGCTCGAACCCCGCCTCATCAATTGACAGACCCTCCATGAACTCTCCACGCATCAATAGAGCAGCGTCCCTTAGCGCATCCTCATCTTCTGATGCAGCCGCGCTGGCCAGCTCTCTCGTGTCGATCCAAGCCGAACTGGGCGCCCAGGCCAAGGATTCCTGGTTCGCGATGATCGGGTCTTGAGACGAGGGAGCGAGGGCGCCACGAAGGTCCGAAAGGGTCTGCCGCAGGCTGGCGCGCGCCTGGGCCTCGCTGCGCTCACCCCAAAGCAGGCCGGTGAGCGTGCTGCGGGCGGTCTCCATGCCTTCCCGCTGAACCAGATAGCCCAACAGGGCGCGGGCTTTCCTTGAGGCGATGGCCAAGGGCTTGCCGTCGTTTTCAACCGTTAAAGGGCCCAGGAGGCAGATTCGCAAACCGGCCGCACTCTCAGCGGATCGCAATTGTCGAATTTGCGCTCGATTGACGTTGGCCATGACGCTCAGCTGACGACCCGCCGGTACTCTGCCTTCATAGCAAAGAGGAGACAAGTCCATGCAAGACATCAACCCACTCGGCCCAATGTTTCATCTGAAGGAATAGGAACGGCAAGCGACCTCAAGGCTTCGTCAGCCAAGGAACACAGACTTTCAGGCACGAACGGTCGCT
>JBKKDI010000257.1:0-9138 GCA_046708645.1 Aestuariivirga sp.
ACGCCACTTTTTACGACCGTCTCGAATTAAGGGAGTTTGCTCTGGCCACCGGAGATGTCTTATCTGTTGAACTGAGGGTTCATAAATTGCGGGATGAATCGACTGGCATCTTGCTGAATGACCACTACGAGATCATCAGAGTGTTCAGGCACACCCCAAGGCAAAATCAACCAAGATTGAATTTTGACAACTAGCCCGTTTTCGTAATTTTCTTAGGATTCTTTCTAAGTTTTTTCTTCAGTGGTACATGCGGCTTGTGCGGCATTGCTGCCAAGCGGGCCATAATGCGGGTGGTTTCGTCTAGTTTCTTATCGTCTGAGGACTTGGACATGAAAAAGTTTCCGCTCATCTACGAATTGCCCGGCGAAATGAATCGAAGCGTTGGCAGGATCATAGTCACTTTTGCTGCCTTTGAGCAGCGGATGTTACGCATTGCGTATGATCTGCTTGGCATTAACCCAAAACAAGGCCGCATCGCAGTACGCCAACCACGCGGGCACGAGTTGGTAGAAATGGTGGAAGACCTTGCAGCCCTAGCAGGCGTGAAACTAGATTTTGACTTCAAGGGCTTCGCATCCCTGGCAAAAGAGGCGAACACCAAAAGAGACCTCATTGCTCACGGGGCTTGGGTTCAAGACCCCAAAACAGATAAGGTCTATCTCGTAATGACAAGAGGGCAATGGAACCCTACTGCATCAAAGGGCGGGCACATACCGATGAAATAATGGCAGACATCTACCAGTCTAATCTCCGACTGGTTGAGAAATGTCTTGCCCTGAAGGGGCTCGTTGAATCCGAGCTTGGCGCATTGCGGAAAAAACAGCGCAAGCTATCTCGTCAAAAGAATCGTATTCGAAGTCCCACCCAAACAACGCAGAAGCGCCCGCCTCAACCATCTGAGGCGTGATCTCTGTTAGCGCATCGGCCTGTCGGGTAGTGCTTTTCAAGAATCACCTACTTTTGTCAAGTATATAATTGGGAAACAATTCCTAGGAAAGCAAGGAGGGTGTTAGCCGCGGGCCGCCTTGAAGGCGGTGGCGATGCGGTCAAGCTGCTGGCTCATGGGGCTCTGTTCGGGAGGGTCCGATTTGACCTGGACGTTGAGCATGACATCGAGTTTCTGCACCCTGAGGTGCAGCTTAAGGGAGCGTTCGACCAGCTCCTTGAGAGCTTCGGGAAGCTGCTCTGAGCCATTCAGGGGATGGCCCCTGCCGATGTCGGAAAGGCTGATCCGGTGCTTTTCCTTGCTGGCCTCCTCGCTCGTCATCTCGCCAGCGCCGGTGGCGCGCTGCAACAGCAGCCAGGAGGCAAGCTGCATGAGCCTCGTGGTCAGCCGCATGCTTTCGGTGGCGTAGGCCACAGCGCCGTAGCGGTCGAGCAGGCGGGCATCCTGGCGGCCGGGGCCGTCCAGATAGTTGGCCGTCTCCTCAACCAGCCCCATGCCCTCCCTGAACACTTTCTCGAACTGCTCCGAGGTGGTGAACCTTGCGAGGAAATCGACGGGCGTTGCGGTGTGTTCGGAACCGGACATGCTTAGCGACCCTTTACTCGTTTACTTAAAACTGCACCGACCGGAACCGGGATCATGAAGCCTGCTTCATTTCCGGTCAATAACCCGTGCTGCTTCTTTCGCAACTTTCCACAAAGCAAATCCGGGGCCAAAAAAAAGCCGCGCAAGGGCGCGGCTTTGAGTTCTAACAGGGAGGCGTCAAACAGAGTGGACAGGAGCCACTCGGAGAACCCAGAACCTCTGGATTACGATTGAAAAAATTATACCTAATATCTTACCGAATGGTTAACGGCACGGGATGTTAAGGGAAAAGGATCATGAGTTTTAGCGGAAAAAGGCGTCTGCCGCGTTCTTGCTGGCCCGTTTCGAAGCAATAACGGATTTCACACGGGCAATCTCGGACTCCAAATTCTCAACGCGGTGTTCCAGTTCGGCCACCGACATCAGCTCCAGGTTTTCGCCCACGGTGATTAGCGGCTTCGGTTTGGGCAGGTCTTCGAGGTCCATAGGGTGCCTCCTTGCGGTCTCACCCTCATTTATGTCATTGCCCCTCCCCATATCAAGTTTTGGGGGATTTCGATGACCACCATGATGACCGCGATCGCCATCCGTGAGCCCGGCGGCCCGGATGTATTGGAGCCGGTGAAACTTCCGGTGCCGGTGCCGGGACAGGGTCAATTGCTGGTCCGGGTGAACGCTGCCGGGGTGAACCGGCCTGATATTCTGCAGCGGCAAGGGGGCTATCCGCCGCCGCCGGGTGCTCCCCTAACCCCGGGGCTTGAAATCGCCGGTGAAGTCACTGGCCTTGGGGCCGGCGTGCGCCGCTATGAGGTCGGCGATAAGGTCTGCGGTCTGGTGGCGGGCGGCGGCTATGCCGAATACTGTCTTGTGCACGAAGACAACGCGCTCCCGGTACCGCCGGGATTTTCCATGGAAGAGGCGGGGGGAATTCCTGAAACCTTTTTCACCGTATGGACCAATGTGTTCGACCGGGGCGGGTTGCGCGCCGGCGAGACCCTGCTCATCCATGGCGGATCGAGCGGCATCGGCACGACAGCGATCATGCTGGCCAAGGCACTGGGCTCAACCGTCGTCGTGACGGCGGGAAGCGAGGAGAAATGCCAGGCCTGCCGCAAACTCGGCGCCGATCACGCCATCAATTACCGCACCCAGGATTTTGTCGAGGCGATGAAGGCTCTCAATATGGAAGCCAACGTCATCCTCGACATGGTGGGCGGCGATTATGTGGCGCGCAATTTCAAGGCGTCGGCCATGTATGGGCGCATCGTCAACATCGCGTTCCAGAAGGGCTCCAAAATCGAGATCGACCTTCTGCCAATCATGCTGAAACGTCTGACGCTGACGGGATCGACGCTCCGTCCCCGCAGCGTTGCCGAGAAGGCAGAGATCGCCAAGGCACTGGAGGAGACCGTCTGGCCGTTGTTCGCGGCTGGCCGGTGCAAGCCGGTTATCTACCGGACGTTTCCGCTGGCCGAGGCGGCCGCGGCTCACAAGTTGATGGAATCTAGCGAGCACGTGGGAAAAATTGTTCTAAAGGCGTGAACCTCGGGGCACTGCCGGACGTTCACTCCATCGGAGGAGGACATCATGAATAACAGAGGTGGTCTGGCGATCCTGGCGGCCGTTACATTGATGGTGACGGCAGTACATGCGCAACATGCAAGGATGAGCTTTTTCGTTACCAGCGCAGGGTCCGGAAATGGCGCCGATCTCGGAGGTCTCGATGGGGCCGACAAGCATTGTCAGGCATTGGCGGAGGCCGCAGGCGCGGGCGACCGGACATGGCGGGCCTATCTTTCAACCCAGGGAGAAGGTGCGGTCAATGCGCGCGACCGCATCGGCGCGGGTCCGTGGCACAACCACAAGGGCGAAATGATCGCCATGGATGTGGCGGATCTGCACAACGGAAACAACATCAACAAGCAGACCGGGCTCACCGAAACGGGCGAAATCGTCAAAGGCCGCGGCGACAAGCCCAATATGCACGATATTCTCACGGGCTCGCAATCCGATGGCGCGGCATTTCCGGCCGGCGAAGACCGCACCTGCGGCAACTGGACGATGAGCGGCGCGGAAGGTACCGCCATGGTGGGACATCACGACCGCATCGGTCTCAATGATTTGCCGCCGGCTAAATCGTGGAATTCGTCCCATCCCTCGCGGGGCGGATGCAGCTTGGATGCGCTCAAGGGTACTGGGGGCAATGGCTTTTTCTACTGTTTCGCGGAGAAGTAAGCCCCCGATTGCCATTGCATCTTGGCTGCCCCTGAACTATAAGCCCGGCATCCCCAACATGTTGTTGTGATGGCCGGGAACCCCAGGCGGTTCTCAAGGAGCGAAGAAACCATGTCCCGCGCACCGCTGATGCCCAAGGCCACCGCCGTGTGGCTCGTCGAAAATACCGCGCTCACATTCCGGCAGATCGCCGATTACTGCAATCTGCATGAGCTTGAAGTGAAAGGGATTGCAGACGGCGATGTGGCCACCGGCATCAAGGGCCTCGATCCCGTGACCGGCGTACAACTCACCCGCGACGAGATCTAGAAGGGCGAGGCGGACCCTTAGTACCGCCTCGCCTTTCTCGAATCCAAAGTCAACATCCCTGTGCAAAAATCAACCGGAGGTCCGCGCTATACGCCAGTGTCGCGCCGGGGCGACCGTCCGGATGCCATCGCATGGCTGCTGCGCTACCATCCGGAACTGGCGGATTCGGCGATCATGAAACTTGTGGGCACGACCAAATCGACGATCAATGCGATTCGCGACCGCAGCCATTGGAACGCCGCCGCCATCAAGCCGGTGGATCCCGTATCGCTCGGGCTTTGCTCGCAACTCGAACTCGATCTTGCCGTGCAGAAGGCGGCGCGCAAGACGGGCAAGGGCCAAACCACTGAAGCAACGCCGGCGCGCACCCTTATCCCGGCCGCTGAAGTTTATGGTACAGCCGCCAACCTCGCGGCGACGGCGGCCACGGCAGCTGCGGCGGAGCAGGCAACGACGGCGCAGGATGTGAAGGGGAGCGAGAAAGAATATACGGCCGACTCGGTCTTTGCCAAACTCAAAACCCTGAAGCAGCCCACCGAGGGCGAATAATGCGCGTTCTCGTTGTCGGCTCTGAAGGCACGGTCGGCAAGGCGGCCGCGGGGGAACTGGGCCGCCGCCACGAGATCATCAAGGCGGGGCGGTCCACCGGAAAGGTCAAAGTCGATTTGGCGGACGAGACTTCTATCCGCGCCATGTTCGAAAAGCTGGGCAAGCTCGATGCCATCGTGGCCACGGCGGGACACGTGCATTTCGGGCCGCTGGCCACCATGACCGGCGAGCAATTCAAGAAAGGATTGCTCGACAAGCTGCTGGGCCAGGTTAATCTCGCCCTCATCGGCCAGCACTACCTCAACGACGGCGGCTCAATTACGTTGACCAGCGGCGTACTTGACCGCGATCCGATCCGCCAGGGCGCCAACGCGGCGGCGGTCAACGGCGCGCTTGGCGCTTTCGTCAAGTCGGCGGCCATCGAGATGCCGCGGGGTCTTCGCATCAATGTGGTGAGCCCCGGCCTTCTGGAAGAGTCGGTGAAAAAATACGAAGGTTTCTTCCCCGGCCATGAGCCGGTGTCTTCGACCCGTGTCGGTCTGGCCTTTGCCAAGAGCGTGGAAGGCGCGCTGACGGGGCAAGTCATCATCATCGCCTGATGCGAATTCTAGTCATCGGCGCGGAGGGCGCTGTTGGCAGGGCCGCCATAGCAGCGCTTGGCCGCCGCCACGACATTGTGAAAGCCAGCCGATCGTCGGGCGATGCGCGTGTCGATATCGCGAACAGCGCTTCAATCACCGCGATGTATGAGAAGACAGGAAAACTCGATGCTGTGGTGTGTTGCGCCGGGCAGGCGCAATTCGCGCCGCTCAGCCAAATGACGGAAGACCAATTCTTGAGCGGCCTCAAGAACAAGCTCATGGGGCAGGTCAATCTGGTGCTGCAAGGGCAGGCCTACCTCAACGATAGCGGGTCATTCACGCTGACCAGCGGCAGCCTCGACCGCTATCCGGTGCGCCAGGGCAGCAATGCCGCGACGATCAACGCGGCCCTTGGCGGTTTTGTGAGGGCCGCCGCCATTGACCTCGATCGAGGCCTTCGCATCAATCTCGTGAGCCCGACACTGCTCGATGTATCGGCCGAGAAGCTTGCACCCTTGTTGCCTGGACATGAGTCCATACCATCGGCTCGCGCCGGCCTTGCCTATGTCAAGAGCGTCGAGGGCGGACAGACGGGGCAGGTCTATTGCATCGGTTGAGAGAAACGTCCGGCGCGGGTCCGATGCCGCGCCGGTTCTCAAGCGATATCAGTTCTGAACGTATTTCTCGTCGAATGGGCCGGTTGAGTAAAGATCGGCCGTGGTGTCTTCATCGATCCACAGGGTGTGAGTTTGGCCGGCCGGAAGATAAAGAAAGCTTCCGGCGGAGAACGTCATGGCATTTGCCTCGTCAGGCACATCGCCAAAGGACATGCGGCCCTTGCCCGACAGCACGGTGACATACTCGGCGGTCGAATGGCTGTGCGTTTTCGCCACGTAACCGGACTTGAGGCGAAGGCGCAGCGTGAAGGCGCCGGGCTTCGATGGATCGCCGGAGAGTACGGCCATCTCGCCGGTCATTGGATCCTTCGGATCGACCAAGCCGAACTTGACATCCTTTCCGGCGAGAAGAACCGCGTCTTCGGCATAGGCGGACGAAGCGCCAAAGGCGAGGAGCGCGAGTGCAGCGATAAGCGTGGCAGGTGATTTCATGGCATATTCCTTTCCTGGTTACCTTACAGAGTAAGGTCACTTGCAATTGATAAACTTACGGTGTAAGAATGCAATTCACAAATGAGTGAAAAAAGGAAATTCCGCCGTCCGCAGCTCAGCGCGGCTTCGATCGCCGAGGCGGCGCTGAAGCATATCGATGCCGAGGGATTGGAAGCCTTCAGTTTTCGCAAGCTCGCCCAAATTCTGGGCTGCGAGGCCATGAGCGTTTATCACTACTATCCCAGCAAGACCCATCTCTACGATGCCATGCTCAACATATGCCTGGCGGAGGTGCCGGTTCCCAAGGAGCCGGGCGGCTGGCTGGAGCGAATGCGGGGCGTCTGCGACGCCTTTCGGGCCATGGCGCTGCGGCATCCGGGGTTCTTCCCTTACATTGCGATCCATCGGCTCAACACGCGTCCCGCCCTTGGGGTTCTGAACGGCATTCTCATGCTGTTCGAGGAGGCGGGAGGTGATGCGGAATGGCGCGCCAAACGATTCCGGGCCCTGGGCTATTATCTGATGGGTGCGCTGCTGGACGAAACCTCGGGCTACAGCAAGGGGCCTACGGCGGCCGAACCTGTTCCCGATGATATCGTTGCGCGTGAATTTCCGGCGGTGGTAGCGGTTGGTCCCTATTTTACACCGCGCCATCACTACAAGACTTTTGAAGATGGCCTTGAAACACTTTTGCGCCAAATCGCCATCGAAGCTGGGCAATGACCGGATGCATGCGCGCCGGACCAAGCAGAATCATTGCATCGGCTGAAAATAGGTCCGGATTTTTCCGGTCAAAGCGATTTGAGCAAATAGACATCGAGAGGATTGCCGCCCGGCTTTTTGTATTCCCGCCAGCCGCGCCGCAGATAGAAACGGTGCGCGATTGTATTCGGCGCGGTATCGAGGTGGGCGGCTGAAAATCCGTGGGTTCGAAGGTCGTCTTCGCAACGGGCGATAAGGGCCGAGCCAAAGCCACGGCCTTCGAAGCCGGGAAGCGTAAAGAGCGCGAAGATATTTCCGGTGCGCCGGTCGGCCATGGAGAAGGCAACGATCCTTCCCTGATCTTCGGAGACCCAACAGCCAAGATAGCCCGCCGCCATGTCGGCGATTGTTCCTTCCAGCGTGATGCCGCGCTCCGCCATCTGCTCCATCGACAGATGATTTTCGCGCACCGATGTCCTCACACTGGTGATTCCCGGCATATCGGATGCAAGGCCCACGCGGATCATTCCTTGGCCGATACTGTCCTTCGGTTTCATGGATGAAATAGTTCAGAACATATGGGCCGCGTCAATCGTATTGGCCCCGCTTTGAATCGCTTGCGGCGTAGTTTATGACGCGTCCTATCCAAGCGGGAATTGCGCATGTCCATCTACGATACCGGTCTCGACAAGAATGCCGCCAACTACCAGCCGCTGACGCCGCTGACCTTCCTGGCGCGTTCGGCTGCCGTCTATCCCGAGCACATCGCCATTATTCATGGCAAAAGCCGCACGAACTATGCGCAGTTCTACAAGCGCGCGCGGCAATTGGGTTCGGCGCTGAGCAAGGCAGGAATTCGCAAGGGCGAAACCGTGTCGGTGTTGCTGGCCAATACGCCCGCGATGCTTGAATGCCACTATGGCGTGCCGATGGCGGGTGCTGTTCTCAATACCCTCAACACCAGGCTCGATGCGGCAACTATCGGCTTTTCACTGGATCACGCGGAAGCTAAATTCTTGATTGTTGACAAGGAGTTCGCAGGGTTAGCTAAGAATTCGATTCAATTGATGAAAGGGCCGCATCCCGTCGTCGTCGATTACGTCGATCCGGAATATCCGGTTGATGGAGAACGGCTCGGTTCCATCGACTACGAGAGTTTTGTAGAGAGCGGTTCTGCCGATTTCGAGTGGCTTTGGCCTGCCGACGAATGGGAGGCGATCTCTCTTAACTACACGAGCGGCACCACCGGCAATCCCAAGGGCGTGGTTTATCACCATCGCGGCGCTTATCTCCTTGCGCAGGGCAATGTATTAACCGCGTCGATTCCGAAGCATCCGGTCTATCTGTGGACACTGCCGATGTTCCATTGCAACGGCTGGTGTTTCCCCTGGTCGATCTCCGTGGTGGGCGGCACTCATGTGACGCTGCGCTGGGTGCGCTCTAAGGCGATCTGGGAGGCGTTGGCGGAACACAAGGTCACGCATCTTTGCGGAGCGCCCGTCGTCATGTCGACGATCATCAACGCGCCCTCCGAAGAGAAACGTACGTTGCCGCACAAGGTGGAGTTCCTGACCGCCGCCGCGCCGCCGCCGGAAGCCGTGCTTGCCACCATGGCCGAGCAGGGCTTCAACGTTACCCATCTCTACGGCCTCACGGAAACCTACGGCC
This sequence comes from Aestuariivirga sp., assembly GCA_046708645.1. Classification (GTDB taxonomy): domain Bacteria; phylum Pseudomonadota; class Alphaproteobacteria; order Rhizobiales; family Aestuariivirgaceae; genus Aestuariivirga. The sequence continues at coordinate 8,685 of JBKKDI010000257.1, forward strand.
CCGCCGTGGTCAACGACTGGAAGGCGGAATGGAACGCATTGGATAGCCCGGCGCGCGCCACCAGAAAAGCGCGGCAAGGTGTGCGCTATCACGCACTTGAAGATTTAACCGTAATGGACGCAGAGACGATGACGCGCGTTCCCGCCGATGGCGCGGCGATGGGCGAGGTCATGTTCCGCGGCAATGTGGTGATGAAAGGCTATCTCAAGAATCCCAAGGCGAGTGCCGAAGCGTTCAGGGGCGGATGGTTTCATTCCGGCGATCTCGGCGTGCTGCATCCCGATGGCTATATCCAGCTCAAGGACCGCTCCAAGGATATCATCATTTCCGGCGGCGAAAACATTTCGTCAATCGAAGTAGAGGACGCGCTCTACAAGCATCCAGCGGTGCAGGCCGCCGCCGTAGTCGCCAAGCCAGATCAAAAATGGGGCGAGACGCCCTGTGCATTTGTGGA
>JBKKDI010000258.1:0-5854 GCA_046708645.1 Aestuariivirga sp.
GCTGTAGAAGGCTTCCGCTTTGTTGCGACGTGTTGATTAAGAAACGCCTTTGCAGCCTCCTCAAGGGTGAGGGATGTTTTTTGTTCAGCCAATGCGGCGGCAGGATCCTTCCCATCTGCTACTTGCCCCAGAAATTTCGTGGCCCGGTTCCGAGCTTGTTCTACCGTTACAGGACCGAAGCGACCCAGACCGATGAATCGCTTGGAAGTGGCTCGACCCTTTGGCCTGTACCGCAAAATAAACGTTTTAATTCCGCTCGCGGTGACCCGGAGACCAAACCCGGGAAGGGTGGAGTCCCAAATCGTATAGCGATCTGTAGTCGGCGAAGCCGCAGCGACGTTAGACTTGGTAAGCCTGATACCGGATTTTGCAACCATGTGAAGAGTTCCCGATGTGCCCTGGTGACCACATGGTGACCAAGGCAAAGAGTGCAACAGCAAGTTCGGGAAACTGATATAATACCAAAAATAGCGATTCTGTTCAGTTTTTTGCGCTTAGCAACATCGGGAAGCTTTAAGAAATCTCAAGAAATTGGACTTGCCCAAAATGGCATTCAAGAGGTCGGCGGTTCGATCCCGCCTGGCTCCACCAGCCTTAGCCCGTAGCGCGAAGGCGGACTGGAGCAGCATGAAGTATGTTTATATTCTCCAAAGTGTTGCCGAGCCCGAACGCTATTACACTGGCATTACCGATGATCTTAAACTGCGCCTGACAAAACATATTGCCAAGGAAGTAGCGCATACTTCAAAATATGCTCCTTGGTGACTCAAAACATACGTTGCCTTTTCTGATGAGAAGCAGGCTTTCGAATTCGAAAAGTATTTGAAAACGGCTTCAGGCAGGGCATTTTCAAAAAAGAGATTATAACCTCAACGTGGCCTCGGCGTCCCAAAGGCGCGCTAAAAATCCACCATGTCGTGCTTATTCGGGACGGGGTGGAATAGCGGGAGCAAAGTCTCAAAATATCGGGATCGCAGAGCTGTGAACTCAGCTTCAAGATCAGGATGAGATTTATCATCCCCCGAGGACAAGCGGCCCCGGCGGGCCGTTACGCTTGGGCGTTCGCCGAAGAGAGACTGGTAATAACCGCTGAAACGGCCCAAGTGCGAGAATCCGTAGCGCATCGCCACGGTCGTCACATTCGTTTCTTCGCCTGACCGCCGAAGCTCATCACGCACGAGCTGCAATCTCGTTTGTCTCAGGAACAGACTGGGTGTGGTGGCGCGCCATTGGCGAAATCCGGTCTCCAGCGAACGCAGGCTTACGCCCAACCGGGCGGCAACGTCCGAGACAGTAATCGGCGCTCCGGCGTTGTCGATCATGTAACGCTCAGCCCGCCGTACCAACCCAGGAACCGGTACGGGCGCTGGCTCGGCCATGTCCTCGCTGTAGTTATGCGGATGTTGATGAAGCAACAATGTCAAAAGGAACTCATCAAGCGACGCTCTTGCTGCGCCGGCCAGTGGCAACTGGGCGTCGTCATTGGACCAGAGGTAAGTCAAGGTACGCTGCCAAACCCGCTCCAAATCTTCCGAAAACGGCCGCATCGCAAATCGGAGCGGCTGGTCCAGCGGGTGGCCAAGCCAACGCGCGCATAAGACTTCCAGCTTATTCATATCCAGGCGAACAGACTTCTGCACAAATGCCGCGTCGAACCATAGCTGCGTGTCGCAGCCCGCGGAGAGTGGGATTGTTTGACCAGGGCGCCACTCTGCCGTTTGATGCTCTTGGGTGGCGAAAGCAGACCCACGTAAACAATGCTGCATCAGAAACAAACCAGAAAAATTTCCGGCGTTGATTGTTACCGGTGCACCGTAGGATAATTCGACCAAAGGCTGAGACGTCGGGTGCGCCACATCCAGCAGCGCGTCGAGGTTCCGGGCCCGGCCCGCAACCTCAACCGTGTGCGTGCAATAGACCTTCGTTACTGCTTCGATTGCTTCATCAAGATCCCGGGTGCGCAACGGGCCTCTCCAAGCGTCGCATTGAATGACTTAATGGTCAGTTTGACTTGCTCGAATAGTCCAAATCCTAACACATTTCATGCAAGTCATAGCCACCTTGGAAGAGTCCGATAGGGAGTTCACTATTCAGGACATTACCACAGCGTCGCGCCAGCTTCTTAAGAAGCCCTTCAACCCGAGTCATGCCACCCAAATGTTGGGCCATCTTGCGGAGAAAGGATTGATCTACCGCAATAGACGGGGTGCCTACAGTTTCGCTGTTCCTCTATTGGCTAGCTTTATCCGCCGCCAAACTTGGGACGCGGCTACTCGACGGGAGCCCAGCGCTTCGCCGCTGCCTTTTTAGCAATCTCTTTCCTGCGCTTCGCGCTCATAGACTTGGCGCGGGCTTCGCCGCCCATGCGCCCTAGCTCTTGCGCGGCTTTGTTCTTACCATCGTCGTCGGCATCGTCGGCATCTTCGCCAACGGCTATCCGCATGACCTTCACGGCATTGCCGATCACATCGGCTGGACGGCGCTCGCCTTTGGGGCCTTTTGGCATTCAAACCCTTGTCTATCGAATAGCTTGACGCTAAGCATACCACAATTTTCAGAAAGAGCGAGGGTTCCCGTTCAATGGCTGTGGTTCTTATTGTCGAGGATGACGAACAACTCCGGGTCCTCGCTGAATCCGTGTTACGTGAAGACGGACATACCGTGATTGCAGCGGCGGCGGGGGACGGCGCTCAGGCTTTATTGGACAAGAAGGAATCCATCGATGTTTTGTTTGTCGACCTTACCTTGGGCGGGGATTTAGAGGCTGGACTGAAACTCGCTCAGAGCGCCAGAGCCGCGCGTCCAAAACTGTCTATTCTCTATACTACGGGCGCAGGCGTTAATGCGGGAATGAAGGCTATGTTCACGGAACCATACCTTTTCCTTCCGAAGCCTTACACCGTAGAGCAATTGACGAAATCCGTTACTTATCTTCTATCTAAAGCAGGCCCGCAGCGACGGCTGGAACTACCGCCAAATTCAAACTGAGACACTACCAAAAATTGTCACCCTTGCTCGCCGGAGCAGTTCTTTCGGCCGCTAGCATGGCCGCCACCGCCCCTACCTTCGCAGCGGACGGAGCAAATAAGGCTATTGTCCTTGTCCACGGTGGTTTCGTGGATGGGTCGGGTTGGGAGAGTCTCTATGAGATTCTGAAGAAGGACGGGTATGACGTGAGCGTCGTCCAAAATTCGACCGAGTCGCTGGCCGGCGACGTGGCCGTCACCAAGGCTGCAATCGATGCTCAGGACAAGCCCGTGATCCTCGTCGGGCATTCCTATGGAGGAGTGGTCATCACCGAGGCCGGAAACGATCCGAAGGTCGTGGGCCTGGTTTATATCGCAGCATTTGCTCCCGACGCTGGAGAGTCTGTCGGCACACTCATCGCGAATCCGAAACCGGAGGATCCAGTGCCGCCGATCCTGGCTCCAAAAAACGGCTTTCTCGCTCTCGACAAGGAAAAATTCGCCGCATCTTTCGCAGCCGATGTTGATCCGCAAAAAGCGGCGTTTATGGCCAACTCCCAGGTTCCGTGGGGGCTGGAAGCATTGAACGGCAAGATCAGCCAGCCGTCGTGGAAGGTGAAGCCAAGCTGGTATTTGGTCGCCAGCGAAGACAAAATGATCCCGCCAGACGCCCAACGCCTCATGTCGAAGCGCGCCGGCTCAAGTGTGGTCGAAGTGAAGGGCAGCCATGCTATCTATGTGTCGCAGCCGCAGCCGGTCGCCAAACTCATCGAAACGGCCGCCAAATCCCTCGGTCAGGAATAGTCCGGTCGAAACTCGCGGCCGGTAGAGCCTTTGAGGCCTCTATCGACCGCGGTACTTCGTTACGCCGCACTGGGGTTTGACGCTACTTTTTTGTCGCCTCGACGATTAGCGGTTTCAACATGCGGCGTGGCAAGACCAATTTGTAGCTGGGACAACAACAACCAAAGTTGTGGATTTTGTGATTCCAAGACCACGCTAGTAACGCACTGTCGCAGAAGGACGGCGTGCTGGATTCACATTTCTTCTCAATATCTGGCAGCATTCCATTTTGCCGGGACATGATCTAGCCTCTGCCCATGATGGATCATGCCGACATCCGTGATGCGGTGCGCAAATTATGCGCGGGGTTTCCGGGTGAACACTGGCGGAGGCTTGACCGCGAGCGCGCTTATCCGACGGACTTCGTGGCGGCGTTGACGGCGTCGGGATTTCTTGGCGCTCTCATTCCGGAAGAATATGGCGGGTCGGGCCTGCCGCTTTCGGCGGCGGCGGCCATTCTCGAGGAAATACAGGCATCGGGCTGCAATGGCGCGAGCTGCCATGCGCAGATGTATGTGATGGGGACGCTGCTGCGCCATGGTTCGGAGGAGCAGAAGCGGCAATATCTTCCCGCCGTTGCCGACGGCTCACTCAGGCTTCAGGCCTTTGGCGTGACGGAGCCCGGAAGCGGCAGCGACACGGGCGCCATTACAACCTTCGCCCGCCGTGACGGCGACCGCTATATCGTCAACGGACAGAAAATCTGGACGAGCCGGGCCGAGCATTCCGACCTCATGCTGCTGCTGGCGCGCACGACGCCGAAAGAAGAACTTGCCAAGCGCACCGGCGGGCTTTCGGTGTTCATTCTCGATATGCGCGAGGCGAAACAGGCGGGGCTGACCATCCGGCCCATCCGCACCATGATGAATCATGGAACGGCGGAAATCTTTTTCGACAATGTCGCGGTTCCCGCCGGGAACCTGATCGGCGCGGAAGGCGAGGGCTTCCGCTATATTCTCTCCGGCATGAATGCCGAGCGCATCCTGATCGCGGCTGAATGCGTGGGCGATGCCAAATGGTTCATCGCCAAGGCGACGAACTACGCCAAGGAGCGCCGGGTGTTCGACCGCGCCATCGGCCAGAATCAGGGCGTGCAGTTTCCCATCGCCAAAGTCTATGCCGGCATGCGGGCCGCCGAACTCATGGTGCGCGAGGCGTTGCGCAAATATGAATCGAATGAAGATTGCGGCGCTGAAGCCAACATGGCGAAAATGCTGGCGGCGGATTCCTCCTTCGAGGCGGCGAATGTGGCGATAGAGACCCATGGCGGCTTTGGCTTCGCCGAGGATTTCGACATCGAGCGGAAATTCCGCGAGACGAGGCTCTATCAGGTGGCGCCGGTGTCGACCAATCTCATCCTGTCCTATCTGGCCGAACATGTGCTGGGGCTGCCGAGGTCCTATTGAGACATTTGAGATGACGGAAGATTTCACAAGCTGGATTGGGCGGAGCGTGACGCGCGAGGATGTGGTAACGCCGCGCCTGTTGGCGGAATATCGCGCGACGCTTGAGCCCTTCCTGTTCAATCCAGCCGGAGATGGAAGTTGCCCGCCGGGTTTCCACTGGGGTCTGGCGCCAGCAGTGCCCCGCATGAACGACCTTGGCCCCGACGGCAGCGAAGCCAAGGGACTATTCCTTCCACCAATCCCGTTGCCGCGCCGCATGTGGGCGGGAGGATTGGTGGAAACTTTCGCGGCCCTTTCCGTGGGCATGGATGTGACGCGCATTGCGACGATCTCCGCCTTGAAGATGCGGGAAGGCAAGACCGGTCCCCTGTGCTTCGTGTCGGTGACACATGAGATCAAGTGCGGCGTGGACTTGCTGGTGCGGGAACGGCAAGACCTTGTGTTCCGCGAAGGCGGATCGACCGTTCGGGCACCCGCCGCGCCCGTTGATCTCGGGAAGAGCGATGTCGAATGGACTGTGGAAACAACGGCGGTGCTGCTGTTCCGCTTCTCCGCCTTCACGTTCAACGGCCACCGGGTTCACTACGACCTTCCCTATGCGGCGGAAACGGAAAGGTATGGCGGGCTCTTGGTGCATGG
>JBKKDI010000259.1:0-17188 GCA_046708645.1 Aestuariivirga sp.
CGGATTCCTGCTCTTGCAAAACCCCAATGATCTGTTCTTCCGTGAACCTGCTCTTCTTCATCGTCCGTCTCCCCTCAAGGGCTGCGGACTCTACTCAAATCTGGAGGAGTTTGCGGGGCTCAGGTCACCACTTCCTTGGCGAAGTGGGACTTCGTCTTCGGAATTTTCCCCTCCGCAATCCGTTGCCTGGCTTCGAGCAGTATCGCCTCGCGATGACCTGGACGGCCAATCTCGCGGGGCAGGTATCCTGGGGGCCGAAATTCTTTCCTTTTGCGAGCCAACCAGATGCTGAAAGGTTTTTCTTCGACGAATATTGTCGCATATGTTCCGGTTGCACGAATTGCGGACCCCCCGAATGTCGTTGTGGGCGGGCAGATGGAGCTCGATCGGACCGTCTGATGCCAATAGACGTCCCCTCTTGCCGCGAATTCCGGCGGGAGTTGCAAAAACATCCCCTCCCTTTTTACCCATAACTTCAGCTCGTCTTGCAGGGCCGCTGCTTTAATCAATCCCTCGGGTGAGGTTTTATCCTGTACAAGCAAGGCATCAACAATTTGCGCGGCCGTGCGAGATAACGGCAGGGGAGCCATATTCCCCATTACCTGAGCGAGACTCTTGCGTGCCTTATTGAGTAGCAGGTAGCCGGCAGGAGCTAGATTGTCGGCGTCATCGCAATCGATTTCCATGACACGCCCCACTGGAACCTCCGCTGATTCGGCCCACTCTTTGTCGTCTTGAATTTTAGAAGAATAAGGAGTTCGTGTGCAGAATTCGAGAGTCCCACTTAGAGTACCTATCTTGCCCAGATGTAAGCGCAGGCTACGCTGTTCGGTGCGTGGTATTGGTGTTTGTTTCCCTGTTATTTGCCTAGGGAAACGCCCGCTATCCTTTTGAGAATGCGCGCAGTTTCGACGACCAGCCGCGCCGGAAAAAAGGATTTAGCCCAGATTCCTTGTTATTTTCCCTGTAGGCAGGGAAACTCAGCAGAGACCAGTTCGCAGTAGACTGGCACCACAGCCATTCGCATCAGTCTTGCAGCAGGATATCCTTGGCTTGATTGATCTTCGCGGCGAAATCATCGGAGCCGCCGCGATCGGGATGAAACTTCTTCATCAGCCGGCGGTGCGCGGCGCGAATGTCCCCGGCGCCGGCGCCAGGCTTTAGTCCCAGAATAGAATAGGCCTCCTCGCGCGATTTGGCGCCACCCGCCGGTGCCCAGCTCTGACGCCATTCGGGTTCAACGCGGTCGAGCCAGGCTTCGAGCAAGGCACGGCTTTGATCGGCGGCGCTGCTGGACAAAAGGTACAGCGACCGGAGTTCCGCATCGGAGAGCGATGACAGCTTCCGCCCCCGAAGCGGGCCGGAAAGAACATCTCCATCGATGTGGCCGGTGTCGTGGTCGAGTTCCATCGATAGAAGGCTCGTCGCCACACGCGATGTCTCGCCCGGCGTCTTCCGGGACCACGGGAATCCGTTGGTAAACAGGGCCTGCCCGCCGAGAAGGCCCAATCCCGTCACGAACAGCGGAATGGCCGAATTGATGCCGCCGCGCAGAGCCAGAAAACCGGCAATGGCGATGAGACCGCCGCCGGCAAGCTTGCGGCCCAAGCCCTTGACTTGCGCCGGCTTCATTTTGGCAGATTTTCTGATCAGCCAGTAGCCGCCAAAGACAAGGATAATCGCAATGACCAGTTGAACCATATCGCCGTCCTAAGGCCGCAGCTGCTGGAGAAGCAACGTTGCTCCCCGATCCGAATTGCGGGCCTCGAGCGCCGCGCGCCCGCCCGCGGCGTAAACCGCAACCGCCGTCAGCAGCTCGCGCAGCATTTTCGCCGAGGCGGCATCAAGCCGGAAATAGGCGCCACGCGTCAGCCGGGCCAGTTCGCGAAACGCGGTCTCAACCGCGGCATCGCTTCCTTCCTGAAACAAAAAGATCGGCACGCCCAGAAGCCCGATCTCGCCGGCCGTTTTGCACAGCGCGTCAATGTTTTCTTCCATCGCATCGCCGACGTAAACGGCGGCGTTGATCTTTACACTTTGCGCTTCTTTCCTGATGTGCTTGAGCACACGGCCGATTTGCGTGTAACCGCCATGGCATTGGACCGTGGTCATGAGCCGCGCGAGCGCCTCTGGTTCACTCACCCATTTCGACGCCCGGCATTCGTTGAAGCCGCGGAAATAGATCAGTTGAACGTCGAGCCCGCCGATCTTCCGGGTTTCGCCGAACATCTCGGACTGGATGGCGAGTGCCTGGTCCCAGGTGGGCTGGCGGCTCATGGTAGCATCCATGGCGAAGACGAGGCGCCCCCGCGCGCTGGCTTGTTGATGCACGGGCGCCATCGCACCCAACTTGGCGAGGAAGGCCGAGACGGCTTCTTCCTTGGCGACCGGCGCCTTAGAGGTTGAGGTCGGTTTCAGATTTGCCATGGCCCAGGGCCTCCTTCCCTGAAACGAAGCGGCGCTAGAGATAGTGAGCCTGAGAGGGATTCAAAGCAAATTTCTGATCGGAGAGCGGTTGGTTCACCGCCAATGGATGCTCAATCCTCCTCGCGCGTTTTCGTCTCGCGCAGCATTTCCGCGATTTGCTGCTGGACGGTTTCGGGCTGACCACGAACGGCCTGCATGAAGCTGCTCAGGGTTTGCCGCAGTCCATGAATCTGGTCGAGGAGATTCAAGATCACCTCCACTCCATCGTCGTTTACACCAAGATCGTCTTTTAGGTCACGAATGAGCTGGGCCCGGGCCACGTCGGCTTCGGAGAATGAAAGCTCCGCCTCTTCCTCCTGGGGGATCAACCAGCTCGCCTCGACCCATGCCGACAGCGTTTCCGTTTCGATTTGCGTCCGCATGTGGAGTTCTTGCAGGATCATTCAAACCTCCCTGGCCTCGCGGGGATTGTGCGCCTGTCCGGCTTTCCACTGATGGACGAAAGCCTCTAGATCGGGGTCGATTTGCCGGGGCAGGACAAGCTTCAGGGTCACGTATTGGTCGCCCCGGCCGCCAACGGCGCGCGGAACGCCCTTGCCCTTCAGGCGGAGCACGGTTCCCGTATTCGCGCCCTTGGGAACCGTCATCGCGACCGGCCCGTCTGGTGTCGGAGCCGTTACGCGGCCGCCGAGCACTGCTTCCCGCAACGTGATCGGAAGTTCGATCCGGATGTCATCACCATCGCGCGTAAACGCCTTGTGCGGCCTGACCTCGATCTCAACCAGGGCATCGCCGGGTGGTCCACCGCCAAGTCCCGGCCGCCCTTTGCCTTTCATACGGAGTAGCTGACCCTCGCGGGCACCCGCTGGTACCTTGAGATCAAGGCTCGAGCCGTCGGGCAAGGCAATACGCTTGGTGGCCCCGTTAACTGCTTCCAGGAATTCGACCGGCAGGCGGTAGTGAACATCCGCGCCCGCCATTGTGGCGCGCGTTCGCCCGCTTCGGCGAAACAGTTCAGCGAAGATATCGTCCGATCCCGCAAGATCGGCGAAACCGGCATCGGTTGTGTAGGGCTGCTGTTGCCCTCCTGCGAAGTCGCGGTAGAATGGCCCCTGGGGCCGCTCGGCGCCCGAGGCGTCGATCTCACCGCGATCGAACTTCGCCCGCTTTTCAGGATCGCTGAGCAAGCCGTAAGCGGAGCCGATCTGCTTGAACTTTTCTTCCGCTTCGCGATTGCCGGGATTGAGATCGGGGTGCAGCTTCTTCGCCAGTTTGCGATAGGCCGCCTGTATTTCCTCGGCAGTGGCGGCCGGTTTGACGCCGAGAGCCTCATAGGGATTGTCGCTCACTCTTGATATCTCCGGCTACGCGGTTTCCAGTGAATGAAGCGTTTGAATCTTTCAGCAAAACGGGCAGGGCGCTCGGGATCGAGAAGATGCGTGTCGGCCAGCCGTTTTTCAAGGTCGGTAAGCTCGCGCAATTTGAGAGGCTTCAACGTCCGGCCGCGCGGCTTCATAAGCCCCTCGACGGCGCGGATCAGCGATCCCCCGGCCTTGCGTGCCGCGGCAATATCGCGCGTTTCGACATCGAGATGTTCGGCGAGAAGGTTGTCCGTGATGGCGGCGATGGCGGAACGGACTTCCCGGTCCTTGCCGGATTTTCCGGATGCTTCAATAGCCAGATCGCACTCGGTGTCGAAACCCATGGAACGATTGTTCAGGTTGGACGACCCTATTCTCAGCAATTGGTCGTCGACGATCATGATCTTGGCATGCACATAAATCGGAGTTCCGTTGGCCGCCACCGGACAATAGATGCGAAAGCGGTCCTCGTGATCGCTCTCCCGCAAGGTGCGGACCAACCGTACGCGGGCTGTATCCATCACCTCCTCTTCAAGCCAGCCCTCGGCAGTCCTCGGATTGATAATGACGATTTCCGGCCCGCCCTTTTCCGCAAGGCGAAGGGCAAGCGCCTCGCCAACGCGCCGCGAGGCGCAATACTGGCTCTCGATATAAATCGATTTCCGGGCCGCCTGGATCGTTGCCAGGTACAAGGCTTCAATTTCGTAGATGGGCTCTTGGTCCCTATAGCGGGGCTGGGTGCGGGCAATGCCAACCATGACGTTCTCAACGTTTGGCTTGATGCTGGCAGGCCAGGAGTCCTCCCCGGCCTCAGGCGGCGGCAACGTCTCCCCGGTCGCGACCCGCCAGCGTTCGCGGGCGAGTTCGCCCAACGCCAGCGCTGCTGCGCCGTCGACGGCAGCCGTCGCATCGTGCCAGGGACCCTGCGCGAAACCCCAGGGGCTGTTACGGCGCGGGTCCTTGCCACGATGGGCGCGCGTGTCCCAGCGCCCGATCGTTGTGTCGATGCCGCCGCAGAAGGCCAATGCATCGTCGATCACCACGATCTTCTGATGATGCGAGGCGCCCAGGGGATGGGCATGATCAATCCTCACCTGCACCCGCGGTTGCGCCAGCCATTCGAGTAGAAACAGCAGGGTCCGGCCTCGCCCAAGCATTCTGAGCATGCCCAAATTCCATTGCAGCAACCGGATTTGAAGCTCGGGCTTGCGCTTCACCAATGCATTGATGAAGGCTCCCAGATTGTCGGGCCATTGATTGTCGCGATCCTCGGGATCCAGATGAATGCGGAGATCGAAATCCCACCCGATCAAAAAAATAGTTTTCTCCGCGTGTATCATGGCGGCTTTGAGGGCTGCGAAATAATCCGCTGCATCGACGATGAGCGCGAAACGGTTGGCTTCAGCCTGACGCCAGCAGGTTTCTCCAGATTTGAGGATGGCGCTCCCGGGGTGGGGGACATTGGGAGGGGTCATAGAGGGTTTTCAATCATTATCTCCCTCTACTGTCCGCGACTTGGCAAATCAACAGCGGTTAAGAGGTCGATCGTTCGAACGCCGCTTAAAATCCTGGGTCGTTTAAGTGCTTGGCACTTTTATGCCTCAGGGTTCGCCGGTTCCGATCTCCTCGCGGCGCTTGGTGACGTAGGCGGCGAGTTCCTCCTGAATGGCGGGCTCCAGGGCCGGCTGCTCATATTCCGCAAGGGCCCGCTGCCAGATGTCGGTGGCCCGCGCGGTGGCGTCCTTGCCGCCCGCGTCCTGCCATGCCCCATAGTTGCGCCAGTCCGAGACGAGCGGCTGATAGAAAGCGGTCGCATAGCGGGCGATGGTGTGGGGATCCCCGAAGAAATGCCCTCCGGTCGGCACCCGCGCGATCGCCTCGAACCCAAGCGAATCCTCGTCGAACTGATCTTCGCGCAGGAACTCCATCATGTGCTGGATCATCTCCACGTCCAACACCAGCTTTTCGTAGGATGCGGTCAAGCCGCCTTCGAGCCATCCGGCGGCGTGATAGATCAGGTTGCCGCCGCCCAGAATAGCGCCCCACAGCGCCATCTCCGTCTCATAAACCGCCTGGGCATCGGCGGCATTGGAGGCATTGGTATTGGACGTGCGGTATGGCAGGCGGTAGCGGCGTGCAAGCTGGCCCGAGACGATATTGGCCTTGGTGTTTTCGGGTGTGCCGAAGGCTGGCGCACCCGACCGCATGTCGACATTCGAGGTAAAGGCGCCATACAGCACCGGTGCTCCGGGGTTAACGAGCTGCGTAAGCGTTATGCCGAACAGCGCTTCGGCATTCTGCTGCGCCAATGCCGCGGGCAGGGTGACGGGCGTCATGGCGCCGAGCAGGGTGAAAGGCGTAATGGAAATCGGTTGACCCATCTCGGCCATGGCTGTCAGCCCGTCCGACATGGCCTCGTCGAACCGGCGCGGGCTATTCACCGAAATGATGGTGGTGACGCCCGGGGATTTCGCCAGCTCATCAAGCGTGATGCCCCTGCTGATCGCCATCATCCGCGCCCCGTCGGTCGGCCGCCCGCGTCCGATTGACGTGCAATGAAAGGAAAGATCGGAGTAGGTGATGTTCGCGAGATACGTATCGAGATGGCGCGTGTTCGCAGGCAACTCGATAGGTGCCACCACCTGGTTGCCGATGATGTGAATGGCGTTAAAATAATGCGCCAGGCGGATGAAGTTGCGGTAGTCGTCAAGGTTGCCGTTGCGCCGGCCGCGAATGCAATCGTGGACGTTGGGTGGCCCCGCCACCAGGCCGAACACCACATCGTTCCCGCCGAAATGAACCGCGCGTTCCGGGTTGCGCGGCGTGAGCGTGAAGGTGGCCGGAGCGGTAGCCAGCGCCTGCTCAACGATGCCGCGATCAAGACGCACATTCATGGTGCTCTGGTCGACCTTGGCGCCCGCCTTCTCGAACAGGTCGCAGGCCTTGGCCGACATGCACTCGATGCCGAGTTCCTCGATGATGCGCATCGACGTGTTGTGGATGGCCTCGATCTTGTCGGCAGAGTAGATTTCGAGCTTGGGATAGGAATTGAGCACACGGCGCCACGGGAGCTGATGCAATTTGTCGTCCTGCGAGCTGCGCGCCCCCGAGCCGCCGCGTCGTCTTCCCCTTGTTGCTATTGTCACTGTCATGCCGATCTCCTTCAGTACCCGCGAGCGGGGTCGACAATGTTGATCAGGGGCTGGCCCCGCCGCCACCGGTCCAGGTTATCACAGAAAAGGCGCATGGAGTTGAGCTCCCAACCTTCGTAGACGCTGGAGCAGTGCGGCGAAATCAGCACATTTTCAAAGTTCCAAAGTGGATTGCCGGCCGGCAACGGCTCGATTTCGAAAACATCGAGGGCAGCGCCCGCGATCCGGCCCTCCTCAAGCGCACGAATCAATGCCGCCTGATCCACGATGCCCCCGCGCGAGAGATCGATGAGGATTGCTCCCGGTTTCATGGCCTTGAAAGCGTCTTCGCCGATCGCCCCGCGCGTGGTGTTGAGGAGTGGGAGACAGACCACGACCAAATCGGCTCGCGGTAGCGCCTCGTGGAGGCTGTCGATACTCAACACCTCGTCGACAAATGGAGTGAGAGCGGAGTTCGCCCGAACACCCAGGACATTGAGCCCGAAGCTCTTGGCGCGGCGTGCGACGGCGCGGCCCGTCTGTCCTAGCCCGATAACGAGCAATGTTTTGCCGTCGAGAGGTGTTACTTTGCGCGGCTCCCAGCGCCGTGCCCTGCGGTCACGCTCAAGGCCCGGCACATCCAGCGCGAAGTGCAGCATGGCGCCGATGGCATATTGCGACATCATATCCGCGGCGACCCCGGCGGAATTGGTCACCGTGACGCGCGCCGGATCCCACGGAGCGAGGTGATCAGTGCCGGAACCCCCAACCGCGATCCAGCGCACGTGGTCATTTTCGATGAGGGCACTGCGGGGAAAGCCAAGTGTTCCGGCAAATCGCACCGAATAGACGATATTCGCGCGGAAGGCGGAAAGGGCGTCTGCAAGTCCCCCATAGGTCGAGCATGATGACACGCTGACATCGGCATGGCGTTGACGGAGAATCTCTATCAGAGGGTCCGGTTCCGCAGCGTGGATAAGAATGCGCGAGACGGGCGAGTTGGCGCTTTGGTTCATTCGTTCAGTCGCGCATTTTGCTGCCACTGGGATCGTGGGGCGTCTCCTTGAGCAGTTGCGCGGGCCGGCGTTCGCCGATGATCTCGATTTCGTAACGGGCATCGGGCCGCACCATACCGGGTTTGAGATAGGCGAGCGCCAGGCTCTTCTCCACCGCATAGCCATATCCGCCGGAGCTGGCATAGCCCGCATAGACGCCGTCGCAATAAACCGCTTCGCCTCCCGCGGCGTCGGCGTCGAGTGCATCGACGCTCAGGGTTACAAAGCGTTCCGTGCCGGGATTTTTCTTTGACTGGGCCGCTGCATCGCGGCCGATAAAATCGCCCTTGTCGAGCTTGACAAAGCGGGCGAGGCTCGTAGCCCAAGGCGTGTAATCGGAACTGAGATCGAGGCCCCAGCTCGGGAAAGCCTTCTCAAGCCGGAGCGACATGAGCGCTCTTCCCCCGGCAAGCCTGAGGCCGAAGCCCTCACCCGCTTCGAGTATCCTGTCGAGCACGGGCACCATATAGGCCGAGGGCGTCCATATTTCGTAACCCAGCTCTCCCGTGAAGGACACGCGAACGACGATCGCCTCCGGGCAGCCGGCAACTTCCATGCGCCGCGCCGACATGAACGGAAAAGCGTTGCTGCCGCAAGACTCCGCTGTGAGATGTTGCAGCAGTTCGCGCGAGCGGGGACCAGCGAGATGCAAGCCGCACCAGTCGGCGGATTTATTTTCGACAGACACAGAACCGTTCGTCGGCAGATTTTGCAGAAACCACCGCATGTGAATCTGCTGCACGGGTCCGGATCCTAAAATCAGATATTCGTTGGCTCCAAGACACGTCACCGTGAAATCGCCGATGAGCCTGCCCTTTGGCGAAAGCATTGGAGAGATGACCGACCGGCCAGGACCAGGTACGCGGTTCGCAAGGAGGCGATCAAGCCATGCAGAAGCGCCCGCGCCAGTCACCAAAAATTTCGAATAAGTAGAAATGTCAAAAAGCCCGACATTACAACGGACTGCCTTTGCTTCCTCGCCTACTGCTTCAAACCAGTTCTGACGCGTATAACGATAGTGATCGCGTGCCTCTTCGCCGGGCCGCGCATACCACAGGGGGGATTCAAAACCGAAGTTCTCGCCGAACACGGCGCCTTTTTCCTTGAGCCCGTCGTAGGAGGGAAACTTCCGAACCGGGCGGCCCGCCTCAAACTGTTGATGCGGATAGATGCGATGCGAGCGGTGTTCATAAAAATAAGCCGAACGGGCCTTCGTGTATTCCTTCGACGTCCATGAACCGAATCGCGCAACATCCCAGGCAAGAAGGTCGAGCGATGGTTCGCCCTCGATGATCCATTCGCTGATCACCTTGCCGATGCCGCCCCCTTGATTGAAGCCGGTCATCACGCCAGCGGCACAAATATATCCCGGCTTCCCCGGCCATGGCCCGAGCAGGGGCGCCAAATCGGGCGAGAAGATCATCGGACCGTTGATGACACGCTTGACGCCGGTTCTGCCCAGGCAAGGCATGCGCTCCGCGGCGGAAGCAAAATTTTCCTCCATCCGGCTCAGGTCGTCGGGCAGAAGTTCATGGCCGAAATCGGGTGGCGTGCCGCTTTCGGCCCATTGGACGCAGCGGGATTCATAAGCCCCCAGCAGCATGCCTTTGCCTTCCTGCCGCGAATACCAGTTGCTTTCGCCGTCGGAAATTGTCGGCAGTTCGCCATCCATGGCTTCGATTTCAGGAATGCTTTCGGTGACGAGATAATGATGTTCGACCGGCATGAGCGGCAGCGTGATGCCAGCCTGTGCCGCCACTTCGCGCGCCCAAAGGCCGGCGGCGTTTATAACGTATTCACAGCGGATGGGTCCTTGCGGCGTATCGACTTCCCATTCACCCGAGGCAAGCCGGCGCGTGCCGGTGACCGGTGTGTGCCTGAGCACCCGGGCGCCATTGTTGCGCGCGGCACGGGCGAAGGCTTGCGTCGCACTCGAGGGATCGACGTATGCCTTCTCCGGTTCGTAGAGAACCGCAAGCAAACCCTCTGTGCTGATGATCGGTGCTCGCCGTTTGGCCTCCTCAAGCGAGATGAACTCCGAGGGGATGCCGTTGCGCAGGCAACGGCTTTGCAGGAGCTTGAGCTTGATCACCTCGTCGGGTGAGCGGGCCACGGACATGCCGCCACAGACGTGATAGCCCACTGGCTGGTCTGCCTCCCGCTCGATCACCGGATAGAGATCGCGCCCATATTTTTGCAGGACCGCCACGCTCGAGGGGCTGGTCAGCGAGAACAAATTGCCCGCGGCATGCCAGGAAGAACCTGATGTCAGCTCATTGCGCTCGAGCAGCACCACATCGCCCCAGCCAGCCTTGGCCAAATGGTAAAGGATGGCGCATCCCGTAATGCCGCCCCCGATGACAACGGCCCGTGCCTGCGTGATTTCAGCCATTCATACTCTCCAAAATAATCATTGGTTCCTGCTCAAGGTGGACACCGCGCGGCCAATGCGGGCGACGCCTTCATCCAGAGCCGCATCGGCGGTGGCGATCGATATGCGGAAATGCGGATCGAGTTCGAATGCCGCACCCGGAACCACCGCCACCGCCCAATCCTCCAGAAGATACCGTGCGAAATCGGTGGAAGAGTCTATTCGGCAGCCTTTAGGGGTGACTGTTCCGATAATGCCCTCGCAGGAAGGATAAACATAGAAGGCGCCTTCCGGTGGAATGCACGAAATTCCGGGAAACTGATTGAGCGCCCGCACCGTGCGGTTGCGCCGGGTCTGATAGGCCGCAACGAAAGCCTGCACACAATCCAGCGTGCCATCGAGTGCTGCAATGGCGGCAGCCTGGCTGACCGAACTGGGACAGCCGGCGGCCTGCGACATCAGCTTGCGCACGGCATCCATGAACTTTGGCGGCCCAGCCGCATAACCGATCCGCCAGCCGGTCATGGCATAGGCTTTGGATACGCCATTGACGACAATGGTGCGGTCCGCCAGATCCGGCGCCACGTTGAGAAGTGTGCAAGAGCGCCGCCCATCGAACACGATATGCTCATAGAGATCGTCGGTGACGATCCAAAGATTGGGGTGAAGCCGCAGCACTCCGGCCAAGTCTAAGAGTTCCGCTTCCGAATAGGTAGCCCCCGATGGGTTGGACGGCGAACACAAAACCACAGCGCGGCTGCGCGCCGTCAAGGCATCGGCCAGCCCGCCGGGAGTCATCTTGAAGCCTTGCGCCTGGCTGGCCGTCACATAAACCGGTTTGGCGCCCACGAGTTCGATAATGCCCGCATGCGAGGTCCAGCAGGGAGCCGCCAGCACAATTTCGTCGCCGTCCGATGCGAGGGCGCGAAGGACGTCGGCAAGGAGCGGCTTGGCGCCGCTTGCCACAATAATTTGCGGGAGCGTGAACGTCAGGCTGTTGTCGCGCGCGAACTTCCGTTGCACCGCTTCGCGCATCGCGATAGTACCGTCGGTGGGAGAATATTTTGTCTCGCCGCGGTTGATTGCCTCCACCGCTGCTTTCTTGATGTGATCGGGCGTGTCGAAATCTGGCTCGCCAGTGGAGAAATCGTAGAGTTCGCGGCCCTCTGTGCGCATGCGCGCGGCAAGAGCCATCGTGGCCGCAATGGCGGAGGGCCTGAAACGCCCGAGAATTGGCGACAGTCCAGGTTTTGACATCATGCGAGGCCGGTGCGGGCAATCTCTTGCTTGCGCCGGGCGACATAGGCATCGAGCGCCTCGCGCCGGCCGGGGTCAAGCGGCGGCGCCTGGTAGTTTTCCAACAAATGTTTCCAAACTTTGTTGGCGCGCTCGGTTGCTGTTTTTGCACCGTCTTCGGCCCATGTCTGATAGGGCCGGAGATCGGCGAGCATGGGCGTGTGGAACGCAGTTTCAAAACGCTCCAGCGTATGGGCGGCGCCGAAGAAATGCCCCCCGGGTGGCGTGGCGGCAATGGCGTCATAGGCAAGCGAGCCTTCGCTGATCTCCAGGGGCTCGAGCCAGGCGCGCATCGCGCCGATCAAATCGGCATCGACCACCGATTTTTCAAACGACGCCGTAAGCCCGCCTTCCAGCCAGCCGGTCGAATGATAGACGAGATTGGTGTGGGACATGATGGTGGCCCACAGCGACATCATCGACTCGGCGGTCGCCTGCACGTCGACGCAATTGGACGAGGTCACATTGGAAGACCGGTAGGGGAGTTTCCAACGCCGGGAGATTTGCCCGCCGATGATGACGGCCCGCACATATTCAGGCGTGCCGAAGGCCGGGGCTCCGGATTTCATATCGACGTTCGAGGTGAAGCCGCCAAAAATAACGGGAGCACCTGGCCGCACCATTTGCGTGAAGGCGATGACGCCAAGCGCCTCGGCGGTTTGTTGCGCAAGCGCCCCGGCGATTGTCACGGGGCTCATGGCGCCGGCCAGCGTGAAGGGCGTGATGATGGCCGCTTGCCCGTTTTCCGCCATGGCCATGAGGCCAGCCAGAAGCTCCTTGTCCACCCGGCGCGGCGAGTTGACGTTAATGACGGTGAGCAGGCTGGGCTCGGAGCGCAAGGCCTCGCGCGAGCAGCCGCGCGCTAGGCAAATCATTTCCAACCCATCCTCGATGCGCTCACGGCCGATTGCGCGGGCATTCCACACACGGTCCGTCAACGTGATTTGGGCATGGTAGAAATCGAGATGGCGAGTCTCCGCGGGGAGATCTTGAGCTTCAACTGGCGCAGCACCAGCGAGATGCAACACATTGAGGCTCTGGTGCAACCGGATCAGGTTGCATTGATCTTCGAAGGAGCCGGGCCTGCGTCCCCGCTCCAGATCGCTGACATAAGGTGGCCCCGCGACGGGCGCGAAATTCACCCAGTTGCCACCCATGGTGACGGAGCGCTCGGGATTGCGGGCATGCAGCTCGAATTGCGCGGGCGCTTTCGCCACCAACTCGCGCACCAGCCGGGGCGACATCCGCACCATCGATGTCTCACGGTCGACCATGGCGCCGTTATTTTCGAGAATGTCGAGCGCCTCGATACTCTGGAATTCCAGGCCAAGCTCCTCAAGTATGCGAAGTGCTGTATCGTCGATCAGGGAAAGCTCGGTTTCGTTGAGTATGGCCAATGGCGGCATGGGATTGCGGAATTTGCGCCACACCGATTGCTGGCCGCTCGATGCGGACGCCCGCCGTGCTTCCCGCTTTGACTTTGAATCCTCGGATCGTCGCGAACTCACAGGTTTTTCACGGTCCTTTTGGGGAAACGGTTGGTCACGGGTTAGCGGCAATGCCTCAGATGTGAAAGTGAAAGGGGGCCAACATAGGTTGAAATGGTTTCAAGGCGCAAAGGTGGGGTTTCTTTCCCCTGTCTGGATGGCGAGCCAGTCCGCGAAGCTTCGGGCGGCCTTGCTGCGCATGGCGCTCTCGGTAATGGCGAGAAAATAGGAATACCCCGTCGACAATACGCGTTTGTTGAACCGCACCAGCCGGCCCGCCGCCAGCCCGCGATCGGCAAACGGCGTCCGGCCCATGGCGATGCCAAGGCCATCCATCGCGGCTTCGAGCGCCAAAGCCCGGCTATCGACGTCGATGGTATGCCCCGGCGGTTTACCGGAAAATCCGATGTAGCCGAACCACTGCGCCCATTCCTCAGGAGACGATTGGCAGGTGATAAGGGTTTGGCGGGAGAGATCGCTGGTTGGATCAATGCGCGAAAACTCGCCGAGGTAGGACGGCGAGCAAACCGGAAACATAACTTCTTTGAACAGGAGTGCCGTCTTTGCCGCGTCAGGCGGCTGTTTTGCGTATCTGATCGCCATATCGACCAACCCTGTGCGGAAATCGATGGGATCGTTTGTGGTAATGACCCGCACATCGATATTGGGCTCCAGCTTGCGGAACGACGCCAGCCGGGGAAGCAGCCACAATGCGGCAAGCGACGAAAATAAGTTGATCGACACACTATTGGAATGCCGCTCCTGCTCGATCCGGGCGGTTGCCGCGGCAATAAGATCGAGCGCCCGAGTCAATTCGAGCAGATAATCCTTGCCCGGGGCGGTCAGCTGAAGCTTGTTCTTGTCGCGGTGAAAGAGAGGGATACCGAGAAATTCCTCAAGCGATTTGATCTGGTGGCTGATGGCCGAAACCGAGAGCGACAGCTCCTCGCCCGTAAGCCGCAAGTTGCCGAGGCGTGCCGCGCCTTCAAAGGCGCGCAACGCGGCGAAGGGAGGCATGCGTCTGGCCATTGCAGGGTTCCCGATTGTTGCAACAGATTAAACAGTTGTTGCAATATCCGCAATTGCCTAGGGTGCGCAACCTCAGTGAAACGAAATTCCCAATCCAGCGTAACAACAGGAAAATCATGGCTGAAATTTTCAAGGATGCGCGCAAGAAGGCCTATCTCAACGCCGACGGCGCCGACAAGCCGCTCAAGAGCCCGCTGCCGCACGCAACCCTCAAGGCGGCGCGTGCCTATCGCAAGCAGCGCCTGGTGGATCAACTGAAGAAGCACGATTGCGCCGCCATCCTGCTCTACGATCCGGTCAACATCCGCTACGCGCTCGATGTTTCCAACATGCAGTTGTGGATGACTCACAATGCCTCCCATTACGCCGTGGTGTGCGCCGATGGCCATGCCATCGATTTCGAGTATGGCGGCGCCGAGCATGTGGCCGATGGCATCGAAACCATCAATGAGGTGCGCAAGGGCACCTCATGGTTTTATTTTGCCTCCGGCGGCCGCACCGCGGAACGGGTCACGAAATGGGCCGATGAAATTGTGGACGTCCTCAAGCAACGCGGCGGCAAGAACATGCGGCTTGCGGTGGACAAGGTGGAACCATTGGGCCTCGATGCACTGCGCCAGCGCGGCGTCACCATCGTCGAGGGCCAGGAACTGACGGAACACGCCCGTTGCATTAAGAGCAAGGATGAATTGGCCTTGATGGGTTGGACGATTCGCGTTTGCGAAGCCGGCATGGCCCGGATGTATGAGCATTCCTTGCCGGGCAAGAGCGAGAACGAGATCTGGGCCGAGCTTCATTTCGAAAATATCCGCTCCGGCGGTGAATGGATCGAAACACGGCTTCTGGCGTCCGGCCCCCGCACCAATCCGTGGTTCCAGGAATGTTCGGACCGCGTTGTCGAACTGGGCGATATCGTTGCATTCGATACCGATCTCATCGGCCCCTATGGTTACTGCGCCGACCTGTCGCGATCATGGACCTGCGGCCACACGCGCATGACGAACAAGCAGCACGAGCTTTATTCGGCCGCCGTCGATCAGATTCATCACAACGTATCGGTCCTGAAGGCTGGAATGACGTTCAAGGAGTTCAACGAGAGGCAGTGGGTGATTCCGGAAAAATATGTGGCAAGGCGCTATTCGACCGCGCTCCACGGTGTGGGGCTGGCGGACGAATATCCAGGCGCTCCCTTAGGCCCCGATTTCGGCCGTGCCTATGAAGGCCGCTTCGAGGAAAACATGACCGTATGCGTCGAAAGCCTGATCGGCGAAGAGGACGGGAAGGAATGCATCAAGCTCGAAACCCAAGTTTTGATCGGCCCGAACGGCGCGACAAGGCTCGACACTTTTCCGTGGGAAGAACTGTGAGTTTTACGCGGCCTTGACGATCTCGCGTTTTCGCCGTGCAACGAAAGCTTGCAGTTCTTCGTCGATAGCGGGGTCCATGGCTGGCTTCTCATAGGCTGCGAGCAATTGTTTCCAGATGCCATTGGCCCGCTGGGTTGCAGACAAGCCGCCAGCTTGCTTCCATGCCTCGAAATTCCGCCAATCCGAAACGATCGGCTCGTAAAACGCCGTCTTGTAGCGCGCCAGGGTGTGCGCGGCGCCGAAGAAATGCCCTCCCGGTCCCACTTCGGCGATGGCTTCCAGGCCGAGAGCATCTTCGTCCATTTCGATCGGGCGAAAATATTCGGCCATCATCTGCAGCATTTCGGCATCGATGATCAGTTTTTCGAACGAGGCCACGAGCCCGCCCTCGAGCCAGCCCGCCCCATGGGAGATCATGTTCGCATGACCCATGGCCGCTCCCCACAAGGACATCTGGCTTTCATAGGCCGCCTGCGCGTCGACATCGTTCGAGGCGGTGGCGTTGCTCGACCGGAACGGCAGATTGTAACGGCGCGCCAGCTGGCCGGAGGCCTGCGCCGCCTTGGTGTATTCCGGCGTGCCAAAGGCCGGTGCTCCGCTTTTCATATCGACGTTTGAGGTGAATGCGCCGTAGACCACGGGCGCGCCGGGACTGACCAGTTGTGTCAGCGCGATGGTGGCCAGCGCCTCGGCATTCTGCTGCACCAGCGCGCCTGCAATCGTCGTCGGGCACATGGCGCCTGATAGAGTGAAAGGCGTCACCACCACCGGCTGGCGAGCCCGCGCCATCTCGATCAAGCCTTCGGCCATCGGAACATCGAGCTGAAGCGGCGAGTTGGTGTTGATCGTCGCGGTCAGGGCGGGGCGCGCGGCCAGTCCTTCCCGGTCGGTGCCGAGCGCGATGCAGGCCATGTCGATGGCGTCAGCCGCCCGGTCATGACCCAGGGCGGAGGGTTTCCAGGTTTTATCAAGGAGCGTTGCGTCAGCATAGTAGAGGTCGAGATAACGGGTGTCGGCCGGGAGATCCATCGGCTCGAAGGGCCCCCCACCTTCTTGATGGATGATGTTCAAACTTTGGACGATGCGGATATAGTCGCACATCTCGCTATAGGTTCCGTTCCGCCGGCCACGGTCGAGATCGCTGCAATAGGGTGGCCCGCCGACGGAGCTGAACAGGATTCGATTGCCGCCCACTGTCACGTTTCTGGCGGGGTTGCGCGCATGGAGCGTGAATTCGGCGGGCGCCAGCGCAATCGTTTCCTCGATCAGCCCACGGTCGAACCGGACCATCATGCTCGCGTGATCGACGTTAGCGCCAGCGCGGGCCCAAATGTCGCGTGCCGTCCGGTCGAGAAGGCGCATGCCGATCTCTTCCAGAATGCGCAGCGATGAACAATGAATAGTCTCGATATGATCGGCGCTCAACACCGCAACGGGCGGATAGGGATTGCGCACTTCGCGCCAAGGGAGCTGCTTCAGCCCCTGCGCGGCACGTGGCCCGCGTTGAGGTCTATTGTCCCGGGCCATTCTTCGGTCCATTCCATGAAAGACGCCCTCCCGAAGCAACGGGAGGGCGCAAGTTTACCAGGTAGGTTCGGAGTTAATCAGGCTTCAATCGCGTAGTCTTCGCAGAAGAAATAGCGCGTCGGGTGAAGGGAGAAACC
>JBKKDI010000260.1:0-2507 GCA_046708645.1 Aestuariivirga sp.
ACTCGGCTGTAGAGTGGTAGGGTTTATGGTACATACGCTCTTCGCCGGAATTCTTGCCTTTTACGATGTGGCGGATGTTAGCGGGCGAATGTCCCCGCGGAGTTCAGATGGTACAAGTGATTAAGGCCTCCCATTTCGAGGAAAACATGCGTGCAATGAACGAGGCATTGTTGCTCGGGTCGTTGCGCCAGCATGAGCTTGCCGAAGCCTCTGAATTGATGAACATTCAACTGCGCACGGAAATCGCCGAACGAAGACGGGTAGAGGCTACGTTGCGCGAAAGCGAAGAACGCTTTCGCGCTTTGTTCGAATTGGGTCCCATTGGCGTCTATTCCTGTGATGCCTCGGGCATGATTCAGGATTTCAACCGGCGCGCCGCCGAGATGTGGGGCCGCGAACCGGAGTTGGATAATCCCGACGAGCGGTTTTTTGGCTCATTCAAACTGTTCCGGCCGGACGGAAGTTACTTGCCTCACGAGCAGTGTCCCATGGCCGAAGTGCTCACTGGCAAAATGTCAGAAACGCATGATATGGAAGTAATTGTTGAGCGGCCCGATGGCTCGCGACTTGCCTTGGTCGTGAATATCCGTCCGCTGAAAAACCAGCGCGGAGTGATAACGGGAGCCATCAACTGTTTTTACGACATCACCGACCGCAAACGGAGCGAGGCCACGATTATCGCCAACGAGGCTCAATACCGGACGCTGTTCGACTCGATTGACGAGAGTTTCTGCATCGTCGAGAAAATCGAAACCGGACCGGGCGAGCCCATCGACTTTCTTTACCTGGAGGCCAACCCCGCTTTTGAGAGGCACAACGGTGTTAGCGATGTGGTCGGGAAAAGCATGCGGGAAGCGTTTCCGGAAGAACCTCAGGAATGGATCAATACCTATGAGGCCATATTACGGGACGGGGAAGCGGTTAGGTTTGAACGCAGCCTCATAACCAAACGGCGTGTTCTTGAGGTGTACGCATTCCGTCTCGAAGACGCAGGTCTACGCCGACTTGCCATCATTTCCCAAGACATTACCGGGCGAAAGAATGCCGAGAAGATCGCGCAGCGGCTCGCCGCCATCGTCAAGTCCTCGGATGACGCGATCATAAGCACGGACATCGACGGCATTATCACAAGTTGGAACCGCGGCGCGGAGCTGCTGTTTGGTTATCCGGCACGGGAGGTCACCGGCAAACCCGTCACCATCCTGTTTCCGTCGGACCAGCGAGGTGAAGAACCCGGGATTCTCCGCCAAATTCGGAACGGCCAACACATTGACCACTCCGAAACTGTCCGGTTGCGCAAGGATGGAAGCCAGGTCTGGGTATCGTTGTCCGTGTCGCCGCTCAACAACGCCGAGGGCGAAGTCATCGGCGCTTCCGAAATCATACGCGACATGACCGAGCACCGCCGCGCTGACGAACATCGAAACATCCTCGTCGCCGAATTGAACCACCGGGCTAAGAACTCGTTGGCAATAGTGCAGGCGATCGCGTCTCAGACGCTTGCCACGGCGACCTCGCTTGAGACAGCCAAGCTTGCTTTCGATTCGCGTTTGGGGGCGTTGGCGCGGGGTCACGATTTGCTGACCCATGGCAACTGGGTCGGAACCGATCTAGCCAGCGTGGTAAAGGCGACAGTCGAACCGCATGGCGGTGGCGACAACCGCTTCCGCATCGAAGGTCCGCTTGTAGAGCTAACGCCCGCCACGGCTCTGACTTTCACCATGGCACTGCACGAGTTGTGCACCAATGCGGCGAAATATGGCGCGCTTTCCAACAAAAAAGGCCATGTCACCATCGTGTGGCAGGTGACGGGCAACGGGGCGGAAAGTCTTCTACAGCTAAGGTGGACCGAGAATGGTGGTCCAACTGTGATGCCGCCCGAGCGCAAGGGATTTGGATCGCGCCTGATCGAAGAATCCTTGGCGATGGAACTGGATGGTGAGGTCCGCATTTATTATGAGGTTTCCGGCGTCGTCTGCATAATTGACGCCCCGTTGCCGGGAGTTAAAGCGAAAGAGAATTAGAACGGTGCTTGACGGAAATTCTGAGGCGGGGCGCGTACTCATCGTTGAAGATGACCCTTTACTCGCCATGAACATAGAAGACATGTTGACTGAACTCGGTCACGTATGATCGCCTGATTTTCAGTTTCTCTTTGTCCGCACTTGGGGTGTTAGAGGACGCCTAAGTCGCAATACCCGCGTTCCGATAAGGGCCAATACCGGACCACCGGGGGGTCCCTCAAGCCCGAGTCTCGTACTTTGTCCGATCCCTTGGGAGGCTAGGTCATTATCACATTGTATTGGTCGATCGGTACACCATGTTAGGAAGATGGATCAGCAGGACCAGAGCCATTGGCTCGGATCGATGCTCTCCACGCCCGGCGTTCGGGACCTGAATGCCACCAGATGAATTGGAAGTCATTATGGATGTCGTCGTGAGAACTTACTCTGGTAAGGGTTCCAAAGAACTGTTTTCATTGTTGGAGAAGCACAAGGCAGAGGTAG
>JBKKDI010000261.1:0-3433 GCA_046708645.1 Aestuariivirga sp.
CTCCGTTGCGGAGGCGTTTCTTCCTGCTTATCGCAGAGCCCTTAACCCTTGGGGTAAGCCTAACTGCCGCGAAGGCGCCGGGATCGTATTGTCCCGGGGTCTTGCCGGAGCCTCCCGGGGACTGAGGGTACGTTACTCCTCAGCCCGCAGGCGCTTGATCCACTCCATTCTTGGTCACCGTCGCGAACAGAACCCCTTCCGGAGTGGACGGAGACATCTATCTCACATCTAAAAACCTATGTCAAGGAATATTTTCTATAAGCTAATCAAACCCCGCGCATTAGGCAGCCCACGGCCAGCACCAGGTAGGCGATGCCCATGATCCACACCGCCGCCAGCGACGTGAACGATATTGTGCCCAGCGCGATGAGTACAGCGACGATGGCAATGACGAGAGAGATGATAAAAATCATCTGTGACGGTCTATTGAGATTCATGGCTCTTCCCCTTGGGACTGATTCCCGCGGGCGATAGTAGCACTTCCGCCTGCCACAAGCAGCAACTGAGAGTTCAAACCGTCGTCTTTACGGAATTGAAAATTTCAATGCAGTGACCGCCTACCTACAACGGATTGATCGCGCTGAAGGCCTTGCTGATCCAGGATTTCTCGTTCTCGACCGGCGCCTGGCCGTCGGACGCAACGATGGTGTAGGCGTCCTTGTACCACTGGGAGTTGGGATAGTTGTGGCCGAGCACCGCCGCCGCCGTCTGTGCTTCCGACACCACGCCCAGCGCCATATAGCCCTCGCTGAGGCGGTAGAGGGCCTCGGGCGTCTGCGAGGTCTTCTGATATTCGGTCACCACGCGCTTGAAGCGGTTGATGCCTGCGAGATAGGAGCCTTGCGTATAGTAGTAACGGCCGATCTCCATTTCCTTGCCGGCCAGATGATCGCGCGCCATGATCACCTTTTTTTCCGCATCGCTGGCATAGGCCGTGCCGGGGAAGCGGCGCTGCACCTCCTCAAGGGCATCGAGCGCCTGTTGCGTGGCGCGCTGGTCGCGCTTGG
The DNA here is from genome assembly GCA_046708645.1 of Aestuariivirga sp. Taxonomy (GTDB): domain Bacteria; phylum Pseudomonadota; class Alphaproteobacteria; order Rhizobiales; family Aestuariivirgaceae; genus Aestuariivirga. The sequence goes on from JBKKDI010000261.1 coordinate 1,008, forward strand.
TATCGGCGATGCGGTTATAGTTCGACACGGCGATCAGGTAATAGGCGTAGGGCGCATCCTTGTGGCCGGGGTGCAGTGTGATGAACCGGTTGCAGGCATTGATCGCATCGTCGGGCTTGCCGGCCTGATAGCTGGCGTAGGCCTGCATGAGAATGGCCTTGGTCGCCCACTTCGAATAGGGATACTGGCGCTCCACTTCGGAGAACTGTTTGGCCGCGGATTTCCATTCGCCGTCCTGCAGTTTGGCCAGGCCTTCATTGTAAAGCTTGGCGACCGCATCGTTGTCACTAGAGCCGCCGAGGTCGGGCGAAACCGCGCCGGTTGAATCGGCAATCGCCGCCGCCCGGGTCGAAGAATTGTCGTCGCCCAGGAGGCCGTCCATGAATCCGCCAGCGCAACCTGAAACGGCGGCCGCCACCACCCCCAAGGCAAATATAGCGCCCGCGGCGGACCGCAGGCTCTGCAAGATTGTCATCAAAACCGAACCACCCCACACGGTCGCGAACAGGCTTTCGTATAGAGCACGAAACCCGGCGGAAGTGTGACTGGAAAAATACCCATCCGTTGTCATCCCCGGACTTGTTCCGGGGACCCATGGCGAAAATCGCTCCAACCGTTCCAGCATCGGCGCGATGGGTCGCCGCAATGAATGCGGCGATGACAGATTAGGGAGTCATCAATTCGCCTGGCGGCGGAGAAAGGCTGGAATTTCCAGTTGATCGTCGTCGAGGCCCGGGTCGATGTGGGCCTGGGCTTGGGGTTGCGGCTGGCTGCGCGGCGCGTGGGCCCGGGGCTGCTGCACCGTGATGGTGGGCTCCTGGGGCACGGCGGCTGTTTCCTCCTTGCGGCCCAGCCCCACTCCGGCCAGGCGCTCGAACAACCCCCGCTTTTTGCGCGCCGAATGTTCCGCGATATGTTCAATCCGGTTCTGCCGCGCGGCAATCTGTTTCTGCGCGATGGGCGGGAAATCCTCAATCGCCGGCATGCGCTGGCCGCGCTGCTGGGGTTCGGCTTCAATCGTGGTGCGGGGCGCCGGGCGGGCTGCCATGGGTGCGGGCTGTACCGGCTTTTTAACGGGATTCTGTTTGCCCGTGTAACCGAAGACCGGGCGTGACACGGGCTTTTCTTCCACCGGAGCGGTGTCAGTTGCTTCGTCCTCGCGGGCCGCCATTCCTTCAAAGGGCAAGCCGGTGGCGACGACTGAGACGCGCATGGTGCCTTCCAGCGATTCATCGAAGGTGGCGCCGAGGATGATGTTGGCTTCCGGGTCCACTTCTTCGCGGATCCGGGTGGCGGCTTCATCGACTTCGTACAATGTCAGATCCGGGCCGCCGGTGATCGAGATGAGGAGGCCGCGGGCGCCCCGCATCGAAACATCGTCGAGCAGCGGATTGGAAATAGCAGCCTCGGCCGCTTCGATGGCGCGCTTCTCGCCGGTGGCTTCGCCGGTCCCCATCATGGCCTTCCCCATCTCGCTCATGATGGCGCGGACGTCGGCAAAGTCGAGATTGATCAGGCCTTCCTTGGTCATGAGTTCGGTGATCGAGGCAACGCCCGAATAGAGCACCTGGTCGGCCATGGCGAAGGCTGCGGCGAAGGTCGTCTTTTCATTGGCGACGCGGAACAGGTTCTGGTTCGGAATGACGATCAGCGTATCGACATGCTGGGCCAGGAGTTCGATGCCGCGTTCGGCCGTTAGCATGCGGCGGGCACCTTCGAAATGGAACGGCTTGGTGACGACGCCGACGGTGAGGATGCCCTGCTCCTTGGCCGCCCTGGCGATGACGGGGGCGGCACCCGTGCCGGTGCCACCCCCCATCCCCGCCGTAATGAAAGCCATATGGGCGCCAGCCAGATGATCGAGAATTTCCGGTAGAACTTCCTCGGCTGCGGCAGCACCGATCTGCGGCTGGGAGCCCGCGCCCAAACCTTGCGTCAGGGCCGCTCCCATCTGCACCCGGCGCTGGGCGGCGTTCTGCATGAGCGCCTGGGCGTCGGTGTTGGCCACGACAAATTCCACCCCCTCCAGCCTGCTTTCAATCATGTTGTAGACGGCATTGCCGCCCGCCCCGCCCACCCCGAACACGGTGATACGGGGTTTGAGATCAAGTAGATCGGGAACGGTAAGATTTATTGTCATGATGACTGGCGCCCGCAAGTTGATTTGCCGGAAACCATGTTTGTTACCCAAACTATAACAAATGGTTAACGAACACTAACCAAGCCCCTCCAAATCGAATCAATTTGAGTCAGAAAGACTTATTTCGCTTCAGATGACCAAGGGAAATTTACATATTGGCCGCGGGTGTCATAGCAAATGTTGCCGTACACCCTGAGATAGCTGGCCCGGCGCTATGGATCGTCATAAACCGCCTCCGGATTGGCGAGATCCGCCTCATATTGAGCGAGATTGGCTAGGGTAAGCG
>JBKKDI010000262.1:0-6448 GCA_046708645.1 Aestuariivirga sp.
CGTCCAAGCTGATGCCCGAATGGATGCTGAGGGATTCCCATGCGGCCTATGGGCTGCAATATGTGGCGCTGCGCTATTTCAATGTGGCGGGTGCGGACCCCAAGGGCAGAACCGGCCAGTCGACGCCGCGGGCCACTCACCTCATCAAGGTGGCGTGTCAGACCGCCCTTGGCCAGCGCAGCCACATGGATGTCTTCGGCAGCGACTACGACACGCCGGATGGCACGTGCCTTCGCGACTATATCCATGTGAGCGATCTCATCGGGGCTCACATGGATGCCCTCGGCCATTTGCGCCGTGACGGGGAAAGCGGAGTCTTCAACTGCGGTTATGGAAAGGGCTATTCGGTGCTTGAGGTGATCAAGGCCGTGGAGAAGGCCCAAGGGGGGCCCCTCAGGGTGAACAAAGTGGAGCGTCGGGCGGGCGATCCCGCAGCCATTGTGGCGGGCGCTGCCCGCGTGCGCGAAGTTTTGGGATGGCAGCCGAAATATGACGATCTCGATCTCATCGTCGCGTCGGCGCTCGCCTGGGAACGGCACCTTACCCAGCGCAACGCGGCCTGATTCAGGCCGTATTTGGCGACTTTGCTCAATCTCTGCTAGGATTTAGCCGTGTTATCCGGATTGCAGGGACGCCATGTTGAAACGATCGCTTGCCAGCTTTCTGCTTTTTTGTTGCCTGGGAACGGGTCCGGCCTTTGCCGAGGCCAAATTCGAGGCCTTCATCCAATCGCTGTGGCCATTGGCCAAACAGGCCGGCATTTCCCGTGAGCTGTTCGACCGGGCCTTCGCCGGCATCAGCGAGCCCGATCCCGCCGTGCTCAAGCTCGCTTCGAACCAGCCCGAATTCACATCGACCACATCGGCCTATCTGGCAAAGGCGGTGACGCCGATCCGTATCGAGACCGGCCAGCAGATGAAGGCGGAAGAGGCGAAACTGCTTTCGGCCATCGAGCGCAAGTACGGCGTGGACCGGCACATTCTGCTCGGCATCTGGGGCATGGAGTCGAATTTCGGCAAGGACAAGGGCTCGATGAAGGTGATGCGGTCCTTGGCCACCCTCATGTATGCGGGCCGCAAGAAGCAATATGCGCGCCAGCAGATCGTGGCCGCCCTGAAGATTCTCAAGAAGGGCCTGGTGAGGCCAGAGAATTTCACCGGCTCATGGGCCGCCGCCATGGGGCATACCCAATTCATTCCCACGTCTTATCTTTCCTTCGCCGTTGACTGGACCGGGGATGGCGTCAAGGATATTTGGGGTTCGAAGGAAGATGCGCTGGCGTCCACTGCGAATTATCTGGCGAAAGCCGGGTGGAAGTCCGACCGGCCGTGGGGCTGGGAAGTCACACTCCCCGAAGGCTTCAACCGGTCCCTGATCGGCCGGAGCAAGTGGCGGCCCGTCTCCCAGTGGGTGAAGCTTGGCGTCACACCGGCAGCGGGAGGCAACTTCTCGGCGCCAGACGCGGAAGCCTTCGTCATGGTGCCACAGGGCATGAACGGTCCCCGGTTTCTGGTCACCCGCAATTTCCTGGCGATCATGGACTACAATATATCCCATTCCTACGCGGTGGCGGTGGGCCATCTCGGCGACCGTATCAGGGGCCAAGGACCGATCAGCGCATCCTGGCCGGACGTGAGCTACGATCTCAGTTTCAAACAGCGGGTGGAATTACAGAAGCGCCTGAGCGGGCTGGGTTTCGGCACAGGCGGCAGCGACGGCCGCTTTGGAGCGCGCACCTATGAGGCGATCATCGCCTATCAGAAGAGTGCTGGCCTGCCGCTTGACGGCGTGCCCTCGGTCAAATTGCTCGAACGCATGCGCCGGGGGAGTTAGCCATGGTGAGCCGGTTTGTTGCAGCTCTGGCGTTTCTTGCCCTAGGCCCGCAATGGGCTACGGCGCAGGAGATTATTGCCGGCCAGCCGCTTGTCGGTTCGACGGTGACGGAGCCTGAATCCCCAACCTCCAGTGACGAGCAGGACGATGGCTTTCATGTATTGGTCATTGGCGATGGGCTGGGCGGCGGCCTTGGCGCCGGCCTGACCCGGATGGCCGAATCCGAAGACGGCTTCAACGTGACCATCCGCTTCAATGAGGAGTCGGGGATCGCGCGGCCGGAACTTTATGACTGGAGCGAATCTCTGCCGAAGATACTCAAAGGCAAGTCCTACGACGCCGCCGTGGTGCTGCTGGGCACCAACGACCGCCAGATGATTCGCGCGGAGCCCATGCGCTTTGCCTTCAACACGCCGCAATGGATTTCGGCCTACACGGCGCGCACCGACCGCATTCTAGATGCGCTGGGCCGCGCCGGTTTGAAAATTTACTGGGTGAGCATCCCGCCCATGGCCGATCCGGAATACGAGGCGGCGATGGAGGTCATCATGCGGATCCAAAAGGAACGCGTCCAAGCAAAGGGAGCCGTCTTTGTCGATATCCGCGCCGCCTTTCTCAAACCCGATGGGACCTATACCGACTTTGGACCCGACGATACGGGCGCGGTCCGCAAATTGCGCGCGCGCGATGGCGTGAGCTTCTTCAAGCAGGGCAATAACCGCATGGGCCAGCTTGTGCTGGAGGCGATAAAGCGGGGTGGCACGGAGGAGCCGGATGTCTCGCAACCGAGTATCGTTGAAACCGGCGTTCCCAAGACTCCCAAAGTTGCGGAGCCCGATCAACCACTCTTCGGGCAGCGCGGCGCCGAGGGGGTTGAAATCTCGTTCCGTGCCGAAGATTTTGATGCCGCCGCGGTCGGAGCACTCGTCGAGCAGGGTGTATTCGGCACAGGGCTTGCGGCCTTGCAGGCAATTGTGCAGCCGGGAAGTGCCGCGGAAAAACTATTCGTCTCAGGCGAAACCGCGGCGGCGCCGCCCGGCCGTGCGGATGATTTCAGCATGCCGAAGTAAACGAGCCCCTTCCCCCCTCGCGGGGGAAGGTGGATCGCACCACCTTGGCGCGAGACGGATGAGGGGGGCTGGTTCAGCGAGTCCTGGCTATCAGGCACCTGGCTCGCTGCACTACCCCCTCATCCGGCGCTTCGCGCCACCTTCCCCCGCGAAGGGGGGAAGGGGACGATTGAGTGAATTCGCAGGCTGTTGTTTGGATCAGATCTTAACCGGACAGCAATACGTGCGGTGATGAGATGATTGTGGATTGCATTGCCTATCGCGGCAGGCCGCTTGATCCCATGAGGAATTCGTCGATGGCGCGCGCCGCCTGGCGGCCCTCGCGGATGGCCCAGACAACCAGCGATTGGCCACGGCGCATATCGCCGCCTACGAAAATCTTGTCGAGGCTGGTGCGATAGGTCTTCACATTCGCTTCAACATTGCCGCGTGGATCGAGCTTGACGCCAAGGGACGCCAGCATGCCCTCGTGAATGGGGTGGACGAAACCCATGGCGAGCAGCACGAGACCGGCTTTAATTTCGAAGCCGCTGTTTTCGATCTTGTGCATCCTGGCATCGACGCGCACGCAGTTGAGTTTCCTGACCTCGCCCTGTTCACCCGAAAAGGATTTTGTAACCACCGAGAAATCGCGCTCGGCGCCTTCCTGATGACTCGACGACGTGCGCAGTTTCAGCGGCCAGTCCGGCCAGGTCAGCAGCTTGTTCTCAGCTTCCGGCGGCTTTGGCATGACTTCAAGCTGGGTGACGGAAAGGGCGCCTTGACGAATGGAGGTGCCAACGCAGTCGGAGCCCGTGTCGCCGCCGCCGATCACCACGACATGCTTGCCCGAGGCGAGGATCGGGCGATTGTCGAGGGCGGGCTCCTTGGAGACGCGGCGGTTCTGCTGGGGCAGGAAGTCCATGGCGAAATGGATGCCATTGAGCTCACGGCCGGGCACCGGCAAGTCGCGCGGTTTTTCGGAACCGCCGGCCAGCAACACCGCATCGAAACTGCCGATGAATTGTTGTGCGTCCTGGGTGACGCCAACGTGAACGCCGTAGTGAAAGGCAACGCCTTCGGCTTCCATCTGCGCGATGCGGCGGTCGATCAGATGCTTTTCCATCTTGAAATCGGGAATGCCATAACGCAACAGGCCGCCGGCCTTCGGCTGCTTCTCGAACACATGCACGGCGTGGCCGACGCGGGCCAACTGCTGGGCTGCGGCGAGTCCGGCGGGGCCGGAACCGACGATGGCGATTTTCTTGCCGGTTTTTTCGCCGCAGATATCCGGCTTTAACCAGCCGTTTTCCCAGGCCTTGTCGACAATGGCGCATTCGATGGTCTTGATGGTGACCGGGTTGTCGTCGATGTTCAGTGTACAGGAGGCCTCGCAGGGAGCCGGGCAGACGCGGCCGGTGAACTCCGGAAAATTGTTGGTCGAATGTAGATTGCGCGAGGCCTCTTCCCAGTTTCCGAGATAAACCAGATCGTTCCAGTCGGGGATCTGGTTGTTCACCGGGCAGCCGGTGTGGCAATAGGGAATGCCGCAATCCATGCAGCGCGCCGCCTGCGCCGAGGTCGCTTCCTCGGAAAGCGGAATCACAAACTCGTGGTAGTGACGGATGCGGTCGGATGCCGGCTTGTACTTGCGTTCCTGCCGCTCAATCTCGAGAAAGCCGGTTACCTTTCCCATTATTGTTCCACCAGCACTATCCTCATCAGGGTGAGGAAAGTTTCAACCATCACGCGCTCCTCTTGACGCCGATGGTCATGCCGTCGCTGGTTGCTTGGGCTTTTTCAAGTTCTTGAAGGGCGCGGGCGTATTCGACCGGCATGACCTTCACGAATTTCGGCAAGAAGGTTTCCCAGTTGTCGATGATCGTCCTGGCGCGCGAGGATCCTGTGTATTTGTAGTGCCGCGACAGCAGCTCCCAGATGCGCGTCGCATCGTGCTTTTCCATGTGAACCGTCACATCGACAAGGCCGTGGCTTTCGAGGTCGCCGCCGTGATGGTGCAGGCGCTCGATGGTGGCGTCTTCCGCCGGTATGGGCGCTAGATCGACCATGGCGAGATTGCAGCGCTTGGCGAAGCCGCCTGCCTCATCCAGCACATAGGCGACACCGCCCGACATGCCGGCGGCAAAATTGCGGCCCGTGTCGCCGATGACGAGGACGCAGCCGCCGGTCATGTACTCGCAGCCATGGTCGCCGACGCCTTCGACGACAGCGACAGCGCCCGAATTGCGCACGGCGAAGCGTTCGCCGGCGACGCCGCGGAAATAGCACTCGCCGGTGATGGCGCCGTACAAAACAGTGTTGCCGACGATGACCGAGGTTTCGGGCACGAAGCCGGTCTTTTCGTGCGGCCTGATGATGAGTTTGCCGCCGGAAAGGCCCTTGCCGACGTAGTCGTTGGCTTCGCCGGTCAATTCCAGTGTGACACCGTGTGCCGCCCAGGCGCCGAAACTCTGGCCGGCAGTGCCGGTGAACTTGACGGTGATGGTATCTTCCGGCAGCCCGCCATGGCCATAACGTTTGGCGACTTCGCCAGAGAGCATGGCGCCGGCCGTGCGATCGGCGTTCCTGATCCTTGTTACGATCTCGACGGGTGTGCCGCCCTCGAGTGCCGGCGTTGCTTCGGCGATAAGCTTGCGGTCGAGAACATGGTCAATGCCGTGATCCTGCGCACTCGTCTTTCTGGTCGCGGCGGGCCCCGTGACATCGGGCTTGGCAAACACCCTGGTGAAGTCGAGGCCCTTGGCCTTCCAGTGGGCAATCGCCTCCTGCTGGTCGAGCCATTCGGTGGCGCCGATCAGCTCGCTGTAGGAGGTGAAGCCCATCGCCGCCAGATATTCGCGCACTTCTTCGGCCACGAAGAAGAAGAAATTGATGACATGTTCGGGTTGGCCCTTGAAACGCTTTCTGAGTTCCGGGTCCTGGGTCGCCACGCCCACGGGGCAGGTGTTCAGGTGACACTTGCGCATCATGATGCAGCCCGCAGCGATTAGCGGTGCTGTTGCAAAACCGATTTCGTCGGCGCCGAGGAGGGCGGCAATCACCACATCGCGCCCGGTGCGGATGCCACCATCGGCCTGCACGGCGATGCGGCCACGCAGATCATTGGCAACCAGCGTCTGTTGAGTTTCGGCGAGGCCGATTTCCCACGGCGAACCCGCGTGCTTGATCGAAGTGAGAGGCGAGGCGCCGGTACCGCCTTCGTAACCGGAAATCGTCACATGATCGGCATGGGCCTTGGCGACACCGGCCGCGACCGTGCCGACCCCCACTTCGGAGACGAGCTTCACCGACACGAGGCCAGCGGGATTTACGTTCTTCAGATCGAAGATCAATTGGGCCAAATCTTCTATCGAATAGATGTCGTGATGGGGCGGCGGCGAGATCAAGCCGACGCCGGGGGTCGAATGGCGCACCCGGGCGATGACATTATCGACCTTGTGGCCGGGCAATTGCCCGCCTTCGCCGGGCTTGGCGCCCTGGGCCATCTTGATCTGCATCATGTCGGAGTTGACGAGATACTCCGCGGTCACGCCGAAGCGGCCGCT
>JBKKDI010000263.1:0-5867 GCA_046708645.1 Aestuariivirga sp.
TTGCCTCATCGGCCCCCTGTTCAAGGAGGCCCGTTTCATAAGGAATTTTGGACAGGCCTTCCTGGATTATCGAAACGGCCATCCCTATTGGCTGCCGTTTCCGCGCGTCGATCGCCAGAGACCGCCAGGCAACGATCTTTCGATCTACGATCGCTTCGCAGAACATTGGTGGGATGGATCCCGGCGCTGGCTGCGAACTTTGCAAAATCTGGTTCCGGCACGGCTCAAGTATTTCGACCGGATCGCAAGCTGGCAGGGAAAGACTGTCCTCGACCTTGGTTGTGGCGGTGGCTTCATGGCGGAGGCCCTGGCGCGGCGGGGCGCCCTTGTCACCGGTATCGATCCAGCGGCGGCGGCGATCGCCATCGCTACAAGCCACGCGGCATCGCAGCGACTGCCGATTCATTATCTGGTGGCTTCGGGAGAGAGCCTGCCCTTGCCCAGCCATTCGATGGATTATGTCGCATGCGTCGATGTCCTCGAACATGTGCAGGATCTAGGAGTCGTGCTCGATGAAGTTGCCCGCGTTCTGCGGCCAGGCGGCATCTTCCTCTTCGATACCATCAATCGCACCGCGCTTGCGGCATTTGTCGTCGTCACGCTTGGGGAAAATATTCTACGACTGCTGCCGCGCGGTACCCACGACCGCGCGAAATTCATTACACCGCACGAGCTCGATACTCAGATGAAGGCCCGAGGCTTCGGTGATTGCAGCTTCGTGGGACTCGGCCCGATGGGACTTAATCGAAATCTCGATTTTATTTTTGGGCGGCTGCCCATCCTCTCGATCATGTATATGGGCCATGCTGCGCGCATCAGGGAAGCCGCTCAAATTCCGCAAGAAGCCAATCATGCACGCGCCGCCTCGCACCGCGAAGGGGTTTCTCGTCTGGCGTCACAAGATAATACCAGCCGGAGAGCATGATCTTTTCGGGAAAGGGCTGTATGAGGCGGCCGTCACTCAAAAGCGAATCGATCAAGGGCGAGCGGCCCATGGCGATGCCGGAACCGCCGAGGACGGCATTGGCGACCAGGTCGAAAGAGGAAAGGGTCTGAGCTCTGTCCTTGCGTGGCAGAGCCACACCAAACTCGCCACACCATGTTTCCCATTCATCGCCATGAAGCGCGTTGCAAATCATCGTCGTGCTGGACAGGAAGCCAGAGGCTCCGAGGCTTTCGATTTTCGGCGCATTGACTACTGAGCACACCGGAGAAATCCGTTCCTGTACCAGAGGCACGACGGAACAATCTTTCCAAATGCCAACGCCCATGCGGATGCCGAAGTCGATTTTCTCGCGGGCGAGGTCACATACGCGCGATGTCGGCAGGATGTCGATTTCAATGTCCGGCAAATCCTCGGTCAGCCGATGCAAACGTGGCGCAAACCACAGGGCGGCAAAGGATTGCGGCATGGTGAGCGACACCCTGCTTTGATGGCGAGGGCCGAACTCATCAGCCGCATCGGCGAGGTCCTGGAGCGGTCCGCGAATCCGTTCAAAAAACTGGCGGCCGTCCCTGGTCAGCGACACGCCATTTGAACCTCGATCGAGCAGTACCACCCCCAGTTGCCGTTCCAGCCGCGCAATCTGATGACTGACGGCGGACTCAGTAACATTCAGGCTCTGCGCGGCAATGCGCAGACGCCCGGTTTCAACGGTCCGAACAAAGGCCTGCAAGTTTTGCATAGGGGGGAGTGTCACGTTTGGCAGACTTTCACATCCGCATGACGAACCTTCATTTTACCTCGCACAAATACGCATTATTTTCAGTCTTATACCGGCAAGGAGAGAGCATGCCATGACAAACTATCAACTGTCGGAAACCTATGACTCCCCCCATGGCGAGACCCGCTTTGGAAGTGCAGGCGCGGGACCCGCAATCGTTCTGTGTCACGGCACGCCGACCAGCTCGCGCATCTGGCACAGCATCATCGATGCGCTGAAATCCGAGTACACCTGCTATTTCCTGGATCTGCCGGGCTACGGCCAATCGGCGAAATTTGAAGGCCAAGATGTGCGACTCCGGGCTTTCGCCCAGACATTGATCGGCTTTTGCCGGCATCTCGGGCTCGAAAACCCCCACCTTGTGGGTCACGATTTCGGTGCCGCGGCGGTTCTCGGCGCGCATCTGGTTGAGGGTCTTGGGGTGCGCAGCCTCACAATTGCCGACGGTGTGGTGCTCTCGCCCTGGGGCACGCCGTTCTCTCGCCTGGTCAAGGGATATGAGGCGGTTTTCGCCGCTGTTCCCGCCTATATCCATCATGCGGTGTTGGCCGCGCACTTGCGCACCGCAATGTCACACAATCCCACGGAGGAGCTTCTGAGCAGTTTGATCGATCCCTGGACTGGGGAAGTGGGCCAGAAAGCCTATTACCGGCAAGTTGGCCAATTCGATTATGACTACACCGCGCAGCTCGAAAAGCTCTATCCAGGGATTAGGGTCCCCACCACGGTGATCTGGGGCGAGGAAGACCGGTGGGTGAATTTGAACGAAGGAAAGCGATTTGCCGCCCTCATTCCGCAAGCGCGGTTCCAAACTCTTCCGAATGCGGGGCACTTCAGCATGCTCGATACGCCTGGGCCATTTGCCGACAAACTGAAGGAGGCGCTCCATCTCGCGCAGAGGTGAAAACCTGTGAGGAGACTTTCAAGGTTCTACGCGCCATATAGGAGCGATGACTCCGGTCACCGATCGCGTGGGACGTTTCTCATGGCTCAAGACCCTGACGCTCGCTGGGCTTGCTGCTCCGGCTGTCTATCTCGCATATCGCTATTGGACGTTTGACCTCGGTCCCCTCCCCGTCAAGGAGGCGCTCCTGGTGTGCGGTCTTTGGGCGGTGCGATTTCTGGTGATCACATTGGCGCTGACGCCGGCCCAGCGCATTCTCAATTGGCCGAAGCTGGCACTGGTGCGCCGGATGACAGGCATTGGGGCGTTCTCTTACGCGGCACTTCACTTCACTCTCTATATCGTCAATTCGAAATTCGACCTTGGCTTCGTCGCCTCGGAGATTGTCCTCCGCATCTATCTCACCATCGGCTTTGTGGCGCTGTCCGGGTTCAGCCTGCTGGCCGCCACGTCAACGGATTGGGCGGTCCGCAAGCTGGGAAAGCGCTGGAAGCAATTGCATCGCATCGTCTACGGCATCGCCGTCCTCGGTATCCTGCATTTTTTCATGCAATCGAAAATCGACGTCAGCCAGGCAACGCTCATGGCAGGACTGTTCTTCACGCTGATGATTTATCGCGCCGCGATGGCCTGGCGCATCAAGTTCTCGGCTCCAGCGCTCGTCCTGTGGGCGGTGGCTGGCAGCCTTGCCACGGCCATTGCCGAATTCGCCTGGTATGGGCTGGCAACCGGGGTTGATCCCTGGCGGATCGCCGCAGCCAATCTCATGCTGGCCTATGGCTTGCGCCCGGCGGTGATTGTGCTGCTCTCAGGACTGGGCATCGCCGGGATTCCGCTGGTGGCGCGCCCCCTGTGGGCTAAATTGCCTTTGCTGGCGCGCAGGGGCGAGGCCTTGCGTTCGCTGCACTAGCGTATTAGACAGCGGCCTCGCGCGCGCCCTTAGCTCAGCTGGATAGAGCACCAGACTACGAATCTGGGGGTCAGGAGTTCGAATCTCTTAGGGCGCGCCAGTATTTCAATGACTTGACCTCTTTATTACTGTTGAACAGCCTAATCGGGGTTCCGTTGGGGTTCCTTCGATGTTCAGTATTGGTGCTCCACGGCCAAGACTGGCAAGAATCGACGGCTGAGCTCTTTCTCGGTGTCATTTGCTTCGTGCCCGCTTCTTGGGCGCGGCCTTAGGCTCCTTCGCCTTATCGGCGGGGGACCCGAGGCTCTTGCGCAGCGCCTCCATAAGATTGATCACATTGCTAGGTGACGTTTCACCCTGAGGAGCAGCGATTATCTTCTTTCCCTTGGACTTCTCTTTCACCAACTCCTGCAAGGCGACGGCATAACGGTTCTTGAACTCCTGCGGCTTGAACGGTCCGCTCTTGCGCTTAATGATCTCGGTAGCCAGGCTAACCATTTCCGGATCGGTTTTTGCAGTTGGTAAATCATGAAAATAAGTCTGCGGTGCCTTGAGCTCGTTCGGGTAGCGCATGATTTCCATAACAAGCCCGCGATCAACCGGACCCACCGCGACGAGATATTCGCGCCCTGACATTGTGACTTGACCGACGCCGAACTTGTTCATTTTCTGAAGCGCCTCGCGGATCACCATATAACCCTCTGCCGCCTGTTCATCCGGCGGAACAAGGAAATAAGGGCGTTCGAAATACCGGGGGTCGATGTCTCCCACGTCGACAAACTGAGTCAGATCCAGCGTCTTCTTGCTCTCCAGCTTGATGGCGTCGAGCTCACCGGGCTCAAGGGCAACGTAGACATCCTTCTCCAGCTGATACCCCTTGACGATGTCGGAGTTTTGAATCGGGCCAATGCCCTGGACGGTCTTGGTGTAATTGACCCGTTTTCCGGATGGTTTGTGGATTTGGTTGAAATTGATCTCCGAGCTGGCATCGACCGCGTTGAAAATTTCAACCGGGATTGTTACCAACGAGAGGCGGAGAAAACCTTTCCAATACGCGCGTCCTGGGGATGCCATCCTAATACTCCACTCATCACTAACGTAGGTCAGCCATATAACACGGAGCGAAAGAACGGAAAACGAACAGGACTAAGATTCAGGCTTCACCGCTGACACTGGGGCCACCGCGCCATAGCGCTTCGTCCCTTACAAATGGTGCCCACTCAAATTGGCGAATCCTTGTTGGCTCGCGGGTTGAGAACAAACGCATATGGGCAACGGTGCCTGACTCGAAATTCAGCATTTACCGTCATCACACGGGAACAGGGAGCGCTTCGGTTCAGCTTTCCGCTGTCCAGACGAAGATAGATTTACGTGCCGACATGCTGGACATCCCTGAAATAGAGCGCAGATTGACGCCCTTCTTGGCTAACTTCGACAGGTAGGCATGCAGGCTGCCGGGCTTGTTGGGCATTTCCACAACCTCAGCCCTTGCTTCGCTAAATGCGACGCCAGCCGCTTTGAGCGCTTTCTTGGCCTTGCCGGTATCGTCGACAATAAGTTGCAGATCGCCTTGCGGGCCGTAGCCGAAGATTGTTTCGATATTGACTTTGGCCGCGGATAGCACCGCCACGGCGGCCGCCACTGTACCCGGCTTGTCCTCGACCTTGATCACGATCAGTTTTGCCTTAGACATTTCGTCCCCCGTTGGTTGGCGGGTAGATTCTAAGACCCAATTAACCGACATCTACCCAACTGATCAGCTAATTGTCGCTGACGTTGCGCCAGTTGGACGGCATAGGCAAGACTAGCGTGGCGGATGCTATGATTGACCGTGAAACTCGATCGCGTTGCCACCCTGCCGCAATATCTGCGCTCCTACCTTCGACGCCCGGGGGAGCTCGGCACCGGCGCCGTCCTTGGCGTAATAGCCTATCCCGCCTTGCGCGGCTGGAAGATGCAGTAGATTTTGCGCAGCGTTCCTTCCGACTTCCAGGAGTTCGGCGTGCCAATTGGCACAAAGAAGGTATCGCCCGGTTTGAAACTATGGTTTCCCCCTTTGTCGTCGTTGAAGGTGACGGTACCCTCGAGCAGATGCATCAACTCGTAGCGTGGAAAATCGATGAGCTTTCGATGGTAACCCGTCGTTTGCCACACACCGACGGTGAGCTGTCCTGTTGCGTCCTGGAAATACTCATGGGCGTGCTGAGTGGGAACCGGCGCGGTTCAGGAGCGTCGTCGGCTTATCTCTCGACTGCAGAGAGATACTGAATTCAACCAGTCAGACGCATTGGGCCAAAACCAAGGCTCGCAAGGCCGCATCAGCCAAGGC
>JBKKDI010000264.1:0-19726 GCA_046708645.1 Aestuariivirga sp.
GCTCTCGCGTTCGCCGAGGGTCCAAAGAGTAGCGCCCAAATTGTTCTGTGTCATGGCCCAGCCGAGGGGTACCCACTCGCGGGTCTGTTCCTCCAGTGCGGCGCGATAGGCCGCGACCGCTTCCTCCAGCCGCGCCGGGCCTTTCTCCCGCTCACCGAGGCTCGTGAGCGCATTGCCCAGATTATTCTGCGTCATCGCCCAGTCGAGCGGCACGCGCTCGCGCGGCCTTTCCTCCAGCGCCGCCCCGTAGACCGCGACCGCGTCCTCCAGCTTTTCCGTTCCGCTCTCCCGCTCCCCGAGGGCTTGGAGCGCATTGCCCAGATTATTCTGCGTCGCGGACCAGTCGAGGGGCACCCGGCCGCGCGGCGCAAGCCGTTGTACTTCCCGGTAGGCATCGATGGATCGTCTCAGAGCGTCATTGTCACCCTTGTAGTCACCATGGAAGTACAACGCGTCTGCCTCCGAGAGCTTGTAGGAGAAGGCCAGCGCCGGATCGGATTCTCTCACATAACTGTGGGCCTTGGCATAGTCATTGGCGGCTGCCAGATGGTTGAAGTCGCGCTCAAAGGCTTCGGCACTTCGCGCCATGATCGCCGCATCTGCCTTGTCTTTCTCTCTAAGCCTCTCGCGCTGGCCTTCGACTGCCGCGCGCCCTGTCTCGACCTTCGCCTTCGCCTGGTCGAGGAACTTTCGCGCGGCGGGCAGCGCGCCCTCGTCGATGCCTCTGTCGGCAAGAGCCGCCAACCGGGTGATCTCCGGGTCGCCGGCATCGAGGGCGCGGCGTTCGGCCATCATCCTGGCGATATTGCCGGCCTGTTCCGCCAGCAGCTTGTCGATCCGTTCCGGGTCCTGGGGAATGTCGGACTGGCCGAGGGCGCGCAGCACGTCATACATGCCGGCCAGTGGAATGCCTTTCTCTTTCGCCACCGTCTCCACCGTGCGGCGTAAATCCCCGGGCGTCGCGGCGATTGTAACGAGGAGCTTGCGGCGCGTGTCGCGGATCAGCGCCTCGTCGCTCGCGTATTCTTCCGGGTTCAGGCCGAAGTTAAGAAAACGCCGGAGGCTGCCATTGGTCCAGGGCCGCTGCCGTGCCTGGGTTGAAAGATAGACCTCCTCCGCCACCAGCGTCATGACCTGGCCAAACTCATAGCCCCGGTTGGCGGCCAGATGTTTCAGCAACGCAGCCGCATAGGGGCTGTTGCCGCCGGGCTTGCCGTCAAGTGCCGGCGCGCCGGGTTCGGCGGCAAAGTCGATCACCTGGCCGAAGCTGTCGCCCACGGGACCGTCCTCAACCGGGACCACGCCTTTGGTGGCCGCCAAACCTTGATCCCCGATGGCGATACCTTGCGGCGCCGACGGCGTTATGATCCTCGCATCGGCTGGAAACGGATTGCTGCGGCAGGCATCGAGCAGCATGATGGTGATCTTCGCCGTCTGCTGCAATTCATCGAGAAAGCCGGACAGGGGCACCAGCCTCTCGCCCGCGTCGGCCAGGGAAGAGATACCGGCATCGACGGGTATGAGGTAATTCTCCCCGCCCGCCTCGATGCCGTGGCCGGAATAATAGATGAGCGCCACATCGGCATCCGCCGCATCCTCGACAAAGCGCTGCAGAGCCCGCTTGAGCTTTTTGGCGTCCGCATCGGGAACCGGCACCACTTCGAAACCAAGGTCGGTCAGAAGCTTGCCAATGGCGCGGGCATCATTGCCGGGATTTGGCAGGGTTGGGAGATGATCGTATTTGGTTTGGCCAATGACCAGCGCCAGTCCTTTGAGGAACTTCGCATCCTCGGCGAAAGCTCCGGGCATGGTAGCTGCCAGCATAAGGCCAAACAGCATCCCGCAAACGATCCTTCGCTGCCAAAAACTCCACATCACCTTCCGTGCCGTACTGTGGCCGGGACTCGCCGTTCCACGAGGGCGTTTCAATATCACTCTTTGCCACCGCTGTTATCCGCCGCCGGCCTGGTGATCCTTCGCACCGCCAGCACGCGGTTCACTTCGCCGCCGAAAATTAGCACCAATGCCGCCATATAGAGAAAAAATAGCGCGGCGAACAGGCCAGACAGGGATGCGTAAGTCGAGGCGAACGTGTTGAAGTTCACCAGATAGACCGAGTAAATGCCGGACAAGGCGATCCACACCGCCACCGTCAGCAGGACGCCCGGCAGCAACTCCCAGAGACGAAGCCGCTTGGCGGGGAGAATGCGATGGCAAACCAGCAGGCCGGAGGTCAGCAGCACAATCGCGGCGGGATAGCGCAACAGGTCGAGGGCCGCGAAGTTCTGGCGCAAGGCCGGCGCGTGGGCGGCGATCGCGGCCAGCGCTATCGGCGCGAACACGATCAGAATGGAGGTTATCAGCAGCACCGCCGCTGAACCGATGACAAACACGATGCTCTGGCCATAGAGCCAGAACATGCCGCGGTGTTCCCTGAGATCGTAGGCGCGGTTCAAACCCACGCGCACGCTGTCCACTCCGCCCATGGCGCTCCATATGGTCAGAGCGGCGGAAAGGCTCAACAATCCGGACCGGGGCACCGTGAGAATCGAGCGGATCTCGGGCACCAGGGGCCGCACCAGTTGTTCAGGCGCGACACTCAGCAAGTAGGTGACGATGGCCTCGGCCAAATTTTCGCTGCCGAAGAAACCGCCCAGTGCCGTCAGGAAGATGAGAAACGGGAATGCCGAAAAGAGCGTGCGAAAGGCGATGTTGCCCGCCAGCGGAATAGCCTCGTCGGCAAACAGCCGCTGGAAGGCTTCCAGGGTCATTGCAAGTATGGTGGGGCGGTTTTTCATTGCGGCAGGGATGGGACCAAGCCGTGGCGTCAGGCCACCGTCTCACCGCGCCGGATGCGAGCCAGCGCCGCCGTCGCCTTGTCGCGATGGGCCTGCGTCATGTGGGTACGTATCATGTTGACGGCAGTGACCAGCACCGCCAAGTCGTCGGTAAAGCCCAAGCCAAGAATGAAATCGGGCACCACGTCGAAAGGCAGAATGAAATAGGCGAGCGCTGCCAGCAGAATGCCCTTGGCCTTGCGCGGTGTTGCGGGATCGAAGGCGCAATAATAGGCGGCCACCACTTCTTCGGCAAACGGAAGGCTCGCCAGCACGCGCGCGAGCTTGGGCCAAAACCCTTGCTTCACCCTTTCCTCCTGGCGCGTCACAACCATTGGCAGATTTCTTTCGCCTGAATAACCGCGTTCAGAAATGGGTGTCATGGGATCGCCTTTCAAGATCGTTGAACGTACCACAGCCCTGCCAGCATGACGATGATGGCGATGAACTGCAGAATGACGCGCCAGCGCATCAGCGTTTGCGATCGGTTGGCGGAACCGCCGCGCAGCATGTTCCACAGGCCGAGAAGCAGTACAACGAGCACAACTCCAACGGCGATGGAGACGAGATAATCGAAGGGGTTCATGGGTCGGACACCTTGTCGAGAAAATAATCAAGCAGGCGCTGCGGCAGCACCCGTCTGGCAACGGCCATATAGCTTGTGGGTTGCGTCACGAAGTAACGGGCGCGGGGTCTTTCGCTTTCAACGGCATGGATTAGTTTTTCAAGTACTGCCTCGGGCCCCAATCGAAAGCGGTTAGCGCGGCCTTGGCTAAGCCTCACGCTTTGCCGGGCGTAGGCATCCCGGTAATGGGAACTGGCCTGGTCGATGTTGCGGTTGAAGGCTTCGAGCGCGTGCTCGGTAAAGCGGCTGGCAATCGGTCCGGGTTCGATCAGCGAAACGCGAATACTGGTGCCGCGCAATTCCAGCCGCATGGTATCGGCCAGCGCTTCGATCGCAAACTTCGAGGCATTATAGGCGCCGCGCCATTTCAGCGCCACAAATCCAAGGAGCGACGAGCAGTGGACGATGCGGCCCGAACCATTGGTGCGCATCAACGGCAGGCAGGCTGTGGTCAGCTGATGCCAGCCGAACACGTTGGCCGCAAACTGGGCTTCAAGCACGTCGCGCCGCAAATCCTCGACGGCGCCGGGTTGACCATAGGCGCCATTGTTGAACAGCGCGTCGAGCTTGCCGCCGCTGCGCTTGGCGACTTCCTCGGCACAGTCCGCCACGGAACTGGAATCGGTGTAGTCGAGGTAGAGCGTTTCCAGGCCTTCGGACTCGAGCCGTTGCAAATCCTCCGGTTTTCGTGCGGTGGCGAAGACCCGCCAGCCGCGGGCTTTGAGTCCCTTGGCGCAAGCATAGCCGATGCCCGACGAACAGCCGGTGATGAGAATTGTTTTCGCGTTCAATTGCCACCTTCGAGCAGGCGCCGCGCGATCACCTGCGCCTGGATTTCGGCGGCTCCTTCAAAGATGTTGAGAATGCGCGCATCGCAGAGCACGCGGCTGATCTGGTACTCCAGCGCAAAACCGTTTCCGCCGTGAATTTGCAAGGCGTTGTCGGCGGCGGCCCAGGCCACGCGAGCGGCCAAAAGCTTGGCCATGCCGGCTTCGAGATCGCAGCGGCGCCCGGCGTCTTTCTCACGTGCTGCATGGAAGGTGAGCTGGCGCGCCGCCATGATTTCCACCGCCATCATGGCGAGTTTATCGGCGATGCGCGGGAAATTGACGATGGCCTTGCCGAATTGCGCACGGTCCATGGCATATTTGAGCCCGAGATCGAGGGCGTTCTGGGCCACGCCCACGGCGCGGGCCGCCGTCTGTATGCGGGCCGACTCGAAGGTTTGCATCAATTGCTTGAAGCCCTGGCCTTCGATGCCGCCCAACAGGTTCTCCGCCTTCACTTCGAAATCCTCAAAGCGGATTTCATATTCCTTCATGCCGCGGTAGCCCAGCACCTCGATCTCGGATCCCGACATGCCCTGTGCCGGGAACGGGTCGCCATCGGTTCCACGGGGTTTTTCGGCCAGAAACATGGAGAGGCCGCGATAGCCCGTGTCGGCGGTATCGGTGCGGGCGAGCAGCGTCATCACGTCGGCGCGCACCGGATGGGTGATCCAGGTCTTGTTGCCGGTGATCTTGTAGGCGTTGCCAGCGCGCGTCGCGCGGGTCGTAAGCGCGCCCAAATCCGAGCCGGTATTGGGTTCGGTGAAAACGGCGGTGGGCAGGATTTCACCGGATGCAATTTTCGGCAGCCATTTGCGTTTTTGTTCTTCGGTACCGCCGCACAGGATCAACTCGCAGGCGATTTCAGCGCGGGTTCCAAGCGAGCCCACGGCGATCCAGCCGCGCGACAGTTCCTCGGAGACGACGCACATGGATTCCTTGGAAAGGCCCAGGCCGCCAAATTTTTCCGGCAGCGTCAGCGCGAAGACGCCGAGATCGGCTAGCTCCCGCACAATCTCCATCGGCACATAGGCGTTCGCCCGGTGCCAGCCGTGGGCGTGGGGAGCAACCTTGTCCGCGACGAAGCGGGCCATGGTCTGGCGCATTTCGGCCAGCGTTGTATCAAGGCCAGAATCCGCGGACTGGCCCTCCGTCGTCAGTCCCACCAGACAGCTCCGAGCTGCGGCACTGTTGCCTGAAACAAATAACGGATTGGCCGTGAGGCGCGACACATCGGCGTGGGTCAATCCAAGGTCCGCGGGTCTTGCCCATTCGCCCTGGTTCATGGGAATTCCGCCCACGATCTGGTTCAAATATTCGCCCACGGCGATCTGCGTGGTGAGCCGTTCGATCTCGCCGAAGCGGTTTTCGCGGGCCAGCCGTTCGCCATACCGGGCAAGTTCGCGGATGGCCGCGACATACGTTGCAAGCCAGGCCAGCCCGTGCGCCCCATGCTGCTCACGGTCGAGGGCTTCGGCTTGCACCTTGCCGCCTGGCATGATTTTCGCGGTCAGCTTCGATTTCGCTCTGGCGAACACCGCTTCGGCGTCCGCGGCTGCCTCGCTCAAGCAATCGGCAAGACCGTCGAGAATGGGCTCTGTCTCCCGGGTCTGTTCCATTGCCGCCACGGCCTCAACCTCGCAATCCACGTTAGCAGCGGGCTTATAGCAGGTATGGTTGCATCGCAATAAGCCCACGCACCGGCCTTCGCCCCATTTGGGCCGGAATCCTCAAGCATCCGGAGCCGATGGATTTTTCCAATTCGCATGGGTAAGGTCGCCCACATGATTCCAAGAGGGCTGGTAGGGGTTCTGGGACTCCTGTTTCTAACCTCGTGCGCCTGCGGCAAGGCCAATGCCCAGGCCGCAGAACCCACGCTTTTGGGCCAGTTTAATAACTGGGCGGCCTATACCTACAAGGCGCCCGACACGAAGGTCTGCTATATTTCCGCGCGGCCGAAGGCGAGCGAACCCAAAACCGCCAAGCGCGATCCCGCCTTCTTCCTGGTCACCCATATGCCGGGCCGCAAGGTCAGAGGCGAAATCATGACGATCATCGGCTATGCTTTCAAGAAAGACTCAACCGTCGAGCTCAGGGTTGACGACGCGGCGTTCGAACTGTTCAGCAATGCCGATGGCGCCTGGGCCGATACGACGGCTACGGAAAAGAAGATCGTAGCCGCCATGCAGAACGGCAAATCCCTAAGGTTGAAGGGCACCTCGTGGCGCGGTACCGAGACGCTCGACACCTATTCGCTGGAAGGCGTGTCGGCGGCGCTCGCAAAAATCGACGAAGCCTGCAAGTAGCGGAACGCCGCCCGCCTGTGCTAGGGCACGCGCCATGACCATGCATCTCAGCCCCTATCTGCCCAACGATCCGCGTCCGTCGCTGGTGGGGCTGACGCGCGGCGAACTCGCCGATTCGCTTGCCGCGGCCGCGGTTCCCGAAAAGCAGCGCCAAATGCGCATGCGCCAGATCTGGCACTGGATTTACCATCGCGGCGCGCAATCCTTTGCCGAGATGACCGACATTTCCAAGGAGCTGCGCGCCAGGCTCGACGAATGCTTTGTGATCGGCAGGCCCGACGTGGTGACTGAGCAGGTCTCAACGGACGGTACGCGCAAGTGGCTCATCCGTTTGTTGCCTGATGGGCGGGGGCAGTGCCACGAAGTGGAGATGGTTTATATCCCCGAGGAGGATCGCGGCACCTTGTGCATTTCGAGCCAGGTGGGTTGCACGCTCGCCTGCACCTTCTGCCACACGGGCACCCAGAAGCTGGTGCGCAACTTGACCGCCAACGAGATCGTGGGCCAGGTGATGATCGCCCGCGACCGCCTGGAGGAATGGCCCCACCAGATCGAAGCCAATCCCGCGCCGCCACCGGGCGGGCGCTATCTCACCAATGTGGTGCTCATGGGTATGGGCGAGCCGCTCTATAATTTCGACAATGTGAAAGCCGCCATCGAAGTTGTTTCCGATGGCGAGGGGATTTCCCTGTCGAAGCGCCGCATCACGCTGTCGACCGCGGGTGTCGTTCCGGAAATCGTCCGCGCCGGCGATGAAATCGGCACCATGCTGGCCATCTCACTCCATGGAACGACAGATGAAATTCGCGACAAACTTGTGCCGCTCAACAAGAAGTATCCACTCAAGGAATTGCTCAACGCCTGCCGGAATTACCCGGGCCTCTCCAATGCGCGCCGCATCACATTCGAATATGTGATGTTGAAGGGGGTCAACGATTCACTCGCCGATGCCAAACGGTTGGTGAAGCTGCTCGAAGGCATTCCGGCGAAGGTCAATCTCATCCCCTTCAACCCGTGGCCCGGCACGCCGTATGTCTGTTCGGATTGGGACACAATCGAAGTGTTCGCCGAAGTCCTCAACCGCGCTGGCTATGCCTCGCCGGTGCGCACGCCGCGCGGCCGCGACATCATGGCGGCCTGCGGGCAACTCAAGAGCGAAAGCCAAAAGATCAGGGCGAGTGAGCGGCTGGCGGCAGCGGCTTCTTAGCCGGCGATGAGCGGAGCTTGCGGAACTTGTATCGCTCCGCCGGAGCACCGGCCACCACCATCACGTGCGGGGCGCTCACGATGGAACTGGTTTTATTGCTCGCGGCCCCGGCTGGGGACACGGATACGATAGCGGCGATCAGCAGTGAAATCAGGGGATACATGGGTCTTTCCTTTGATTTAGGGCCTTAAACCATGGTCACCCTCGATAGAGCCTGAACCCGGCATTCACTTAGCGTTCACCCTTGCGGCGTGGGCAAGCTGCGTGATAGGCCCGCATTCCTGAACTATTCCCGTCATCCCGGCGAAAGCCGGGACCCATGGCAAACGCAATACGGAACTGCTGATCCGTCACGTGGATGGGTGGGCCCCGGCTTTAGCCGGGGTGACGAAAGTTGTGAGACGCACCATGACCAAACGCGGGCAAGTGAAGAAAGTCGTCCTCGCCTATTCGGGCGGGCTTGATACGTCGATCATTCTGAAGTGGTTGCAGACCGAGTATGGCGCCGAGGTCGTGACGTTCACGGCGGACCTTGGCCAGGGCGGCGAGCTTGAACCAGCACGCAAGAAAGCGGAAATGCTGGGCATCCGGGAAATCCACGTGGAGGATTTGCGGGAGGAATTTGTCCAGGATTTCGTTTTTCCGATGTTCCGGGCCAATGCGCTCTATGAAGGCGTCTATCTGCTCGGCACTTCGATCGCGCGGCCGCTCATCGCCAAGCGGCTCATCGAGATTGCTAAACAGACGGGCGCCGACGCCATCGCCCATGGCGCCACCGGCAAGGGAAACGACCAGGTGCGTTTCGAGCTGACAGCTTACGCGCTAAACCCCGATATCAAGATCATCGCACCCTGGCGGGAATGGCAGTTCAAAAGCCGCACGGATTTGATCGCCTTCGCCGAAGCTCACCAGATTCAAGTTTCGAAGGACAAGCGCGGCGAAGCGCCGTTCTCGGTCGATGCCAATCTGCTGCACTCGTCATCGGAAGGAAAAGTGCTGGAAGACCCGTGGGACGAGCCGCCGCCCTATGTCTATCAGCGTACCATTGCACCGGAGGACGCACCCGATCTGGCCACATATATCGAGGTCGAATTCTTGAAGGGCGATCCCATCGCCATCGGCGGCAAGAAGCTGTCACCGGCCAGTCTGCTCGGCGAGCTTAACCGGCTCGGTCATGACAATGGCATCGGCCGCCTCGATCTGGTCGAGAACCGGTTCGTCGGCATGAAATCGCGGGGTGTTTATGAAACGCCGGGCGGCACCATCCTGTCGGTTGCTCACCGGGCCATGGAATCGCTCACGCTCGACCGCGAAGCGGCCCATCTCAAGGACGGGTTCATGCCGCGCTATGCGGAGCTGGTCTATTATGGATTCTGGTTCTCGCCGGAGCGCGAGATGCTGCAAGCCATGGTCGACAAATCGCAGGAGCATGTGGAAGGCACCGTGCGCCTCAAGCTCTACAAGGGCAATGTCATCGTCGCCGGCCGCAAATCTCCCAAGTCGCTCTATTCTAACGCGCTCGTCACCTTCGAGGACGACCGCGGGGCCTACGACCAGAAGGATGCGGCCGGTTTCATCCGCCTCAACGCCTTGCGCCTGCGAACGCTGGCGGCGAGGAAGCGCAAACTGTAGGCCTCAGACAACCTTGATCGCTGCTGGATCCCAGTCCTTTGGCTCGGGATATTGCGGGTTCATGTCCTCAAGCGTTTCGCGCACGATCCGGGCAATGGCGGCGTTGCGCAGCCAGTTGCGATCGGCGGGAATCACATGCCATGGCGCATGGGGCGTCGAGCAGCGAATGATGGCTATTTCATAGGCGGCCATGTAATCATTCCACAGGGCGCGATCGGCAAGGTCGCCCGGGTTGAATTTCCAACGTTTCTCCGGGTTGGCGATGCGCTCGCGCAGGCGTTCGGCCTGTTCCTCCTTGGAAATGTGCAGCATGAATTTGAGGATGCGGGTACCGTTTTGGGCGAGCAGCTTCTCGAACTGATTGATCTCCTCATAACGCCGCTCGATTGCTTCGGGGCTGGCGAACTTCTTCACCTTGACCACCAGCACATCCTCATAGTGCGAGCGGTTGAAAATGCCAATGAGGCCACGCGGCGGGCAGGCCTTGTGGACGCGCCAGAGATAGTCGTGGGCCAGTTCTTCGGGACTTGGCGCCTTGAAGGAGGTAACGGTAACGCCGATAGGCCCGCAGGCATTGAACACGGCACGGATGACGCCGTCCTTGCCGGAACTGTCGATCCCTTGCAACACCACCAGGAGTGAGCGCTTGCCCTCGGCGTAAAGCCTGTTCTGCAGGGCGTCAATGGCGGCCGCGTCGTCTGCAAGTTTTGTCTTGGCCATGTCCTTGTCGGTGAAGGCGCTATCATCGCGCGGGTCGCTTTTCGCCAATTTGAATGTCTTTCCCGGTCCGGCCAAGAATTGCGCAGCAAAGGAATTTATTCTATCCGCCATGGTTCACCGCCTTTGGCGAAGCGTGGCCCAGACACCCCTTGATTGCAAGGGATCAGGGGCCTATCCCGAAATCTGAGCGACATCAGGAATCTCTCGACCGTGACCCTGTCCAACAAGGCGCAACTGGCTGCGGCCGCCTACCGCCTTCCCGCCCTCGATCAAGACTTTCTCCTTGGCGACACGACCCGCGGCATCCGGTTTCAACTCGAATTCCAGAAGGCGGAGGAACATCTGCGGGCCTGGGGTGTCGCCTCGACCGTGGTTGTGTTCGGTTCAGCCCGCATCCACGAAGGCGGCGGTTCGGGCTGGTATGAAGCGGCGCGCGAATTCGCCCGCATCTGCTCCGAGGAGGGCGGCGCCAAGCTTGAACTCAAGTCGCCCCGCTATAACGTTATTGCAACCGGCGGGGGCCCGGGCATCATGGAAGCGGCCAATCGCGGTGCCCATGATGCGGGGGCTCCCTCCATTGGCTTCAACATAACGCTTCCGGTGGAGCAGGAGCCCAATGCCTATTCAACACCCGACCTCACCTTCCGCTTCCA
Source organism: Aestuariivirga sp. (assembly GCA_046708645.1). Taxonomy (GTDB): domain Bacteria; phylum Pseudomonadota; class Alphaproteobacteria; order Rhizobiales; family Aestuariivirgaceae; genus Aestuariivirga. The sequence continues at coordinate 10,808 of JBKKDI010000264.1, forward strand.
CTATTTCGCCATGCGCAAGATGCACTTCGCCATGCGGGCGGCGGCGCTGGTGGTTTTCCCGGGCGGCTTCGGCACCATGGATGAGCTGTTTGAAATTCTGACACTCCGCCAAACCGGCAAGATGAACGACGATCTTCCCGTCGTCCTCTATGATTCGAAATTCTGGAAAACGGCGGTCAATTTCGAGCACTTCGTGTCAACAGGCATGGTGAACGCGCCCGATCTCAATCTCTTCGGTTTCGCCGATACGCCGCAACAGACGTGGGCCGAGCTGGTGAAGCGCGGCCTCAAGATTCCCAAGGAGTGATTGCATGCCCATCCGCCTCAAATTCCACGGCGCGGCACGCACGGTGACCGGTTCGTGCTATCTGTTGGAAACCGGTCAAGCCCGGGTGCTCATCGATTGCGGCATGTTCCAGGGATCGAAGACCGAGCGGGAATTGAACATCCGCGCTTTTCCTTTCGATCCCAAATCGCTTACCGCCATGCTGCTGACCCACGCCCATATCGACCACACGGGCCTTATTCCAAAACTGGTCAAGCATGGTTTTGCCGCCAAGATTCATTGCACGCAACCCACTATCGATCTCTGCGGCGTGATGTTGCCGGACTCCGGCTATATCCAGGAAACCGAAGTCAGGCAGCTTAACGAACGCAAGCGCAAGCGCGGGCTGCCGGAAGTGGAACCGATTTACACCCTTGAGGATGCCAGAGCGGCGCTTGAGCATTTTTCAGCTGTTCCCTACGAAATGTGGATGGAGCCGGTGCCGGGCATCCGGGCGCGCTGGTGGAACGCCGGTCATCTTCTGGGTTCGGCATCCATCGAGGTCGAAGTGGCGCGCGATGGCAAGCCGCCGCTTCGCATTCTATTCTCCGGCGACATCGGTCCCGACAACAAGATGCTGGAGCCCGATCCGCAGGCGCCGCAAAAACTCGATGTCGTCATCTGCGAATCGACCTACGGTGGCCGCGACCGCTTCGAGCGCTTGGAGGAGGGACGGCGCGAAATTCTTAGCCTCGAAGTCAACGCAGCGGCGGCCCAAAAAGGCGCGCTGCTCATTCCCTCCTTCGCGGTCGAACGCACCCAGGAAATCGTCACCGACCTGGTGCACTTGATGGAACAGGGCAAGGTTCCGCAAACAAAGATATTCATCGACTCACCGCTGGCCAGCAAGGCCACTGCAATTTTCGTGCGCAATGCGAAATTGCTTGAACATGGCGAGGATCTCGCCCGCGCCTTTGCCTCAGAATACGTGAAAGCCACCGAAAGCGTCGAGGACAGCAAGGCGCTGGCGCGCTTTAGCGGCTTTCGCATCGTTATCGCTGCCAGCGGCATGTGCGATGCCGGGCGTATCCGCCATCATTTGAAAAACCATCTCTGGCAAGCTAGCACCACCGTGCTGCTTGCGGGTTTCCAGGCCGAAGGCTCGCTCGGACGCATTCTGCAAGACGGCGCGCCAATGGTCACCATCATGGGCGAGGAGATCAAGGTAAAAGCGAAGATCCGCATGATGGAGGATTACTCGGGCCATGCCGATGGGCCGGAACTGGTTGCCTGGGTGAAGGAGCGGCTTCCCATCACGCGAACGGTGTTCCTCACCCACGGTGAAGACGAGGGCCAAATGGCGCTGGAAGATGATTTGAAGGGTATTGGCGTTCCCGGCGATTGCATACTCCGTCCTCGCCTCGACGATGTATACGATCTCTCGGGCGAGGGCTGCGCGCTTCTCGCCGCGGAGACGAAACCGCGCATCGATCCCATGATCGTGGGAACCCGGGATGCCCGTAACGAGCTCACGGAACTTCTCCTTGAGATTCAACAGGAGATCGACAAAGCTGCCGACGAGAAGAGCCGTAACATTCTCATTCGCAAACTCAGGCGCGCGCTCGCTGGCGACGGCGGCAACGACAACAGCCGCCGGCGCCCGCCGGTTTCGGGGCCATCGCGGCGCAGCCGCGGCTACGATGAAGGGTAGTCACGCCGCCAGGCGTCCCGCGTGGTCCAGCGCGCGCTGCACGGTTTCCAGCAGCTTCTCAGGGTGCACGGGTTTGCGCATGAATTCGAACAGCTTGAGATGGAGGGCGCGCAATTGCGTCGCCTGCTCCACATCGGCGGTGATCATCACATAGACCGACTTGCAGCCGAGCGCCTGCATCTTTTCGACGACATCGAGGCCGCTCTTCAGGCTGCCAAGGCGATAGTCGAACAGTCCAAGCGCAAAACTCTGGCCCATGGCGAATTCGATGGCGGAGTCCGCATCGGCGAAGGCCTTCACCCGGTAGCCGCAATCGCTCAGAAGATCGGCGACGCTGGACAGGAGTTCGATGTCGTCGTCCAGCACCAGGATATCGATGTGTTTTGCAGCTTCGGTCATGGCGGTCCAATCGTCAATGTTCATGCAACCTAACCACGAGTCCGGTGTAGAGGATGTTAAAAACCTCAGGCGTGGATGGCGCGTCCTGCCACCGAAAGGGCGGCTTCCTTAACAGCTTCTGAAAGTGTTGGGTGGGCGTGACAGGTGCGCGCCAGGTCTTCCGCCGAACCGCCGAATTCCATCAGCACGGCCACCTCGTGGATGAGCTCACCCGCCATGGGGCCTATGATATGGCAGCCAAGCACCCGGTCGGTTTTGGCGTCGGCCAGAACCTTGACGAAACCGTCCGTGGTCTGGTTGGCCTTGGCGCGGCCATTGGCAAGAAACGGGAATTTGCCCGCTTTGTAGTCGATGCCTGCATCTTTCAGTTCTTCTTCCGTCTTGCCCACGGCGGCCACTTCGGGCGTGGTGTAGACGACGCCGGGAATGACATCGTAATTCACATGCCCCGCTTGGCCGGCAAGACGCTCGGCCAAGGCGATGCCCTCATCTTCCGCCTTGTGGGCGAGCATTGGCCCTTTGATCACGTCGCCGATCGCATAGACATTTTTAACCGTGGTTTCAAAATGCGGGCCCACTTCAATGCGGCCCTTGCCATCGCGCGCAATGCCCACCTCCTCAAGCCCAAGGCCTTCCGTGTAGGGAATCCGGCCCACTGCCACCAGCACCACGTCAGCACTCAACGTTTCGGCGGCGCCGCCAGCCGCCGGCTCGACGCTGAGCGCCACGCCGCCCTTGGCCTTGCTGGCCGCCGTCACCTTAGAGGAGAGCCTGAAAGTGAAGCCCTGCTTTTGCAGCAGGCGCTGGAAATTCTTAGCCACATCGAGGTCCATGCCGGGCAGGATGCGGTCGAGATATTCAATGACCGTCACCTTGGAACCCAATCGCGCAAAGACCGAGCCCAATTCGAGACCAATCACGCCAGCGCCAATCACCGCGAGATGGGCTGGAACCTTTTTCAGTTCGAGGCCACCTGTCGACGACACAATTTGTGTCTCGTCGATGTCGATTCCCTTGAGCTTCGCCACATCGGAACCGGTGGCGATCACGATGGCTTTCGTGTCAATCGCCTGATCGCCAGCCTGCACCTTGCCGGCTCCGAGGATTTTTGCGGCACCCCGGAACACCGTCACCTTGTTTTTCTTGAACAGGAAGTCGATGCCCTTGGTGTTGCCGTCGATGGCCTCCTGCTTGAACCCCATCATCTTGGCGAGATCGAAGGACGGCTGCACGTTAATGCCCATTTTGGCGAAGGAGTGCCCGGCCTCGGCATAAAGCTCCGAGGCATGGAGCAGCGCCTTGGAAGGAATGCATCCCACATTCAGGCATGTGCCGCCATGGGTGGCGCGCTTTTCGACCACGGCAACCTTCATTCCAAGCTGTGCCGCGCGGATGGCGCAGACATAGCCGCCGGGGCCGGTGCCGATGATGGTGACGTCGAATTGTTCGGCCATGTGCAAAACCTTTCCAGTGATGCCCCTCTCCCCTTGCGGGAGAGGGTGCCGCGAAGCGGCGGGAGAGGGGTCGGATGATGGATGCGAAGGCCCCCTCATCCCCGGCTTCGCCGGATCTTCTCCCGCGAGGGGAGAAGGGCATTATTACAAATCCAGCAACCCGCGCTGCGGGTCCTCAAGCCCTTCCTTGATGCGGGCGAGGAAAGTGACGGCCTCCTTGCCGTCGACAAGGCGATGATCGTATGACAATGCCAGATACATCATCGGGCGGATCACCACCTGGCCATCCATGGCGATGGGCCGCTCCTGGATCTTGTGCATGCCGAGAATGCCCGACTGCGGTGCGTTGAGAATGGGCATGGACATCAGCGAGCCGTAGACGCCGCCGTTCGAGATGGTGAAAGTGCCGCCCTGCATGTCGGCGATCTGCAATTGCCCATCGCGCGCCTTCTTGCCGTAACCGGCGATGGTCTTTTCAATTGTTGCAAAGGACATGGTATCGGCGTCGCGCACCACCGGCACTACCAGCCCCTTGTCGGTGCCCACCGCCACGCCGATGTTGTAATAATTCTTGTAGACGATGTCTTCGCCGTCGATCTCGGCATTGACCGCCGGAATCTCCTTGAGCGCCTGGATGCAGGCCTTGACAAAGAAGCTCATGAAACCGAGCTTCACGCCGTGCTTTTTCTCGAAGACTTCCTTGAACCGGTTGCGGAGGCTCATCACCGCCGTCATGTCGGCCTCGTTGTAGGTAGTCAGCATGGCCGCCGTGTTCTGTGCGTCCTTGAGACGGCGCGCGATGGTCTGGCGCAGTCTCGACATGCGCACCCGCTCCTCGCGCGCGCCATCTTGCGTAGGCGCGCGCTGGGCCTGAACGATCGCGGGAGGAACGGCGGGCGGCTTTGCTTCAGCCGCTGCCGGTTTCGCCAGATGCTCGATGACGTCGCCCTTGACGATGCGGCCGTCCTTGCCCGTGCCCGCCACAGCCGCTGTATCGACCTTATTTTCCTCCACCATCTTGCGCACGGCCGGCGACAACGGCGTTTCCGCTTTAGCCGGTGCCGCTTCCACTTTCCTGGGTGCCGGTGCCGGTTCCGACTTCCGGGGCGCAGGCGCACTGCCAGCGGCACCTTCCTCAATGGAGCCCAAGAGGGCGCCGACATTCACCGTCGAACCGGGTTCCGCCGCAATCGATGCGAGTTTGCCTGAAACGGGTGCCGGCACTTCCACCGTCACCTTGTCGGTTTCCAGTTCAACCAGCGGCTCGTCGGCCTTCACCGATTCGCCCGCCTGTCTGAACCACTTTCCAATCGTCGCTTCGGTTACGGATTCGCCCAGAACCGGGACGCGGATTTCCTTCGCCATCTCGTTCGCCTCTTACTTCTTGCTGTCGCCGAGCGCTTCCTCAAGGAAGGTTTTCAGCTCTTTTAGATGCCTGCTCATCAGTCCCGTCGCCGTCGAGGCGGATGCCGGGCGGCCGGCGTAGCGCGGCCGCGTATTGGCGGCGCCCACATATTCGAGCACGCGTTCGATGTTGGGTTGGGCAAAGGTCCAGGCGCCCATGTTGTAGGGCTCCTCCTGGCACCATACGAACTCGGCCCCCTTGAAGCGCGTGAGTTCCTGGATCAGCACCTTGTGCGGCCAGGGATAAAGCTGCTCGACACGCAGCAGATAAATGTCGTCGATGCCGCGTTTCTCACGCTCCTCGTAGAGATCGAAGTAAACCTTGCCCGAGCACATGACGACGCGGCGGATTTCGGCATCGGGAACGAGTTTGATTTTTTCGCCGGTGAGTATTTCGGCATCATCCCACAGTAGGCGGTGAAACGATGTACCTTCGCCCATTTCGCTCAACTTAGAGGTTGCGCGCTTGTGGCGCAGCAGCGACTTGGGCGTCATGATGATGAGCGGTTTGCGGATATCGCGCTTCATCTGACGCCGGAGGATATGGAAATAATTGGCGGGCGTGGTGCAGTTCGCCACCTGCATGTTGTCCTCGGCGCACATTTGCAGGAAGCGTTCAAGCCGGGCCGAGGAATGTTCCGGCCCTTGGCCCTCATAGCCGTGCGGCAGCAGGCAGACGAGGCCCGACATGCGCAGCCATTTGCGTTCGCCGCTCGAGATGAACTGATCGAACACCACCTGGGCGCCATTGGCGAAATCGCCGAACTGGGCTTCCCAGATCACCAGCGTATTGGGCTCGGCCAGTGAATAGCCGTATTCGAAGCCGAGCACCGCCTCCTCGGAGAGCATCGAATTGATGGCATCGAGCTTCACCTTCTGGTCTTTCACCAGATGGTTGACCGGCGTGTAGCGTTTCTCGTTGTCCTGATCGACCAGCACGGCGTGGCGCTGGGAGAAGGTGCCGCGCTGCACGTCCTGCCCCGAAAGCCTGACCGGGTGCCCATCCGCCACCAGAGTTGCAAACGCCAGATGTTCGCCCATGGCCCAATCGAGGCCGGCGCCCTCCTCGATCGTCTTGCGGCGCGCATCGAGAACGCGTTGCAGCGTGCGATGGACCTTGAAATTCTTCGGCACCTTGGTGAGCTTGAGACCGATATCCTTGAGCTTGGCCACCGGCACTCCGGTCAAACCCTTGCGCGGGTCCTCGTAATCCCGCGAGGCTTTCATGCCGGCCCAGCGCCCGTCGAGCCAGTCGGCCTTGTTGGCCTTGTAGCCCTCGGCCACTGAGAAATCCTCGTCCAGCATCTTCCGATAGTCCGCCTTCATCGCCTCGACGCCGTCCTCGGTCATCACGCCTTCGGCGATAAGCCGCTTGGCATAAAGCGTCGCCACCGTATCCATGGTGCCGATGCGCTTGTACATCGTGGGCTGAGTGAACGACGGCTCGTCGATCTCGTTGTGGCCGAAGCGCCGGTAGCAGAACATGTCGACGACGAAAGGCTTCCGGAATTTTTGCCGAAACTCGGTGGCGATCTTCGCCGCGAACACCACCGCCTCCGGGTCGTCACCATTGGCGTGAAAGATCGGTGCTTCGATCATCTTGGCCACATCCGACGGGTAGGGCGACGATCTGGCCCAGTTCGGCGTCGTGGTGAAGCCAATCTGGTTGTTGACGATGAAATGGATGGAGCCGCCGGAACGGTGGCCGCGCAAGCCCGATAGCCCGAAGCATTCCGCGACCACGCCTTGCCCGGCGAAAGCCGCATCGCCATGGGTTATGAGCGGCAAGACGGCGCTGCGGTCGCCAAGCTGATCCTGTTTGGCTCTGGCCTTGCCCAGCACCACCGGATCGACGATCTCGAGATGGGAGGGATTGGCGGTGAGCGACATATGAACCGTGTTGCCGTCGAAGGTGCGGTCGGAAGATGAACCCAGGTGATATTTGACATCGCCTGAACCCTCGACTTCATCGGGCGTCGAGGAGCCGCCCTTGAACTCGTGGAAGATCGCCGTGAAGGGCTTCGCCATGACGTTGCCCAGCACGTTGAGGCGGCCGCGGTGGGACATGCCGAGGACGATTTCCTTGACGCCAAGCTGGCCGCCGCGCTTGATGATCTGCTCGAGTGCCGGGATCATGCTTTCGGCGCCATCGAGGCCGAAACGCTTGGTTCCGGTGTACTTAACATTCAGAAAATTCTCGAAGCCTTCGCCGGCGATGAGTTTGGCGAGAATGGCCTTCTTGCCTTCCGGGGTGAATCCGATTTCCCGGTTGGCGCCTTCCATCCGGTTCTGGATCCAGGCCTTTTGCTCGGGATCAGAAATATGCATGTATTCGACGCCGAGCGTCGAGCAATAGGTGCGCTTCAGGATCTCGACGATCTGGCGCACGCTGGCCTTGTCGAGACCCAGCACCTTGTCGAGAAACACCGGCCGGTCGAGATCGGCTTCAGTGAAGCCGTAGGTGGTGGGATCAAGGTCGGGCTGCGGCACCCGGTCCCTGAGCTTGAGGGGGTCGAGATCTGCGGCAAGGTGGCCGCGCACGCGATAGGCGCGGATCATCATCAGCACACGGACGGAGTCCGTGGTTGCCCGGCGCACCTCTTCGAGCGAGGGTTGGCTGCTCTTGTCCGTGGCCGGCGGCGCCTTGGGGGCGGGCCAGTTGCCGTCAAAGGCGGAAACGAGTTCGCCCGATTGGGCGGGGGGCCAATCGAGCCGCTGCCATGACGGCCCATCGACCTGACGCCTGGCTTCGCCGGCATTGTCCTCAAGACCTGCAAAAAACTGCTGCCAGTGCTGGTCCACGGCTTTGGGGTTATCGAGATATTTGCCGTAGAGCTGCTCGATGAATTGAGCGTTGCCGCCATAGAGGAACGATGTTTGCTCGAAAGCCGTGGTCAGGTCCGTCTTGTTCATCGCCGTAAATCTCTCACTTGCGCTTCAGCTTCTTCATCAGCGTCTTGCCCAGCAAAGCGGGCGAATCCGAGACGGCGATGCCGGCCCGCTTCATCGCCTCGATCTTCGATTCGGCTCCGCCCTTGCCGCCGGAGATAATGGCGCCGGCATGGCCCATGCGGCGGCCTGGAGGTGCCGTGCGCCCGGCGATGAAGCCCACGATTGGCTTTTTTACCTTGGATTTCCGGATGAATTCGGCCGCATCCTCTTCGGCGGAGCCGCCGATTTCGCCGATCATGACGATCGATTGCGTCTTGGGGTCGGCCAGAAACAATTCCAGAATTTCAATGAACTCGGTCCCCTTCACCGGATCGCCGCCAATGCCAACAGCGGTGGTTTGGCCCAGGCCTTCCTGTGTCGTCTGGAACACCGCCTCATAGGTGAGTGTCCCCGAACGGGAGAGAATGCCGACCGAACCTTTCTTGAAGATATTACCGGGCATGATGCCGATCTTGCATTCATCGGGCGTGAGCACGCCCGGGCAATTGGGTCCGATGAGCCGGGTTTTGGAACCCGATAGGGCTCGCTTCACCTTGACCATGTCGAGCACCGGAATGCCTTCGGTGATGCACACGACGAGCGGAATTTCCGCATCGATGGCCTCGAGAATGGCATCCGCGGCAAACGGCGGCGGCACATAGATGACGGAAGCATCCGCTCCGGTTTTCTCGCGCGCTTCAGCCACCGTGTCGAACACTGGCAGGCCGATATGCATTGTGCCGCCTTTTCCCGGC
>JBKKDI010000265.1:0-7866 GCA_046708645.1 Aestuariivirga sp.
GTTCTCCGCCTGGCTGCGCCAGGCGTAGCCCAACGGGCGAAGCCTGGTGCGGCCAAGAGGACTCGAACCTCCACGGTGTTACCCGCTAGCACCTCAAGCTAGTGCGTCTACCAATTCCGCCATGGCCGCACACCATTTCGCGTAAGCGGAGCGGTGATTAACAGGCGCTTTCCCATTAATCAACCCCTGCGCCGCTTGCATCCCGAGCCCGTATGGTTACTGATTCCCCAACCTTTTATCTTGGTTTTTCATCAACTTGGCTGGCGGCTTTGAACGCCATCTCAAAGCCTGTTAGCTATTGTGGTCACAATAAGAAAACGGATGGGGCATCACATGAAGATCAGGAACGCCGCGGGGGCGGCAATTCTAGCAACGTTTCTTGGAATATCAGCGGCCTCGGCCGTTGAAACTCCGGAAGAGGCGCCGCGGAATGAGCCGAAAAAAGAATTTGCGACCGAGTATGGCAAAGCACTTCCGCCAATCGGCTTTGTGCAGTTTTGCGCACGGTCGCCGGACGATTGCAAGCCCACGGGTGGGCAGCCGCAAAGGCTCGCCATGTCGCCCGAGCGGTGGAACTTGCTGTACCAGGTCAACACTTACGTGAATGGCAAGATAGCTCCCGTGAGCGACCAGGATCTCTATGGCCAGCCGGAATACTGGGCCTATCCGTCCGATGCCGGGGACTGCGAGGACTATCTGCTGCTCAAGCGGCGCTATCTCATGGGCCTCGGTTTTCCGATCGATGCCCTGCTGATCACCGTGGTGCTGGATGAAAAACAGGAAGGCCATGCGGTGCTGACAGTTACCACCGGCAACGGCGACTATGTCCTCGACAACCGGCGCAACGAAATCCTGCGCTGGAGCGATTTCGAATACACCTTTCTCAAACGCCAGTCGCCGCGCGATCCGCGCACCTGGGTGGCACTTGAGAATGGCAAGACCAAAACCTCCGGCTTCGTGTCTGGCGGCAGCACGAAGTAGGCGAACAAACCAGATAGGCCCGGCCGGCGTCACCTCCCCATCCCCCACCGCCGGGCTTAGGGGCCGGCACTGTCCCACCCAGTGCCGGCTCCACCATTTTGCGGATGACAAATTTGTTTGACCGGGTCATTCCTCAAGACACATGACCCAGGAAGACGAGCAGCGCGCCTATCTCGCCAGCGTTATGGAGCGCACCGGCTGGAATCAAACCGAACTGGCCCAGCGCGCCGGACTGGATCCATCAACGCTTTCGCGTTTTCTGAATGGCGGCCGGGAAGGCCACGCGCTTCGACAAGGGACAATCCGCAAAATCGAACTGGCCTCGGGTCTCGCTGTCTCCGGCGGGGTTGCGGCGCCCACGGCTCAAGGCTTTGCCGAGAGTGAAGCGTCGCCTTTCGAAGTTCCGGCCGAGAGCCCGCTTAGGGCGATCATTGCAGCACTTGGCCAGGGACGGATGAACATCGACCCCTGGACCCTGCAAAGCCGCGCCCTCGAGGGTGCCGGCTATCGTCCCGGCGACATCTTACTTGTGGCGCTTGATGAAACGCCGGCGGCGGGAGATGTGGTTTGCGCTCAAATCTACGATTGGACCAAAGGCCGCGCTGAAACGGTGTTCCGCATCTTCCAGCCGCCCTATCTCATCGCAGCCACCGGCGACCCGCAGCTCATGCGCCCGCATCTGGTGGATGACGGCGCCGTTACCATCAAGGGAGTTGTGCTCCACAGCCTGCGGGGCCGTGCGGGGCTCTGATTATCACAAAAATCATTTGACAAATTGGTATAAATGAACGACATCCCTCTTGGATTCAGGAGTGAGCCATGAAACTGGTGTTCACGCGCGAGGAGGTGGCGGCAGCGCTCGGGCAATCGGCCGCCGATTTCGATATCTTGCGGCCCACGCTGGAAGCTGAAGGGTTTCCCAAACCGATTCCCGGACTGTCCCAGTTCTGGTCCATCATGGATGTGATCGCCTGGGTCAACCGCGATCAAAGACCGGCGCAGGAAGCCCCGCTCGCCCAAGTCAACTGCTTGCGTCATTGAACGAGTTCATTTGCCCTTTCATTTTTGTCATTGCCGGGCTTGTCCCGGCAACCCATTCAATACGCGGTGGCGCTGTTGTTCCATGGGTCGCCGGACTAAATCCGGCGATGACAATGTGGAAGGTGCCTCCTAATGAGGCGCCAGCCCCTTGGCGTATTTCTGCCAATTCCGCACATATCCGGCGGCGGATTTGGGCAGCCAGGCGATGGTGTCCGCATCGAGTTCGCGCATCACCTTGCCGGGCATGCCCACCACGAGCGAATTGTCCGGGATGATCTTGCCTTCGGCGATAAGCGCGTTGGCGCCGATCAGGCAGTTGCGGCCAATCCTGGCGTGATTGAGGATAGCCGCGCCCATGCCAACCAGGGAATTGTCGCCGATGGTGCAGCCATGCAGGATGGCGCGGTGGCCGATGGTGCAGTTTTTTCCAATGGTGAGCGGCACTCCCATGTCGGTGTGCAGCACGCAACCGTCCTGCACATTGCTGTTCTCGCCCACGAGGATCAGTTCATTGTCACCGCGCAGCACGGCGCCGAACCAGACGCTGGCATTCACTTCGAGTTTCACCTTGCCGATAAGGCTCGCGTTGGGCGCCACCCAAAAACGGCCCGCCTCCGGCAACTCCGGAGAAACGCCGTCCAGAGCATAAAGTGTCATGGGCCCGTCCTGTCAGGTGTATCCGAAAAATGTCGTCAGGATAAACACACCCTGCAGAAAGCTCCAGCCCAGGCCAAGCGTCACCACCGGGATCGCTATGAATGGATTGTACTCAAGATACCACAGGCCGGTTTTAACGAGACCTAGGGGCGCATAGGTACATAGCGCCAAAACCTTGAGGGGTGTCAGAAGGTCGAGACGGTAAAGGATGCCCGGGCGTGGCGGGTGGCCCGTGGCAAGCGCCCAGGCGCTACCAGCCAGCCCGGCCGAGACCAGCCCGGTCATGGCCGCAAGCGCGAAGACGAAATGCCAAGTTTCCATGGCGTCCTCCCGGACCCTGTGCCGGAACGGCACATGTGGGGGTTCCTCAGTGGACGCGCTGCAAGGCGAGGGCCGGATTACTCCAGGTCGATATCGAGGATTGCCATGGAGAAATGATAGGAGAGCTCGCCATCCTCCTCGTCGCGGGAAATGACGCCGATAAATTCCTCGCCGATATAAACCTCGGCGGAATCATCCTTCTGCGGCCGTTTGCGCACGCTCAAGGCGGCAAGCGCGAACGTCGTACGCAGGTACTTGTTCAGCTTGACAATTTCATCGGGCTTCAAGACGGCAGCTCCTGAGGGATGGCAACTGCCATCTAGCCTCAATCCGCGGTTGCCGCAACGGGCTCGACATTGTGATCCATGAGGCGCGCAGGCTCCTCGCAGCCGGCGTAGCCCACGACTTTGGCTGGAACGCCAGCAACCGTGGTGTTGGCGGGCACGTCATGCAGCACCACGGAGCAGGCCGCGACACGCGAGCACCGCCCGACCTCGATATTGCCGAGGATCTTGGCGCCCGCGCCCAACAGCACGCCTTCGCGGATCTTCGGGTGCCGGTCGCCCGTGTTCTTGCCGGTGCCGCCGAGTGTCACGCCCTGCATGATCGAGACATTGTCTTCGATCACCGAGGTTTCGCCGATGACGATGTCATGGCCGTGGTCGACCATGATGCCTTTGCCGATGCGGGCGGCGGGGTGCACGTCGACGCTGGCGATGATGGACGAGCGGCTTTGCAGGTAATAGGCGAAATCCTTGCGGCCCATGTGCCACAGCCGGTGCGCCATGCGGTGCGTCTGGATCGACTGGTAACCCTTGAAATAGAGCAAGGGGTCCACGTAGCGGTGGCAGGCTGGATCGCGCTCGAAGGTGGCGATGATATCGGCGCGCGCCGCAACGCCGATTTGGGGCTCGGCCTCCAACGCATCCTCGAAGGCCTGCACCACGAGGTCGGCGCCGATATCGGCATTGCCGAGACGCTGGGCCAAGCGATGGATCAGCGCTTTCTCGAAGGACGAATGATTGAGCACCGAGGAGAAGATGAAGCCGCCAAGCACCGGCTCCTGCCGCGCAATATCGTCGGCCTCACCCCGGATGCGGTCCCACACGGGATCGAGCCGTTCGACATTCTGCGGTTTGGTCGCCTGACGCATGGCTAAGTCTCCTAAGCTATTCGCGATTATACGCCGGAACGAAGCATATGGGGAGAGCATGTGCACCCCGCCACTCATGAATTTGCTTGATGAGGGCATTGATGGGCGCGAACCTTCGCCCAATAGTGACCTTCCCCCCCTCGCGGGGGAAGGTGGCGCGAAGCGCCGGATGAGGGGGTGGTCCAGTGAGTCAGATGCCTGAGGGCTGGAGTCACTGAACCAGCCCCCTCTTCCGTCTCGCGCCAAGTGGCGCGATCCACCTTCCCCCGCAAGGGGGGAAGGGAGAAAGGCCAGCCATGGAGAGTTTGAGAATCTACTTCAAAAACTCCAGCACCGCGCGCTTGTATTCCCGGTCGCCCACCGCATTCATGTGGCTGCGGCCGGGCAGCGTCAGGCCCTTTGCCCCCGGAATGGCCGCGACTAGCGTTGCGACATCGCCGGCGATATCGTCTTTTTCGCCAGCGACGACGAGGACGCGGACCGTAATGCGGGCGAGTTCGGCTTCAGTAATCTTTGCCCGCGACGCCCGCATGCAGGCCGCGAGCGCCTTGAGGTCGCTCTTTGTCTGTTCAGCGAAGATGCGGAATGAGCGGGCAGCGGGGTCGCTCACGTCCGCCAACGAGGCGGCTTCAAGACCCGCCGCGATCACATCGCTGCCGCCCACTCCGGTAATCATGCGCGATGCCAGACCGGCGAAGACGGCGCGATTCACCCGCTCCGGATGATTGATCGCCAGAAAGGCGGCGATGCGGGCACCCATTGAATAACCCATCACATCGGCACGGGGCACGCCCAGATGGTCAAGCAGGCGGCGTGAATCCTCCGCCATTTCGGGTGCTGCATATAATGCGGGATCATAGAGCTTCTCACTTGCGCCATGGCCCCGGTTATCGATCATGATGACGCGGCGTCCCGCCTCCGTGAGCGTTTTCACCCAACCCGTATCCCGCCAGTTGACACGGCCGTTCGACGCAAAACCATGGATGAGCAGAATGGGTTCACCCTCCCCCGCTTCCTCGTAGGCAATCTCCACGCCATTCGAATTGAAACTGTGCATCGGGCGAAACATATGGTAATCGCCCGGCCACTCAAGGATTTTCGAGGGCAACATGGCATCGGGCTCAACACCGCATTTCCACAACGACATGGGCCTTTCGGCAATTGAAATCGGCGCGGGCGAATTCATGTGCATCGGCGCCCGGCCGCCCTTCGATCACCCCCATGTGTTTCTGGACATGGGCGAGGGCAACGAAATCGTCTGCCCCTATTGCTCGACGCTTTTCAAATTCAACCCATCGCTCGGCGCCCATGAGGCCAAGCCCGCCGAAGCCATGTGGCACGACGAGGCCGCATAGTTCTCCGTATCGCCATCCGCAGCTACCGTGACAGCGACGAAGCGCCGGTCATCGCAATCGTGCGCGAACTGCAAACTCACGAAAGCCAATTCTATGACCGCATGAAGCCGGCAGAGGAAATGAACCGTTGGTATATTCAACGACTCAAGAATGATATTGCGAAACACAAGGGCGCATTCCTGGTCGCGGAGGCCGATCAAACCATTGTAGGTTATGCCACCCTTCTGACGGAAGTTTCTTCGGAGGATGAGCGCGACGAGATACTTTATACTTGCGCATATGTCGGCGATCTCGCTGTCGCCAAGTCCCGGCGCGGACAAGGTGTCGGGCACGCCCTGCTGAGTGAATGCGAGAAGCTGGTGCGGGCGGCCGGGCAGAAATGGATGCGTCTGGGCGTCCATGCCGGAAACCGTGAAGCCCGGGCTTTCTATGCCAGGGCCGGCTTGGAGGAGAAGTTCCTCACGCTGGAAAAGCCGCTCAAATGAAATCGGCACTCTCCATCGCCGAAGCCCGCCGCGTTGCGCTGGCGGCCCAGGGCTTCAACTTTCCGGATCGTACCCAACCGGCAAACTGGGCGAAGATCGGCCGCACCATCCGGCAGCTCAACTTGCTGCAAATCGACAGTGTCAATGTCCTCGTCCGCTCGCACTACTTGCCCATCTATTCGCGGCTCGGCGCCTACCCGCGCGCTACGCTCGATGTCCGCACCTTCGGCCAACGCAAGCGCGCCATGTTCGAGTGCTGGGCCCATGAGGCGAGCTTGCTGCCGCTGGAGCTTCACCCACTGATGCGCTGGCGCATGGAGCGTGCCCGCGCCGGCCAAGGCATCTACGGGTCGATGAACAGATTTGCCAAGGATGAACGCTCTTATGTGAAGTCGGTTCTCGATTTTGTCGCGAAGACCGGCCCAACCGCTGTCAGCGATTTGCCCGATGCAGGCAGAAGTGCTGGTGGCTGGTGGGGCTGGTCCAAGGGCAAGATGGCTTTGGAGTGCCTGTTCGACCAAGGGCTGGTGACGACCGCCACCCGCCAGAGCTTCGAGCGCATTTACGATCTGCCCGAGCGCGTCATCCCGGCCGAAACCCTTAGCCTTCCGACACCCCACGAGGCGGAGAGTTTCCGTCATTTGCTCGATCTTTCCGGCCGGGCGCTTGGAGTTGCCACGGAGTTCGACCTCCGCGACTATTTTCGTCTGCCGGTGGTTGAAACCAAGCGGGCCTTGGCGGAACTGGTGGAAAACGCCACCCTGATTCCCGTGACCGTCGAGGGCTGGAAGCAACAAGCCTACATGCACAAGGACGCCAAACTGCCCCGCAAGGCCGGAGGAACCGCCCTCGTATCTCCCTTCGATCCCCTTGTGTGGGAACGCGCGAGGGCTGAGCGCTTGTTCAACTTTCACTACAGGATTGAGATCTATACCCCTGCACCGAAACGGAAATTTGGCTATTACGTATTGCCGTTCCTGCATGGCGACCGTTTCGCCGCCAGGATCTGCCTGAAGGCTGACCGGCAGGCAGGCGTGTTGCTCGCCAATGCGGCTCATCTGGAACCCCATGCCAACGCGGAAACAACGGCCGCGGCCCTGGCCGGCGAACTGCGCCTCATGGCGGGCTGGCTGGGCCTGGCATCGGTTGCCGTAGGGGCCCGGGGCAATCTCGCCCAGGCCTTGAAGGGTGAATTGTGACCGACATTCAAACCGAGCGGCTGAACCTCCGGCTGGTGCCGCTAACCGGTCTTGCTGCCACCGCCGCAAAGGACCGCGCCGCGGCCCGTCGCATCATTGGTGAAAAACTGCCCGACGTCTGGTTCGACGAAGCCTGGGTTTCCGAACTGCGGCTGAAGCAATGGACGGACGACCCCGGCTATGGGCCGTGGTCAATCCGCGCCGTCGGCCTCAGGCACACCGGCGAGATCATCGGCAATATGAATTGTCACCACGTGCCCATGCCTTTCATGCTCCACGGCGAAAGCACGATTGCCGTGGAGCTCGGTTACACTATTTTCGAGCCATGGCGGCGCCGGGGATTTGCCCTGGAAGCGATCCGCGGCTTTGCGACGTGGGCGTTTACGCAGGGCGTGCAGGCATTTGTTCTATCGGTCGCTCCCGACAACACCGCATCGCTGGAACTCGCGGGCAAACTGGGAGCAAAAAAAATCGGATCGAAGGTCGATAAGGTCAATGGGCCTGAAGACATCTATTTCGCGCGAATCTGACATGAACGCCGGATAAACGCAGGCCTCAGATAGGGTTCAGGGCGGTTCTTCTAAAAAGCTTGCAACATCGGTGATCGTCACCGCTGAGCAACGCAAACAGGAAGGACCGCAACATGTTCCGTAAATCCCTCATCGCTCTCACCG
>JBKKDI010000266.1:0-2740 GCA_046708645.1 Aestuariivirga sp.
ACTCTACCCATAACCGGATGAGGGTCGGGGCTCAGGTCACACCCACCCGCCAAATCGTCCGCCCTGCGCCATCAAGACGCCATCGGCCGAGTCATCAGTTATTTCAACATTTGCAACAATCTGATGAGAAGCATTTTTGACATTGAGAATGGAATCTTCGGTCAAGCGGGTCATTCCATCATAGAACATCATAGAAGTTCGTCCATTCAACGGATCGGGACGACCAGCGATGGTCTTGTTCATGAGTTCCATGGCGCGATCATCAAGCGGAAACACGTTATTCCGCGCCGCTTCCATAACGAAGAGTTGCTGTAATTCTCGTAACTTGTCCGGATGTTGGTCAGCAACATCGTGGGCCTGTGACCAGTCCCGAGACAAGTCGTATAGTTGCCATTTATCGTCATGATACTTGCCCCCCTTCTTGAGATGCGGCGTTCACGAAGCAAAATGCATGGCGGAGGCGATCCAGCCATCATGATAGATGGATCGATTTCCGAGCACCTCAAAGTACTGTGTCTTATGACGATCCTCCGCGGTTGGATCATTCAGCGAATAAGCGAGACTAATTCCATCCATGCGTTGCTGGGCAACGCCATTCACGGAGTGTGGAATAGGTAATCCGGCAATTTCGAGGATAGTTGGGACAATATCTGTTACATGAGTCCACTGATGCCGAACTTCCCCCTGATTTTTTATCCCCTTGGGCCAATGAATGATCATTCCGTCGCGAGTGCATCCAAAGTGTGACGGCACTTGCTTAGCCCATTGATAAGGCGTGTTCATGGCCAGCGCCCAGCCGGCTGGATACTGAGGGTATGTTTCTGGGCCCCCAATCGAGTCCATGTGCTCTAACATACGGAAAGGATTTCGAGCGCACCGCTTGTAGCTGTTTCTCGTTTCAATTAGGCCTGATACGAACGGTTAAGTGCATACGATACGGGGGCAATGCCAAAATTATTTACCGATGAATTTCCGAGCAGGCAGCGTAGTCCACGATCTGGAGGCAAAGATGATCTCCCGGTAGTCGACTGCTTCCAAGACGATATTGGGATGCGTGCTCGATAATGCCGAATTCCGCAAATCCGGTTTCCTCGATGAGAAGCTTCTGGGGCCTGATGAGCGCCTATTGGCTTTCCAAAAGCTGGCGCGAGGCTTGGGGACTGACACTTGGCATCCTCGTTCTCACAGCATTATCCGCCCAGGCCAGTGTCTGGTTCGCCGTAACCTCGGGCGAACTGGTGAGCGGGATAGCCTACGTCCATCATCCAACAACGCCCACGACGCTCACCTCGCTGTTGACCACCGCCGGAACCCTTGCCGCGATTGCGATAGTAAAGGACGCTGGGTTCACAGCAGTCCGCCATTTCTTTTCGACTACGCTTCACCGCAAGTGGCGTGAGTGGCTCAACCAATGCTTCAATGAAGCACTGCTCGATTCCAATCATACGCTTTTCCATGTACAGCAAATGGGTTCCGACGCGGCCGGATCCGCTATTCCCGCCCCGGACAATGTCGACCAACGTGTCCAAGAATCGATCAAAGGTATGACCGGGGGCGCCATCGGTCTTGCGATGGGCGTCGTGGGCGTCGTGCTGTCCCTAGGCTTCGTGGGAGGCAAACTCATCGCGACGTCGAGCGACGTCAGAGGGCTCGAGTTTCTGGGCAGTTATGGCAGCGCGGGTCTGACTTTCGCGGTGATCGCGGTTTACGTGCCGCTCAACACCTTGATTGCAGCGAAGCTGGGCGCGATCCTCCAGCGGCTATCAGTGCGTATGCAATGGGCGGAAGGCAGCTATAGAACCGAATTGAATACACTCCTGCACCGCATTTTCCATGTTGCAGCTCTCCATAGCGAAAGGGCCCAAAAGGCCGTCAACAAACGCCGGTATATCGACATCGACCAAACCTGGGGGAGGCTGAACCTAGTTAATGCCGGCTACTTGGGGTTCGAGCTCGTCTACAATTTTATTGGATCGCGATTTGTCGCCTACGCACCCGGCCTACTCCCCTACATCGACAACAAGATCAGCCTGCAATCCTACGTAACAGGCGCCGAATTGGCGAATGCGCTCATCAATGCATGCTCATGGTTCATTCAAGTCATGCCAGACATCGCGACACTCAGGGCAAATGCGGTCCGAATAACTGATCTTGCAGAGGCGATTGAGACCGTTCAGCGGCCTCAGGAGTTTTATGCGCAGACCGGCCCTTCCGAATTCCGATACGCCAACCAAGACCCTACACTCGGCCTCACCGTTCAGCATATAGAACTCCTGCACGCGACCGTCGATCGTCCTTTTTTGACCGCCGATAAGCTAAACTTCCTGCCCGGCACGTGGACTTTGGTAGTGGGCGAGTCAGGTGGCGGTAAGACTTCGCTTTTCAGGGCGATAAACGGCCTTTGGGCGCACGGTCGTGGCACAATCGTGACGCCGAGGCATGTGAGAAGCCTTTATGCAACTCAGGACGTCAAGCTCCCGGCGGTTTCCTTAAAGGATCTTGTCTGCCTGCCGGACTCGGTCGACGACCATCCGGACACGAATGTCGCGGCGGCGTTGCGCAAGGCGGGGCTCGGCGAGTTCATCGAAGCCCTCTCAAAGGATGGCCGCGACTGCCAGAGCTGGGATCAGCTTCTGTCCGGAGGCCAGAAGCAGAAGCTCGTCCTTGCCAGAATCCTCCTGCTAAGGCCAGGGCTCCTGTTTCTCGACGAGGCAACGAGCGCGCTTGATTCCCAATCGAT
>JBKKDI010000267.1:0-7122 GCA_046708645.1 Aestuariivirga sp.
GCTGTCGCCGCCAATAGAAGCTTCTTCATGTTTTCATACTCCAGATAACCCAGCCGATTTGTGGAGGATGTCTTACTGCGCCTGAATGCCCCCACAACTCCGCATTCATCAGCCGTTCATAAAGTTCTTCTCGCGCCATTGAAGCTGCGGCATTCGCTGCCGACACCAGATTCGATCACTCCCCCTTCAGCTGCAGACTGGCTAAGTGCATCCGCCCAAAGAGATAGCAAGAGTAACTATTTTTTCCGATGCACTGCTTCACGTCAATTGAGGCCACAAGGCTTTTTGTCCGCAACTGTGACCACAATTATGCATTCCTCCGCCCAGGCGCTCACAGATTTTCTACACACCCCTTATGGCAACTAAGGTTTTTATTCAGGCGTGTGACCCCTACGTTGCGCCGGTAAATTTGCCGGCGATGACGGCTACTCGTGAGAACGCGGGAAGGAGAAAGACGCTGGAAGATATCCATGACAGTGGTGCGTAGTGGTCACCGCCACTTCTTCCGCCACAAAATAGCTAACAGAACGGATTCCTAGTGACGACTCTCCCATAACTAACTGAAAAGATTTTGAGAAGCTGGTGGTGGACCCAGTCGTGTGCTAACTCGTCTCGCCTACGGTTACAGGGAATTTACAGGGAAAAAACCGCTGATTTGAGATCGCAATGAGAAATTTAGTGTTGAAAAGTCAGTACGCTCAAATGCTTATAGGGCAATTCCCTGATCCGCCGAGCAGGGAAAATTTCGAGCTTTGCAGGGAATCGCAACTGGGTTTGCAGGGAATTCAAAGTCAAAAGTTCCTGAGATGGCTTGCCTGATGACGCGGACGCCGTCAACTCGCACTGCCGCCCAACCGACTTAACAAAGCGGAATAAAAAATCGCGTGACCAGGCTCGGCCTGAACAACGCATCATGGCAAGGAGCGTACCCCATAGGCCTATGTGCTCGCTGACAACAAGCTCGCCCTCAATGCTGGCTGGGACGAAGAGATTCTCGCAGTGGAACTTCAATCTCTTCTTGAGATTTATTCCGATTTTGACATTGGTCTCACCAGGTTTTCGATCGCCGAGGTTGATGCTACCCCCCGGTGGGCGTGATAACGAAGCGTAAAAACCAATCTTGCGTTTGTGCAAAGGGGACCAAGTGTATGTAGGTGGTAGCAGTCCTGTCATCCGCAGAGAGGCAGCCGCATGAACCCGAATAATTGCTCTGCCTCTTAACACCGACCTTGGCGACCCTGCCCGCCAAATCCGGTATTGTAATAGAATTTATTGTGCGCAAAGCTTGGTCTCAACAGGCCGTTCATCCGATGGAAGTCGGTTTAACAGTGGAGCGATTGATGACAACTGCTGTAAATCTCGAAGTCGCCATTGCCGAACTTAAGGGAAGTTTTGGCGGAGAACTGCTGCGCGCCGGAGATGCCGGCTATGATGCTGCGCGAATGGTGCACAACGGATTGATCGACAAGCGCCCCGCGGTCATTGCCCGGTGCAAAGGCACAGCCAGCATCGTTGATGCGGTAAAATTCGGACGGCAACATGGATTGGAAATCGCGGTGCGCGGCGGCGGACACAATGTCGCCGGCAGATCGACTGTTGATGGTGGCCTGATGATCGACCTTGCGCCGATGAAGGGTATCCACGTCGATGCCAAG
Source organism: Aestuariivirga sp. (assembly GCA_046708645.1). Lineage (GTDB taxonomy): Bacteria > Pseudomonadota > Alphaproteobacteria > Rhizobiales > Aestuariivirgaceae > Aestuariivirga. Next base: position 1,656 of record JBKKDI010000267.1, read on the forward strand.
GCGTCAACTGCGCGAGCCCAGGGGGGTGTCACATGGGGCGAGTTCAACCGCGAGACGCAACTGCATGGCCTTGCCACCACGGGTGGCGTCATCTCTTCGACTGGCGTCGCCGGGCTGACGCTTGGCGGAGGCCTTGGCTGGCTCATGGGAAAGCATGGACTGGCGGCAGACAACCTTATTTCGGCTGAAGTCGTGACGGCGGACGGGAGGGTTCTGGCGGCGAATATGTCCGAGAATCCCGACCTGTTTTGGGCACTGCGTGGCGGCGGCGGCAATTTTGGTGTCGTATCGTCGTTCGAGTTCCAACTGCACCTAGTAGGACCGATGATCACCGGAGGCCTTGTGGCTCATCCCTTCGAGAAGGCGGGTGATGTGCTTCGCTACTACCGCGGACTAACCCAGTCGCTTCCGGACGAGATGGTGTTGTTTGGCGGACTGGTCCATGCCCCGGACGGATCGGGGACCAAACTTGCGGTGATAGTCGGGGCTCATTGCGGCAGCCTGGCGGATGGCGAGGCGGCAATGAAGCCGATCAAAGCCTTTGGGCCGCCAGTGATGGATGCGCTTGGCCCCATTCCCTACAGCGCCATCAATAGCATGCTCGATGACGGCCATCCGAAGGGTGCTCTCAACTACTGGAAAGCCAACTTCCTCTCGGAGCTCAGCGACGGCGCCATCGATGCTGCGGTAAATAGCTTCAGCAAGTGTACGTCGCCGATGAGCGCCATCCTGTTCGAACATTTTCACGGCGCTGCGTGTCGGAAAGCGGTGGGCGATACGGCGTTCCCTCACCGTGCGCCGGGTTTCAATTTCCTCGGACTGGGAGAATGGATAGATGCTGGCGACAGCAAGCGTCAGATCGCCTGGGTGCGCGATACTTACGCTCAAATGAAACCATTCATGTCGACGGGGCGCTACGTGAATTATTTGAACGAAGATGAGTTAACTGAAGGCGCTGCCTCCGCATATGGTTCCAATCACGCACGGCTCAAAGAAATAAAGGCGAAGTATGATCCGGAGAATGTGTTCCACCTCAATCAGAACATCAGGCGGATTTGAACCACCGACACGCGGATTTTCCATTCTCTGAGTACTTTATCCCTCAAATTCCTGCCACATCTGCTGATTACTGAACTATTCAATTTTACTGCGTTCCCCTTTCCCAACGCATCCTCACATAGTTCGCTGACGCAATTGCAATTGCGCATATGAACCCAATGATGATGTGTGGTCATTGGGGTACGGGGGCGGAGTATTTGCTCAACACTGTTACACACCTGACTGCGACAGCCGCAGGGCTGTAGCATCCTACCTCTCCACCTCGCTCATGGAGTGGGGATGGCTACTCCTCCACCCGCCTATGAATGGCAAATACCGAGGCGTGGCAACGCGGGCAACTGGAGGATGGGCCTTAAAAGGGAGCTGAGTACGCCCTAGTGTTCTCTTCTGGCCTATGAACCTTGTGTGCCGCCTCACACCATCAAGCTCACCTTCACGACAACGCCTTGCGCAGGCGCGATAGAGCTCGACGATATTCGCAAGCTCATCAGTGGATGCCATGCGGGATGTGCGCTGCGTGAGTTCGGAGGTGATCCAGGATGCACTCACTATATGGTTGCCGGCGGTTTCCATCGCGCCCACTTGGGCGAGTTGGGCTACATAAGCCCGCCCTCCTCATGGACGGCTGCGGCTAGCCGGCGGTAGCCGGGAATGATGCGGTCATCGGTGTTCATGAGCGACAGGCCATTCGCCCATACTTCCGAAGGCAAGACCGGCGTTCGCGCCGGTGATTTGCATGGCAAGGCCAGCCTGGGCTCTCTCGCGATGATAGTGGATATATCGCTCGCCCGGCGCCACCCTCGGCAGGTCCGGGCTGATGAGCGGGCAAATAGACCCTGCACCGCAACGTTTTGGAACGCAGCGAAAGTGGTCTGTCCACAAACTCAGTTCGGCCGGTCATCAAATTTGCCCTGGCTTAGCCCCTATGTCGGCCATTCCTGTTCTTCCAATACCGCGGTTAAATAAAGTGAGCTCAGAAAACGGGCGCAACCCCAACTCGGTTCAGTGGTGCCATGGAGGCGGGGGGAAAAGGGCCTTAAAACCCACTCCACCGACCCACGGCGATCAATCCATAGTTATACATAGGAAACCACCCACAACCTATTGTGGTTAAGGAACAAATATAGTACAGAATCGGTCAAGCAGTCGGAATACCCAGGAATCCGACCGCATGGTTATGCCTGGATGGGAGAAGCGCAACAATTGAAGGACTTAGAAGATGGCAACCACGACTATCGAGTATCTTACCCCAGATCGGCTGCGCGCCTATCCGCGCAACGCAAGGACCCATTCGAAGAAGCAGATCAAACAAATCGCGGCGAGTATTCGCGAATTCGGTTTCACCAATCCCCTCCTCATCGATAATGAGAACACGATCCTCGCCGGCCATGGAAGGCTTGCTGCAGCCAAGTCCCTTGGCATGCAACAACTCCCCTGTACTCGCCTGGAAGGCATGACGGCGGAGCAGAAGAAGGCTTATGTTCTTGCCGACAACAAGCTCGCACTCAATGCAGGATGGGATGAGGAGATCCTGGCAAGCGAACTTCAGAGTCTCCTCGAATTCGATTCCGATTTCGATATTGGACTGACCGGATTTTCCATCGCTGAAGTTGACAGTCTGATTGAGGGACAAAGACTGAAGAGCCGAGCAATCCCGAGGAAGATCGGATTCTGAGGAATGCACCCCAGCGCTGCCGGGTAGGTGATCTCTGGCAGCTCGGGACCCATAGGCTCGTTTGCGGAGATTCACTTGACTGCGCGGTGATTGCCACGCTGATGGACGGCGAGAAAGCGCAGATGGTTTTCACCGACCCGCCCTACAACGTTCCGATCGATGGCCATGTCGGAGGCTCGGGCACCATCAAGCACCGCGAGTTCGCCATGGCCTCCGGCGAGATGACGCGGGACGAGTTCACAACCTTCCTGCGCCGCACCTTTCGCAATCTGGCGGACTTCAGCATTGACGGCTCCATCCACTTCATCTGCATGGACTGGCGCCACATGCAGGAGATGTTGGCGGCTGGCGAGGAAGTCTATAGCGCGCTCAAGAATCTCATCGTCTGGGCCAAGGACAATGGCGGCATGTGCACCTTCTACCGCTCCCGCCATGAACTGATCTTCGCCTTCAAGAACGCCGAAGCGCCCCACATCAACAGCTTCGAATTGGGCCAGCACGGACGCTACCGAACCAACGTCTGGGAATATCGGGGAGTGAATACGCTGAAGGCCGGCAGGATGGATGAGTTGGCCCTTCATCCAACCGTTAAGCCGGTTCAACTGATTGCTGATGAAATCAAGGATGTCTCGCAGCGCAACGGCATTGTTCTCGATCTTTTTGGCGGTAGCGGCTCAACTCTCATTGCCGCTCACAAGACGGGAAGGCGCGGCTATCTATGTGAGCTTGACCCTGTTTATTGCGATCGGATCATCCGGCGCTGGGAGGAATATGCCAAGGACGATGCCGAGCAGCTTGTCTGTGGTCTTGAGAAGTCAGACGCCCCGTGTCTGGTGGTGGCGTGATGGAGGAGGAGAGGGCACAACGGCAATTAATGCTCCGCGGCCCTCGTTATGCGAGCTACGAAGTGGGCTACAGCAAGCCCCCTCCTCAGCATCAATTCAAAAAAGGGAAGTCCGGCAATCCGCGAGGCCGGCCAAAGGGAGCTAAGAACACGCTTCCGGCTCTCCACGAGGAGCGTCTTAAGACGATAATATTACAAGAGGCATACCGTCATATCAACGTGCGCGACGGCGATAAGAACATCTCGGTGCCTATGGCCACGGCTATTGTTCGCTCCCTTGCCGTTTCTGGGGCCAAGGGAAACAGCAGGGCAGCTCAGCTCTTTACGCAAATGGTCAAGGTCGTGGAGGATCAGCACAAGGAGCTTCATTTCAGTTACTTGGCCTCGACACTCGACTACAAGATCGCCTGGAACAAGGAACTGCAGCGGCGCGAGAAGCTGGGCATCACCGGACCAGAACCCCTGCCCCACCCAGACGACCTGATCATCGATGCGCGGACTGGAAAGGTAACGACCAGGGGACCCCTCATCGAGCGGGAGAAGGACTGGTGGCTGACGGCTAATATCTTAAAAGAAGGATTTACAGAAAAACTCGCTGCTAAGCAGGGCGAGCTCAAAGGCAACCCCGAACATCCGGAACAGGCCCGACTGCTGAAGGAAATTGCGCAGATAGAGAATGATCTCTCTCGATTAGCCGAGACTTTCACGGATGAAGTCACGGAAAGAGTCATTAAGTCCAGAACCAATGCGGAAGGGGAAGTGGAATTTGTGGACCCACAAAGGATGTTGAACTTAATCAAGGAACGCTAAATGATGGAACCGCTAAGCTGACGTAAAGCTTAGGCGTCGCAAAACTCGGCTCCTACGCTTTTTTTAAAGCATAAAGGAAACCACATGTGGATTGGTGATCGGCATGTCGGAGCAGCAATGATTTAAGAACCGCTTCCTTCCTACTCTCTCAATCTTTTCGTTTGAGATGGTCTCTCCAGTTCCTCGGTTCGGCAGCCAACTATGAACGCCCCGATAGTGTGCTGAGCACTGCCGCGAAACCGGCAGACAGGAGTGCCCAGAACTTCGGTCTCCAATCGAAGCTATGCTTTTCTGGGCCTTCGCGACTCGCTACCGGCGGCTTATGGCTCTATTACTTCTCGGTGCTCCTAAGCACCGCTGCGTCCAGCTGTATTCATCGGAACGCCCCCTAAAGTGTGCGTTGACAGTCCTGCTACAAATGAACGCGCGAGAGACAAGGAACTTCACGACAAATGGGTCGACGCCGCGCCTACTTGCAAAGTTGAGTGGACGAGGCATCGTTTTCACTTGCATCTCGCACGGTGTGTAACATCGATAATCGGCGGCGCAGCGGGAACCGGTGCGGCCCGCTTGGCATGCCCGCTCTCAATGACGGACCTGCCGACGCGCGTGGTTTTTTCTTTATTGTCATAAGTTATTGAAGTCGTTTATCGTGCTGTTCTACAGCAAGGTAGCGGGGCCGCACCCATGGCTTCAATTGAGCGTGACTTTATCGGTTATGGAAGTAACGTTCCACATATCGCTTGGCCAGATGGTGCTACCGTAGCGGTCAACCTTGTGTTGGTTTACGAAGAGGGTTCTGAGTATTCCGTTGTTGAAGGGGACGGGCGAAATGATGGGTGGGGCGAATACCACACGAATGTGGGACCGGAGATCCGCGATCTCGGTTCGGAAACCCATTTCGAATATGGAAGCCGCGCCGGGGTGTGGCGTCTGACACGGCTGATCGACGAATACCAGGTGCCGGTGACGGTTTCAGCGACAGCACGCGCGCTGGAAAGGAACCCGGCAGTCGCAAAATGGATGCGGAAGCACAATCACGACCTCCTGGGTCACGGCTTGCGCTGGACGGAAATGTA
>JBKKDI010000268.1:0-24656 GCA_046708645.1 Aestuariivirga sp.
ATTCCATGAAAGACGCCCTCCCGAAGCAACGGGAGGGCGCAAGTTTACCAGGTAGGTTCGGAGTTAATCAGGCTTCAATCGCGTAGTCTTCGCAGAAGAAATAGCGCGTCGGGTGAAGGGAGAAACCCTTAACCTTTTTGTCCATTGGCGTGTAGTACTTGCGCCAAATGCTCTGTGAGATCGGCCCATCTTCCTGCATGATGGCTTCCAGTTCACCAATCAGCTCGCGGCGCGCTTCGACATCGAGTGTGCCTTCCGCTTTGCTCAGCACTTCGTCGAACTTGGCATTCGAGTAGCCCGACTCATTCCACGGCACGCCGGTACGATAAGCCAGGCCCAGCACCATGAAGCCAAGGGGCCGGTGCGCCCACGACGTGTAGCCGAACGGTACCTTGTCCCAGACTTCCCAGAACTTGTTCGACGGCATCACGTTGATCTTGGCTCTGATACCGGCTTCCTTCCATTGCTCGACCATGGCTTCGACCGACTTGACTTCCCAGGCCGGCTCCGGCTTGCAGGCTATTTCGACATCGATGCCATCCGGATGACCCGCCTCGGTGAGAAGCGCTTTCGCCTTTTCGACATCGCGCCCCATCTCGCCGATTTGCTTGTAGTCGGGATGAACAGCACAAACATGATGGTGTTCGGCCACCGTACCCAACTCGCCCGCGGCGATGGCGTTGGTCTTCGCTACGTCGGTTGCCAAACGCAGGGCTTTGCGCACTTTCGGATCCTTCCAGGGATCGGAGTCCGAACGCATGCGCACCACCGCCGTGCCGGCGGTTGTGACGTAATACATCTCCAAATGATCCATGGCCTTGTAGATATCGAACTGCTCGATTTCGCCCTCGTACAAGCCGTCGACCTGTTTGGACTTCATAGCCCCCGCCGTAGCCGACGGATTGTCGCCAAGATCGATGAAATGCACCTCGTCAAGATGGGCAGCGCCATCGGCGCGGCGTTTTAGGATTGCCTTCCGGCCCACTTCGAGTTCGGTGAGTTCAAACGGCATGACGCCATTCGAGCCGACGCCGAAAACTCCATTCTCGGCCGGATCCAAAACCAGCAGCGGGTAGTGGAACAGATGCTCTGGAACCGCGACTTGAGGCTCCTTGAGATTGAGGACGAATGTCTTTTCGTCCTTCACCTCGACGGCGCTTGCATCCCACATCTCGGTGGTCATCACCGCTTTGCCCGCATCGTCCTTGGTGCCGGTATCGATATCCTTCAGCATGTAGCCCTTCATCAGGCCCACGACGGAGGAGCCGACTTTGGCATCAAGAGTGCGTTTCAGGTTCCACACACAGTCCTCCGCAGTGAGCGGCCTGCCGGAATGCCACTTCATGTCGGCCACGGTGAAAGTCCAGGTCTTGAGGTCTTCGGACGCTTCCCAAGCCGAACAGAGATGCGGCCGGGTGACATTGTCCACGCCGGTGCGGGTCATGTAGCCGACAACCTGCCGGGCGATATTCGAGTCATAAATCCACGAAAACGTGTGCGGGCTGTCGATTTTCGGCACCCGCATTGAAATCTTCAGAATGCCGCCCTTGGGCATTTCCGCGGCCTGAGCCGGTTGCACAAGCGGATTACCGGTGATTTTGCCCGCCCATCCATAGGCAACACCCGCCGACATGCCCAGAAGGGCTGACTGACGGATAAATTCGCGCCGTCCGATCTTGCCGTCGGCCAGATACTGCTTGAGTCGTGGAATCCAGACGTGTTCTTTGTCGGCCATTTAAGTTATTCCTCCCTTGGTTATTGCAGTGCTCAAAACGCGTTGTCCCGCCTTGCCTACGCGTCTCAGAAGAGACTAAAAGCCGAGCACCTCACATGTCGATCATGCCATGAAAGCCAAGCTCAAAAGCTACAGCACGGCAATTGCGTTTATTGGGAAAGCTGTTGAACTCAATTCAATAGGCATCTGGCGAATGTTGAGTGACTTGAGGAAATGACGGGCATGGCCCCGGCGGAAATTGGAGTGATCGGCCTTGGCGTCATGGGTGCCAATCTGGCGCTTAATATCGCTGAAAAGGGGTTCACGGTCGCGGGCCACGATCGCTCCGTCGAAGCTACTGTGAAGTTTCAGAGCAGTGCCGGCGGTCTTGCCAGCCGTATTGTGCCCTGCGCAACGCTTGGCGATCTGGCTGCCGCCATCCGCCCGCCCCGTCCCATTGTCATTTTGGTGCCGGCAGGCGAGCCTGTGGACCAAGTGATCGCGCCATTGCGGCCCCTGCTTTCAACGGACGACATCATCATTGATTCCGGAAACGCCAATTTCCGCGATACCGTGCGCCGGTTTTCGGAGCTCGATGGCTCGGGGCTCAACTTCATCGGCATGGGCATCTCCGGTGGCGCGGACGGCGCCCGCAACGGCCCGTCCATGATGGTTGGAGGAAGCGATGCCGCCTATCGCCGCGTCGAGCCGGTACTGATCGCCATTGCCGCCAAGTACAAGGGCGAGCCCTGTTGCGCCCGGCTTGGCGACGGCGGTGCCGGCCATTTTGTAAAGACCATCCACAACGGTATCGAATATGCCGACATGCAGATGATCGCCGAGATTTACGGCCTGATGCGCGATGGCTTGGATCTTGGTGCCAAGGAGATCGGCGAGGTCTTCGCAGGCTGGAATAAAGGCCGCCTCAATTCTTACCTCATAGAGGTAACAGCGGCGGTCCTCGCTGCCGATGATCCCAAAACCGGCCAGCCGGTTGTCGACGTCATTCTCGATCGCGCGGGCCAAAAGGGAACAGGCCGGTGGGCCGCCGTCGAAGCCCAGCACATGGGTGTTCCCGCGACCGCCATCGAAGCTGCGGTTGCCGCACGAAACCTGTCGGCGATGAAGCTGGATCGGGAGCATGCGGCCGCCGCCTACGGCACATCGGCCACCCGCTTGTCGGCCTCTCACGATGCGGCCTTCGTGGACCAGCTAGAGCTCGCCCTCTATGCGGGAAAGATCGCCGCCTACGCGCAAGGCTTCGCTGTCATGGGACAGGCATCCGCTGACTTCGGCTGGAATTTGCCACTGGCAACGATCGCCCGCATCTGGCGAGCGGGCTGCATTATACGATCGCAGTTTCTCGATGAGATCGCCTCGGCCTTCACCGCCTCGGGCGGCAAGGGAAACCTCCTGAAGGCCCCGGAATTCGTAGCCATGATGAAGGAGGTTCACCCAGCCTTGCGCCGTGTCGTGGCCGAAGCCGCGCGTGAGGCCTCCCCGGCACCGGCTCTTTCTTCCGCGCTAGCTTACTTCGACGGTTACCGCCAAAACCGCGGCACCGCCAACCTTATCCAGGCCCAACGCGATTTCTTCGGGGCCCACGGTTTCGAGCGTCTGGATGAAAAAGGCAGTTTCCACGGGCCGTGGAATCGCCCGGTTGATGGCCGGTAGCGGACTGGAGGTCAATTGTCTTTTCATTTTTCGTCCGCAGCCGTTGACGAGTACCGCATTTTCACGTTTGATTGCGGGTCTTCCGCCGGGGCCGTTCCTTCAAAGAGGTTTCCATGAAATCCCGTGCCGCCGTGGCCTTCGAGGCCGGCAAACCGCTTGAGATCGTTGAAGTCGATCTCGACGGGCCGAAGCAGGGCGAGGTTCTGGTCGAGATCAAGGCGACGGGGATTTGCCATACCGACGAATTCACCATATCTGGCGCCGATCCCGAAGGGCTTTTTCCGGCCATCATGGGCCACGAAGGGGCAGGGGTTGTTGTCGATGTCGGCCCGGGCGTCACGTCGCTGAAAAAGGGCGACCATGTTATCCCGCTCTACACGCCGGAATGCCGCGAGTGCGAATACTGCCTCAACCCCAAGACCAATTTGTGCCAAAAAATCCGCGTCACCCAGGGCAAAGGTCTCATGCCCGACGGCACCTCGCGCTTTTCCTACAAGGGTAAGATGGTGCATCATTACATGGGCTGCTCCACCTTTTCGAACTACACGGTGTTGCCGGAAATCGCCCTGGCCAAGGTCCGGGAAGACGCCCCCTTCGACAAGATCTGCTACATCGGCTGCGGCGTCACCACCGGCGTGGGCGCCGTCATTAACACCGCAAAAGTCGAGGCGGGCGCCAACTGCATTGTTTTCGGCCTGGGCGGCATTGGCCTCAATGTAATTCAGGGCCTGAGGCTTGCCGGCGCCAGCATGATTATTGGCGTCGATCTTAACAATGATCGCGAAGCCTGGGGCCGCCGCTTCGGCATGACCCATTTTGTCAATCCATCGAAGGTGGACGGCGATCTTGTGGCCCATCTGGTCAATCTCACCAGTGGCGGCGCCGACTACACCTTCGAATGCATCGGCAATGTGAAGGTGATGCGCGTGGCTCTCGAGGCTTGCCACAAGGGCTGGGGCCAATCGATCATCATCGGCGTGGCGGGTGCCGGTCAGGAGATCGCAACCCGTCCGTTCCAATTGGTCACGGGGCGGGTCTGGAAGGGCACGGCCTTTGGCGGAGCCCGCGGTCGCACCGATGTTCCCAAGATCGTGGACTGGTATATGAACGGCAAGATTGAGATTGATCCGATGATCACTCACACCCTGCCGCTCAACAAGATCAACGACGCTTTCGATCTGATGCATCGGGGCGAGTCGATCAGAAGTGTAGTAGTGTTCTAGGTTCGAGCAACAATTGGGAGGAAGAGCCGATGGCGAAAGCAGCGAAGAAAACCACCAAAACGAAGACCAGGGCAAAATCAAAAGCAAAGCCGATTGGCCTGCACCCTTCGATCGACAGGGGCGTGCTGGGCGGTGCGAAGAAGAATTTCGCGGGCGGCACCCTCACCTGCAAATGCACCGAAGATCAGGTCGTGGTCACCATCAAAGGTCAAAGTGCCCACAACCACGCGTGCGGCTGCACGAAGTGCTGGAAACCGCAAGGGGCAACATTCTCGGTGGTGGCCGTGGTTCCCCGCGATAATCTCAACATCACGGCAAATGAAGGGAAATTGCGCGTTGTCGATTCCAGCGCCACCATCCAGCGTCATGCCTGCATCGGCTGCGGTGTCCACATGTATGGCCGTGTCGAAAATGGCCGGCATGGCTTCCATGGACTCGATTTCATCCATACCGAGCTTTCCAGGGACAAGGGCTGGTCGCCGCCGGAATTCGCCGCTTTCGTTTCATCGATCATCGAGACGGGTTTCGATCCCTCGCAGATGAACGCGGTGCGCACGCGGTTGAAGAAAATCGGCCTTCAACCCTATGATTGCCTGTCGCCGGCGCTCATGGACTATCTGGCAACCCATGCCGCGAAACAGTCAGGTAAGATCAGCGCCTGATTCAATGAACAGCGAGCCGGCGGGAGGCCCATTCCCGCCGGCTCTTTTTTGAAATGCTAATGGATTGAACCACTTTCTTGATATCAAGGACGTGCAAGCGATGGCCAAGCGGCGCGTGCCGCGCATGTTCTACGATTATGCGGACTCCGGCGCCTATACGGAGAGCACCTACCGCGCCAACGAAGCGGATTTCGCCAAGATTCTGCTGCGGCAACGGGTGGCGGTCGATATCTCCGATCGCTCACTGAAAACCGAGATGATAGGCCAGCCCGTTTCCATGCCCGTGGCCCTCTCTCCCACGAGCACCGCCGGCATGCTGCATGCCGATGGCGAGATCCTCGCGGCAAGAGTGGCGCTGAAGGAGGGCGTCCCCTTCACGCTGTCGACCTTGAGTGTTTGTTCCATCGAGGATGTTGCTGAAGCGACCGGCAAGCCCTTCTGGTTTCAGCTCTATGTCATGCGTGATCGTTCTTTTACCGAAAAGCTGATTGACCGTGCGAAGGCAGCGAATTGTTCAGCCCTTGTGCTCACCCTTGATCTCCAGGTCATCGGACAGCGCCACAAGGATATCCGCAATGGCCTTTCGACGCCGCCGAACCTCACTCTCCGAAACATTCTGGATATGGCAATGCATCCGCGATGGTGCCTTGGCATGCTGGGTACCAAGCGGCGCACCTTTCGCAATATCGTCGGGCACGCCAAGGACGTTAGTGATATCTCCTCGATAGCGATCTGGGTTGCTGAGCAGTTCGATCCGCGCCTGACCTGGGACGATGTTGCGTGGATCAAGAAGCGTTGGGGCGGCAAGCTGATCCTCAAGGGCATTCTCGATCCGGAGGACGCGCGGAGCGCGGTCGCGACTGGCGCCGATGCTATCATCGTCTCCAACCACGGCGGCCGCCAGCTCGATGGCGCGGCGTCCTCCATCAGCATGTTGCCGAAAATCGTCGATGCGGTAGGGGACAAGATCGAAATTCATCTGGATGGCGGCATTCGCTCGGGACAGGATGTGCTGAAAGCCCTGTGCCTGGGCGCCAAGGGCACCTACATCGGCCGGGCCTTTCTCTATGGCCTTGGCGCCATGGGCGAAGCGGGCGTCAGGCTGGCGCTCCAGATCATCGCCAAGGAACTCGACACCACCATGGCATTGTGCGGCGAGAAGGACGTGAAGAAACTGGGCCGCCACAATCTGCTCGACGGCTAACTTAACTGTAGACCCGTTCGCGCAAGCGGGCTTCGAGCTGATAGGCCGCAGGCCCCAAAGGCTCGGCCGCATCCGGTTCGGGAATAAAACGGCGAATGTCCTTGGCCAGGCTTTCAAGTTTTGAAGGCACCGGGCGATCTGTGGCGGTCAAAGCCCTCATCGCAATGAAAGCAAGGCTGGCGAGTGCCGCCTCCAAAAGTGCGCCGGTTTTCTCCTGCTTCGACCATGCGAGGAATACAGGCGAGGCAACGTCGTTTTGTCCAAAGCCGCCCGATTCGGAGCCGGGCAGCAAAGTCGCACCGGCAAGGACCCTCGCTTCTTCTTCATAGCCGGTGATCGCCATGGGCAGGCACCCGAGATAGGCTTCCACGCCGCCAACGCCCAGTTGGTCCGGTAGCAGCGACACATTGCCGTCGAGGAGTTTGGCAGACATGCGCTCTGCGATCGTGATGAGATTGACGCTAGCCGCCGTCACCGCATCCATGGCCATGACGGCATGGGGATTATGAAAGCCGCCCGTGCTGATGATCTGCCCAAGCGTGTGTTCTTCGTCGGGCGCGAGCATCACCGGATTGTCGGTGACGGCGGCCAGCGATTCTTCCGCGACTTCCGCGGCAAGCCGTTCGGCCCGCCGAGCCTGGCCCAGCATGCGCGGCAGGATACGGAAGCTCACCGGCGCCTGATAGGGCCGGCGCCCCCCGCTTTCGCCTTGCCCTATCGCGCCGCGCAATTGCGCCAGCGCCCAAGCATCGTGAGGATTGTTCCAGAGCTCGCCAAGTTCCACCGCGAAATGACTCAGCGGCGCATTGAAGGCCTCCGCCGCCAGTGCAAACACGTCCACCGCCACGGCCAGCCGCGCCGCCGCCGCAAGAGCCGTATCCGAAACCAGTGCAGCTGCTGATGGCGAACCGTTGATGAGGGAGAGAACATCCTTTTCCGCCACCGGCGCCGCCGCGGCGAGTGCGCGGAAGGCATGGCCAAGCGAAAGAATTTCGCCAGCACCGCCTTGCCCCCGGGCCGGTACTTTGGGCAGCGGCCTGCCATCCAGCATGGCGGCCACCGCAACGGCGACGTCCGGCGTGATGGCGGCATGGCCCTCGATAAAATTGGCGAGTCTTGCAAAAATAATGGCGCGCACCACCCGCTCCGGCACGAAATCGCCCCAGGACGCGGCAGCCGGCGTTGGCGGGCGCTTCGCATGGAGTTTGCGGTCTTCAGCCGAGAGCCGTTTCTTGGCATGCTGGCCATAACCGCTGGTGACGCCATAGACGGTAATGCCGGGCTCCTCGATAAGCGCCATAAAGCGTTGCCGCTCCTCGGCCATGCGTTTCACCGCCGTGGGGGAGAATTGCACCCCCTCTCCTTGCCACGCCACGCGGCGCAAGGCTTCGAGTGTCAGATCGTTGCGGGTGGCAAGCGTGACGGTCATGGTGCCTCTGGGGAAATGCCCGTCACCTATAGACGAGGCTGGTGCCGATCTTCAACTGCGCGGCCTTTTCAAGAATGGCGGCGCCAAGTGCTATGTCGCTGGTGGCAAGTCCCCGGTGCCAGAACAGGATTGTTTCGTCATCGGAGGTTCGCCCTGGTTTCAGGCCGGCGCAGATTTCACCGATTTCCGCATGAACTGTTTCGGGTGAGACTTTGCCTGCGTTGATGTGGGGCCTGAGGGCTCCAAAGGGACCGGCCAGCATCTGGCCCCGGTCGTCGACCACGATCTTGTCCATGCGGTCGGTGAGATCGAGTTCAAGGGCGCTCATGGTGCCATAGGGAATGATGAGCGCGCCCGGTTTCACCCACGAAGATTTCAGCAGCGGCTCGGGTTTATCGAGGCGCGAAGCTTCGACGAGAATATCGGCATTGGCAAAACAGCTCTCCCAATCCTCCGTCGCGGTGACGGTCTTACCCAGATCGGCGGAAAGGCGCTGGGCAAAGGCTTGGCGGCTTTCGGGCCTTCGCGAATGGACGCGGATTTCGGCGAAATCGAAAAGCCGGTCCAGCAACCGGATATTCCAGTACGAAGTTCCGCGCGCACCGACGTGGCCGAGAATGCGTGGATTGCGCGGCGCCAGATGTTTTGCGCCGATGGCGGTGAGGGCGCCGGTGCGCCATTCGGTAATGGCGGTGGCGTCGATGATCGCCTTCGGCATGCCGGTTCGCGGATCGAAAAGATTGAGGATCGCCATTTCCGAAGGCAATCCCGATTTGTAATTCTCGTGGAAATCGCCCACGACCTTCACGCCGGCAAGATCGAGCGGCGCCACATAGCCGCGCAGAATGTTGAAGTGTCCGTTGAATTTTTCATCTGGAATGAGATGCGTGCGCGGTTCGATGACAGTCTGCCCCCTCCCCGCCGCCACCAATGCGTCTTCAACGGCTCCGAGAATCTCGCTGTCGGTCAGATTGATACGGTCGATGTCCCGGCCATTGAGATAAGTGATGTTGATTGAGGTCATGAAGACAAACTCTCATATGAAAGCCGCAAATCCATCTTGGGAATGGCGTCTATAACGTCATGTCAACCATGCGTCCACGGCTCACATGCTTTACCGTCTTCATCGCGGTCGTGGTGCCGCCAGTAGCCAGGATTCCCTTTGTTCGCGGGTGCGAGTCCCACGGCGCGTGCGGCGGCGCAATTGGGAAAGGATGCGAGGTGTTTCAGTGTTACCGTCAATGGCCACGGCGATAGATAGAGATAGCTGAAAAGTGCCCCGGTGGTTATGCCCAACGCCAAGACGCGGACCCAGTGATAGACCCCTTGAAATTCATCGTCCGATGGCCAAAATGCGATCCGGATTTGAACTTTCGTTTCAGGTTGCTCAATCGTTCTTCACGACTTAGACCGTCGTGGTCGCTCATTTGACCTCACAGCTTTGCATGACCGGCTGCGCCTCAAGCGTCGCGGGGAAGCCGGGCGGTTATTGCCATGGCAGCCGCGGGATTGCGAGTCTTGAAACCGCTGATCACATAAAGGAAAACGTCGCGGCCGCCGCCCTCTGCTGCCCATCGCGAGGCTTTGCTGGCCCATTTATTCAGATCGGCGTCTGGATACCCGGCCTGTTCGCTTTCCAGCGTTCCCATGATGCGGGCGTAAACGAAAGATGCCGTGCTCTCATCTATCTGAGGGTAGGGTGAGTCCGCGGCCATCACGACCGCCACCTCATACTTCCGCGCTAGAGCAACAAAATTGGGCGTCTTGAAACTTTCGTGCCGGACTTCAACGGCGTGACGGACAATCCTGCCATCGACTCGCTTGGGAAGAAGTTTCAGAAATTCCTCGAAGTCTCCGGAATCGAATTTTTTCGTGGCCATGAATTGCCAGTTGATAGGCCCGAGCTTTTCCTGCAATTGCGCAACCCCGCTCGCGAAGAAACGCTCGATGGAACTGCCGGCTTCGGCGAGAACGCGCCGGTTGGTCGCGTATCGCGGACCTTTCAGCGCGAATACAAAACCCTCCGGTGTCTCCTCCCGCCATTTGGCGAAGCTCTCGGGTTTCTGTGAGCCGTAGTAGGTGCCATTGATCTCAATCGACGTCAGTTTACGGCTGGCGTATTCCAGTTCCCGCTTCTGCGGCAGGCCTGCGGGATAAAACGTTCCGCGCCAGGGTTCGTAGGTCCAACCGCCGATTCCGACATAAATATCGGTTTTCTTCTTCGCCGCCATCGCTCTGCTTTATTGGATTTGCCGCGCCTCCCGGGCCGGCTCGTGCGGCGACCACGGCATGGCGAGATCGAATTCGAGGCCCGCCTGATCGAACTGGATCTTCATGGAAACGCCGGCCTGCCCATCGAACAATTTTTCCATGAGGATGGATCCGAATCCTTGCCGGGTGGGTTGCGCTACCGGCGGCCCGCCCCGTTCGCGCCATTGTAGCTTGAAGGTGCGGCTGCCATCTTCGCCATCAGCCACGGACCAGTCGACCGCCAAGCGTCCGGCGGGAACCGAGAGCGAGCCGTATTTCGCCGCATTCGTTGCCAGCTCGTGAAAGGCCATGCCGAGGGATAAAGCCGTCTGCGACGGCAAGTCGATGGGTGGCCCCCGAAAAACGACCCGCCCTCCGATACCGTCATCGAATCCGCTGATTTCGCTCGTCAGAATATCCAAGAGGCCGATCCGGCTCCATTTGTGGGTCACCAGCAGCGTGTGAGTCTTGCTGAGCGACACGATGCGGCTGTTGAATGCACTGCAGAAGGTTTCGACATCGGTCGCGGTCCGTTTGGACAAATTGGCAATTGCCTTCACGGTCGCCAGCGTATTCTTGACCCGGTGGTGCAGTTCCTGCAACATGATCTCTTGCCGTTCCTCGGCAAGTTTGTGCTCCGTGATGTCCATGGCCACGCCGACCAGGCGAGCCGGGCGGCCCGCCGCATCCATTTCCGCCCTGGCCCGCGCATCGCGCCAAACCATCGAACCGTCCGGTCCCGAAGTCCTGTAGACATGGTGATAGGGTGCTCCCGTCTCGCTTGAGCGGCGCAACGCCGTCTCGGTCGAGAGTCGGTCATCAGGATGCACACTGGCGAGCATTTGCTCAAATGTCGCGCCTGTGGCGGCGGCGTGCCCAAAAAACCCGACGTCTTTCTCCGGCCAGCCGACCATGCCCGTAGCAAAATCCCACTCCCATGTTGCCAGCTGCGCCACGTCCACTGCCATCTTCAGGCGAGCGTTGGAAACCTCAAGCTCCGCGGTGCGCTCTTCAACACGGCGCTCCAGTTCTTCATTGAGTTTTTCAAGCTGCTGCGTCTTGCGGTAGAGTTCGGCAAACACCTTGACCTTGGCGCGCAACAGCTCCGGAACGACTGGCACCGGCACATAATCAACAGCACCAAGGTGATAGCCGCGCAGCCGGTCCGCATCGGCCATGTGAACTGCGGAGACGAAGATAATTGCGGTCTTCTTGAAGCGGGGATGCTCGCGGATCATCTCGGCGAGTTGAAATCCGTCGAGATCGGGCATCACGACGTCGATGAGGATGACAGCGACGTCGTTCTTGAGAAGCTGTTCCAGCGCTTCGCGCGCATTATTGGCCCGGATCAACTCTTCGCCAAGTTCGCTCAATACCGTTTCATAGCTCAAGAGCTTCGCCGGCTGATCGTCGACAAGCAGTATCTTTACCGGCTCCGCCGTCTGCATTTTGGTCAACCTTCTCCCTCCCCGCAAGGGGGAGGGGCAGGGGTGGGGGTCGGGTGGTCTAACAGAAAATTCTTTTCAGCATTTCCTGGAGAGGCCGGAGCGGCCCCCACCCTTAATTCCTCCCCGCAAGGGGGAGGGAGAATAAGGGCGGAGAGTGCGATCCGATGCAAGACAACCCTCCCTAGCGGTGCAGCCACATGCGCAGTGCCGATAGCAACTGTTCGGTGTTCACGGGCTTCGCCAGATAATCGGAAGCTCCGGCCTCAAGGCATTTCTCCCTGTCGCCCTTCATCGCCTTGGCCGTCAGCGCGATGATTGGCAGGCGCCGGAACGACGCGTCGCTCCGCACCGCATGGATCGTCTGATAGCCATCCATCTCCGGCATCATGATGTCCATGAGCACGATTGCGAGGTCGGGCGTTGCCTCGATCAGCTCGATCGCCTCGCGGCCCGTCGTCGCGGTCAAGACTTGCATGCCGCGCCTTTCAAGCACGCTGCCGAGCGCGAACAAATTACGCGCGTCATCGTCGACGAGCAATACCGTGCGCCCGATCAAATCGTCGTCGGAACTGTACAGCCGCTCGATCATGTTCTGCTTTTCGATGGGCAATTCGCCGATCACCCGATGCAGGAACAACGCCGTCTCATCAAGCAGCCGGTCGGGCGATTCGACGCCCTTGACCACGATGCTGCGGGCGAGCGCATGAAGTTGCGCGTCCTCCTCGGCCGAAAGCTCCCGGCCGGTGAACACGACCACCGGAATGTCGGCGAGCTCCTCATGCCGGGAAAGCTCCTCAAGCACCTCAAAGCCCGTCATGTCCGGGAGCCTGAGATCGAGAACGATGCAGTCGGCGGGTGCCGCACGGAGCTTGTCGAAAGCAGCCGCACCCGTGGAGGCCGTTTCGATTTCGATATCGTCGTGGGCCAGCAACTCGGTAATTCCCAATTGTTCCGCCGGATTGTCCTCAACGACCAGAAGCCGCTTCCGCCGGGGCTCGGCATAGGTCTTGATGCGGGCCAAGGCCGCGCCGATGCCGTCGCTGGAAGCCGGCTTCGTCATGAATGAAAACGCTCCCCGCGCCAGGCCATGCTGCCGGTCCTCGTCGAGGGTGATCATCTGCACCGGGATGTGCCGTGTGGCGGAGGCCTTCTTCAACTGGCTCAGCACCGACCAGCCCAGCATGTCGGGAAGAAACACATCGAGCGAGATGGCCGATGGCAAGTATTCCTGGGCAAGCTGGATGGCATCCGCCCCGCGCGACGCCACGATCACCTTGAAACCATTGTCATGGGCGAGATCGACCAATACGCGCGCGTAGTGCGGATCGTCCTCGACGATGAGGAGTGTTCTGTCGCCGGGTTCGATGACCTCGCGGTCATCGGGTATCATTTCCGGGATGGGATCGGCCGGTGCCTCGATGGCGTGGCCCTCGATTTCTGCCGGTCTATTGGCTTTAACGCCCCGGCGCGTGACCTCAGGCCCCACATATCGCACCGGCAGATAGAGCGTGAACGTGCTGCCCACGCCGGGCGAGCTTCTCAGGTGAATTTCGCCGCCCAGCAGATTGGCGAGTTCGCGGCTGATGGCAAGACCAAGCCCCGTGCCGCCATATCTCCGGCTGGTGCTGGCATCGGCCTGCTGGAAGGCTTCGAAAACGATCTTCTGTTTTTCCGTGGGAATGCCGATGCCGGTATCCACCACTTCGAATGCCACGATCTGGGCGGCCTGCCGCAGCATCGGATGAGCCGCATTGAATCCCGATATGACGGCGGACACCGTAAGCCGCACCCCGCCGTGGTCGGTGAACTTGAAAGCGTTCGACAGCAGGTTTTTCAAGACTTGTTGCAGGCGCTTGGGATCGGTGGTCATCGAACGGCCCAGTTGCGGGTCGATTTGCAGATCGAAGGAAAGCCTGCGCCGCTCCGCCTCATGGCGGAACGGGCGAGCGATCATTTCAGCGAGATTGGTAAACGCAACCTCTTCGATATCGACGCTGACGGTTCCCGACTCGATCTTGGAAAGGTCGAGAATATCGCTGATCAGGTTGAGGAGATCGGTACCCGCGCCGTGAATGGTGCGGGCGAACTCCACCTGCTTGGGCGTCAGGTTGCCTTCCGGATTGTCGGTAAGTTGTTGCCCGAGGATCAAAATGCTGTTGAGCGGGGTGCGCAATTCGTGGCTCATATTAGCCAAGAATTCCGATTTATAACGGGATGTTAGCGCCAGTTCCGAAGCCTTTTCCTCAAGTGCTCCGCGGGCCTGTTCGATTTCCTCGTTCTTGCGTTCGACTTCGACGTTGCGTTCGGCCAATTGCTGGGCCTTTTGCTCGAGCTTTTCGTTGGTCTGCTGCAACTCACCCTGTTGCGTCTGCAACTCGGCGGCGAGCGTTTGTGATTGCTCCAGCAGGGATTCCGTCTGCATCGTCGCTTCGATGCTGTTGAGAAGAATGCCGATGCTGGCTGTCAGCAGATCGAGGAATTGCAACTGGGCGGCATCGAACTCGTGCAAGGAGGAGAGAGAAATGACGGCCTTCACCCGGTCCTCGAACACCACCGGCAGAACCACGATGCTGCGCGGCAGAACGTCGAGTGAGACCGAACCAATGCGCGGCGTGTCCACGGGGATGTCATCGATGAGGACGCGGCGCTTGTCCCTGGCACATTGGCCAATGAAGCTATGGCCGACCTTGATCTCGACGGGATAGGGTGCCTGGTGATGATCCGCGTAGGCCGCCATCAATTGCAATTGCGATCCTTCCGCCGCCATCTGATAGATCAGGCCGTGGTGCGCCTTGACCAGCGGCACCAGCTCCGACAGCAGCAACTGTCCCACCGTCGCCAGATCGCGCTGTCCCTGAAGCATGTTGGTAAACTTGGCGAGGTTGGTCTTCAGCCAGTCCTGCTCGGAATTCCGCTCGGTGGTGAGCCGCAAATTATCGATCATGGTATTGATATTGTCTTTGAGTTCGGCCACTTCGCCTCGCGCCTCGACCTGGATAGAGCGGGTCAAGTCGCCCTTGGTAACGGCCGTCGCCACCTCGGCGATGGCGCGCACTTGCGTCGTCAGGTTCGCGGCGAGCAGATTGACGTTGCCCGTCAAATCTTTCCAGGTGCCGGCAGCACCAGGGACGTTGGCCTGGCCGCCCAAGCGGCCTTCGACGCCCACTTCGCGGGCAACACTCGTCACCTGATCGGCGAAGGTTGCCAAGGTGCCGGTCATGTTGTTGATGGTTTCGGCCAGTGCCGCTACCTCGCCTTTGGATTTGACGGTAAGGTTCTGCTTCAGATCGCCATCGGCCACGGCGGTCACCACCTTCACGATGCCGCGCACCTGCTCGGTTAGGTTTGCGGCCATCACGTTGACCGTGTCGGTCAAGTCTTTCCAGGTACCGGCGACACCGGGCACCTGCGCCTGGCCGCCCAACCTGCCTTCAGTGCCCACTTCGCGCGCCACGCGCGTCACTTCCGAGGCGAACGCGTTAAGCTGGTCCACCATCGTGTTGATGGTGTTCTTGAGTTCGAGAATTTCGCCCTTCACGTCCACCGTGATCTTGCGAGACAAGTCGCCGCGCGCCACAGCGGTCGTCACTTCGGCGATGTTACGCACTTGCGTGGTGAGATTGGCGGCGAGCTGGTTGACGTTGTCGGTCAAATCCTTCCACGTTCCGGCAACGCCCGGCACCACCGCCTGGCCACCGAGTCTTCCGTCGGTGCCGACTTCACGGGCAACGCGCGTCACTTCGGCGGCAAAGGAACGCAGCTGCTCCACCATGGTGTTCATGGTTTCCTTCAGCAGCAGGATTTCACCGCGCACGTCCACCGTAATCTTCTTGGAGAGGTCGCCCGTGGCGATGGCGGTTGCCACTTCGGCGATGTTGCGCACCTGTCCTGTCAAGTTGCTGGCCATGGAGTTGACGTTGTCGGTCAAATCTTTCCAGGTTCCAGCAACTCCGGGCACGGCGGCCTGGCCGCCCAGCTTGCCTTCGGTGCCGACTTCGCGCGCCACGCGCGTCACTTCGCCGGCAAAGCCGTTGAGCTGGTCCACCATCGTATTGATGGTGTTCTTGAGCTCGAGAATCTCACCTTTCACGTCCACCGTGATCTTGCGCGACAAGTCGCCTTTGGCGACGGCGGTCGTCACTTCCGCGATGTTGCGTACCTGGCCCGTGAGGTTGCCCGCCATCGAGTTCACACTGTCAGTCAAATCTTTCCAGGTTCCGGCAACGCCGCGCACCTGCGCCTGGCCGCCGAGCTTTCCTTCGGTGCCCACTTCGCGCGCCACGCGTGTCACTTCGCCCGAGAACGCATTGAGCTGGTCCACCATCGTGTTGATGGTTTCCTTGAGCTGCAGGATTTCGCCGCTGACGTTCACTGTGATCTTGCGGGACAAGTCGCCATTGGCGATGGCGGTCGCCACTTCGGCGATGTTGCGCACCTGACCTGTCAGGTTACTCGCCATGAAGTTGACGTTGTCGGTCAAGTCTTTCCAGGTTCCGGCGACACCGGCCACCTGCGCCTGGCCGCCGAGCTTGCCTTCCGTGCCCACTTCGCGAGCGACACGCGTCACTTCCGAGGCGAAGCCGTTGAGCCGGTCCACCATGGTGTTGACGGTTTCCTTGAGCTGCAAGATTTCGCCGCTGACGTTCACCGTGATCTTGCGCGACAAGTCGCCATTGGCGATGGCGGTCGCAACTTCGGCGATGTTGCGCACCTGGCCCGTCAAGTTGCTGGCCATGAAGTTCACACTGTCGGTCAAGTCTTTCCATGTGCCGGCAACGCCCGGCACCTGCGCCTGGCCGCCGAGATTGCCTTCGGTGCCCACTTCGCGGGCCACGCGCGTCACTTCCGAGGCAAAGCCGTTAAGCTGGTCCACCATCGTATTGATGGTGTTTTTGAGCTCGAGAATTTCACCTTTGACGTCCACGGTGATCTTGCGCGAAAGGTCGCCGCGCGCCACGGCTGTGGTCACTTCGGCGATGTTGCGCACTTGCGTCGTGAGGTTGGCTGCGAGCAGATTGACGTTATCAGTCAAATCCTTCCACGTTCCGTCGACGCCCGGCACCACGGCCTGGCCGCCCAGTCTTCCTTCGGTACCGACCTCGCGGGCAACACGCGTCACTTCGGCGGCGAACGAACGCAATTGGTCCACCATGGTATTGATGGCTTCCTTGAGCAGCAGGATTTCACCGCGCACGTCCACTGTGATCTTCTTCGACAAGTCGCCGTTGGCCACCGCGATGGTCACTTCGGCAAGGTTGCGGACTTGACCCGTCAAATTGTTCGCCATTGAGTTGACGCTTTCGGTCAACTCTTTCCACACGCCCGTCACCTCGCTCACCTGGGCTTGGCCGCCGAGCTTGCCTTCGGTGCCCACCTCACGGGCCACACGCGTCACCTCCGAGGTGAACACGCCCAACTGCTTGATCATGGTGTTCACGATGGTGGCTGAGCGCAGAAACTCGCCCTGGAGCGGCCGGCCGTCCACGTCGAGCCGGACTGTTTGCAGCAGGTCGCCCTGGGCCACGGCGGCGATGGCGCGCGTCACCTCGCTCGTCGGCCGCAGCAAGTCGTCGATCAGCGTGTTCACCGAGCTAGCCATCTCCCCCCAGGCGCCGCTCGCCAGGGTTAACTTCACGCGCTGGCGGATCTTGCCTTCACGTCCAACGACCTGGCCAACCTTTTCAATCTGACCGGCCATTTCCTGGTTGGCCACGACAATGTCGTTGAAGGTGTCGGCAATCTTACCCAGGACGCCATAGTGAACATTAGCGAGCCGCACGGAAAAATCGCCGCGCCGCATGGCCTGAAGCGCATTCAGCAGGTCTGCGAGCTGCTCGGGCCGCATATCCTCGCGGGCGATCGGCGAGGCTACCATGGGTTCGCGATTCTTCTTCAGCTCAGCCGTTTTGGCCATCGTGGATTACCCCTCCGCACTTCGACTCGAGGACATCTTTTCATAGATTAGCGGGAGCCTTGGCGCCGAGCAAATTTCCCAAGGCGCGACGGAGCGTTGCGGCTTCATAGGGCTTTGCGATGCGCACGCTGTTCCTATGGCGCTCCGGAATGCCGGCTTCCGTATAACCGCTGACCAGCAGAAAAGGCACGCCCCTTTCGTTGAGCAGATCAGCTATTTTAGCGCTGCTCAGCCCGGCGAGATTGACATCCAACACGGCCACATCAAGCTCAAGGTCCCGCGCCAGTATAAGTCCCGTTACCAAATCCCGGGCCTTGTCCACCACGCTGTACCCCAAATCCGTGAGGGTATCCTCCAAATCCAGTAAAACCAGCGGTTCGTCTTCAACAATCAGCGCTCGCGGCCGCGTCCGATCGGTCATCCCCACCTCATGCCGGTTAAGTCAGTAGCAACCCCAGTTTCCCAAAACGCTAGACTCCAAAAAGGGTTCCCCTATCTATAAAAAAATCTGAACCATTACGTAACCTTGCGTCAAATTCGGGATCAAGGAACGACTGAATGAACCCAAGCGTTGTGTAGCGATGGCTGATCAAATGACTCGACCACTTCTGGCTGGCCGTCTCCGGAAAGTGGATGTGGGCGATTTCACCATTCGCCGCGTAAAGCATGGCCGTGGCACGCGGCTCGTCAGACATCAGACCCAGTCTGTCTCAACCCGCCATAGGGAACGGGTGGATGAGCTCGCCATACCCCCGGCCTGGAAAGATGTCAGGATCAGTGCCGACCCTCGCAGCCACATCCAGGCGGTGGGCCGCGACGATGCGGGCCGGCTGCAATATATCTACCACGCGGAATGGGAGGCTATAAGGGCGGCGGCCAAGGATCAGAGATTGCAGAAATTAATCTCCGCCTTGCCGCGCATAAGAACGGCGATCAGGCGCGATCTCGCCGATCCATCCGGCAAATTGGCCCTAGCCGCCGCGGCGAGACTGGTGGACCGTTTGCATCTTCGCGCCGGCCACGAGGCCTATGCTGGCGAAGAAAGCGGCCGTGGCGTTGCCACGTTATTGAAGCGTCATATGCAAATTTCGGGCGACCAAATCCGTCTGATATTTCCAGGTAAGGGAAAAAAGCGGATTGATGTCTCCGTGTCCGACCGCAAGCTGGCGTCTGGTCTTGCAAGCCTGATCCAATTGCCTGGCCGCCGCTTGTTTAACCTCCAAACATCCAGCGGGTGGAGGAAAATGACCGCTACCGACCTCAATGCCTACTTCACCAGCATCAGCAAGCAGACCATTTCCGCCAAGGACTTTCGAACACTCTATGCCTCGGCGATCGCGGTTGCCCGGCTTACCGGAATACCGCGTCCGAAATCGCGGGCGGGCTGCCGGCGTGTGATATCGGCTGTTGCAAAAGAAATCAGCGAGCATCTCGTCAACACGCCGGCCATCGTGCGAAAGAGTTATATCCACCCCCGGATTATCGCACAGTATGAGGCCGGAAAACTTGATCTGGAGTCTCCAGACTCAGCCTTGCGCAATTGCTCTATGGCTGAAACGCTACTCCACCAGTTCCTCAAATCGCCCTAGGAGCGATTGTTCCAAACGCTACGCTTGATCCTTATCTGGCTTAGTGCTGTCTTTTTGAATCGAACGCTCGTTAACCTCCGATGGCTCGATATCCGCCTCCTGGCGATCTTCGGCATCTACGGTTATTTCGTCTGCCAGTGGCCCAGCCGTTTCCGGATGGGGTTTGGCCTTGGCTTCATCCAACTCCCGGTCGAGACGATCTTCCTGACGCTCTATTTTTGCACGGGTTGGCCGCGGCATGGTGTTTTCTCCACATGTTTGTAATCCAACCGAGTCAATGATCTGCGATGGCCGTAGTTCCTCTCCGAGAAACAAAATGCACGGCAGCGCGCCAGGCCATTTATTTTTGGACCTCATGCGTGGAATCCAGACATGGCGAGTAATTTCTGCGCAGGATAGGCATTATTAGCTGTAAAACTGCATAATTTACAAGGAAAAGCTGCCTTTAACTGATTGTATTCCCTAGGATATGCCGTTCAGGCAGCAAAGGAAATTCTACATGAACCTCGTTCAGGAACTCGGGCCCATCGATCGGGCGACCGTCCTCCATCCGTTCACGCAACTCAAGGAGTTCGCATCCGGAGCCCAAGGCGAGCCCCGGATTGTAACCGGGGGATCGGGCGTGCGCATAAAGGATGCGGCCGGGCGCGAGTTCATCGATGGCTTCGCTGGCCTCTACTGCGTGAACGTGGGCTACGGGCGCAAGGAAGTGGCCGAGGCAATTTCCCGCCAGGCCCACGCGCTCGCCTATTACCATACCTACGCCGCCCATACGAATGAGCCGCTCGTCCGCCTGTCCGAACGCCTGGTTCGTACGGCGCCGGGAAAAATGAGCAAGGTCTTCTATGGCCTCTCCGGCTCCGACGCCAACGAAACCCAGGCGAAGCTGGTCTGGTACTACAACAATTTGAGGGGCAAACCCCGCAAGAAAAAGATTATCGCCCGGGAGCGGGGCTACCACGGTTGCTCGGTCCTGGCGGGTTCACTCACCGGCATGAGTTTCTATCACGATCACATGGATTTGCCCGTCTCCGGCATCCTGCGCACCGGTGTTCCCCATCACTACTGGGGTAGCGAGCCCGGCGAAACGGAGGAGCAGTTCTCGAAGCGCCGCGCCGCCGAGCTTGAAGCGCTTATCGTGCGCGAGGACCCGGAAACCGTGGGCGCATTCATTGCCGAACCGGTGCTGGGCACCGGTGGCATTATCCCCCCGCCCGCCGGTTATTGGCCGGCAATTCAGGCAGTGCTGAAGCGCCACGATATTCTGTTGATCGCCGACGAGGTCATTACAGCTTTCGGACGCATCGGCAGGCCTTTCGGATGTCACAGATACGGTATCGAGCCCGATCTGATCACGGTGGCCAAAGGTCTGACTTCCGCCTACGTGCCCATGTCGGCTGCCATCGTGGGCGAGAAAGTCTACAAGGTCATGGAGGAAGGCGCCGGGCGCGTCGGCGCCTTCTCGCACGGCTATACCTATTCCGGCCACCCACTGGCGGCCGCGGCGGCCAACGCCGTGCTCGACATCGTCGAGCGTGATGATCTGGCGGGCAATGCCGAGCGCGTCGGCGCACACCTTCACCAGAAAATGCAGACGACTTTCGCGCAGCTGCCGATCGTGGGCGAGGTTCGCGGCGTGGGTATGCTGGCCGCAATTGAGTTTGTCGCCAGCCGGGCGGACAAACGGCGATTCGATCCCTCTCTCAAGGTCGGCGCCCGCATGGCCAAGGCTTGCATGGAGCGGGGCCTGATCGCCCGTGCCATGCCCCACGGCGATATCCTCGGTTTTGCGCCGCCGCTGGTGATGAGTAAATCCGAAGTCGACGACATGATTACGACCGCGGGCGCCGCGGTGAACTCGGTGATGGACGAACTTACCCGCGAGGGCATGAGGATGGAGAACTAGCAGCTATCGACGCTATACCGGAAATCCGCCAGAGTATTTTTGGATGGCTTTGGCCGAGGATGTTCATGAAGCTGGATCGTATCGATGTTAAGCTTCTCGAGGCGGTGCAGTTGAACAATCGCCTGACGTCCGATGAACTCGCCGGTTCGGTG
This sequence comes from Aestuariivirga sp., assembly GCA_046708645.1. Lineage (GTDB taxonomy): Bacteria > Pseudomonadota > Alphaproteobacteria > Rhizobiales > Aestuariivirgaceae > Aestuariivirga. The sequence goes on from JBKKDI010000268.1 coordinate 21,166, forward strand.
GGCCTATCCGCCACGGCCTGCCAGCGGCGGCTGAAAAAGTTGCGCGATGAAGGCGTCATCGAAGGGGATGTTGCCATTGTTTCGCCCAAGGCGGCGGGGCGGCCGGTCTCGATGCTGGTTCTGGTGTCGCTGGAACGCGAGCGCGCCGATATCATCGACCGCTTCAAGAACGCAATCCGTTCAACCAAAGAGGTGATGACCGGATATTATGTGACCGGGGACGCCGACTTCGTTCTCGTCGTGACCGCTCGCGACATGGAAGAGTACGAGCAGTTTACCCGCCGGTTCTTTTATGAAAACCCCGACATCAAGAGCTTCAAGACCCTGGTGGTGATGGACCGGGTGAAGGCGGGCTTTGTATTGCCGATATCGACGCTGGAGGAATCCCGCTGACGATAAAAATCACGGCAATATCGATATAGGCCAACATCTCGCACCTGCACAGTGACCCACTTGTCATGTTTAGTAAATCGTGTTTACTAAACAAAACCACTGAACAAGAAATTCCCCTGCCCTCATGGCTCGGGATACCTCGGCGGGTCCAGCGTGGGTTCCGCACGAGCGTCCAAAATGGGAGGACACCGCATGAAGACGTTCCTGAAAACCGCGACGGCGCTGGCCGCTACCAGCTTTATGTTTATCGTCGGCCAGACAAAGGCCCAAGCTGCCGAATTGACCCTGTGCTGGGCGGCTTGGGACCCAGCCAACGCGCTTGTTGAACTTTCGAAAGATTTCGAAAAACAAACGGGCACGACGATGAAGTATGAATTCGTGCCCTGGCCGAACTTCGCCGACCGTGTGCTCAACGAGCTGAATTCCGGCGGCAAGCTCTGCGATCTGCTGATCGGCGACTCGCAATGGATCGGCGGTTCCGCCGAGAACGGCTATTACGTGAAGCTCAATGATTTCTTCGATAAGGAAGGAATCAAGATGTCGGACTTCGCACCGGCCACCGTCTATGCCTATTCGACTTGGCCGAAGGGCACGCCGAACTATTGGGCGCTGCCCGCCATGGGCGACGCCAACGGCTGGTTCTATCGCAAGGACTGGTTCGCCAAGCCGGAACTGCAGGCCGAATACAAGGCCAAGTACAACCGCGACCTCGCTCCGCCCAAGACCTGGGAAGAGCTAAAGGAAACGGCGGAATTCTTCCAGAACCGCGAGATCGACGGCCAGAAGGTCTATGGCGCGGCGATATTCACCGAGCGAGCCTCGGAAGGCATCACCATGGGGGCCACCTCGGCGCTCTATCCCTATGGTTTCAAATACGAGACCACGCCCGGCAAGTATGACATGGAAGGTGCCGTAAATTCCGAGGACGCCGTCAAGGGCCTCGAAATGTACAAGGCCATCTACAAGTGCTGCACACCGCCGGGCTACACCGACAGCTACATGGGCGAAGGTCTTGATGCCTTCAAGTCGGGCCAGGTTGCCATGATGATGAACTGGTTCGCCTTCATGCCCGGCATGGCCAAGGACGAAAAGGTGGGCGACAAGACCGGCTTCTTTGTCAATCCCGGCCAGAAAATCGCCGCTTCAACGCTCGGCGGCCAAGGCATCTCGGTTGTTGCCAACACCGACAACATGGAAGGGGCGCTCGCCTACATCAAGTGGTTTGCCCAGCCGGACGTGCAGAAGAAATGGTGGTCGCTCGGCGGCTATGCCGCCCACAACGTGGTGCTGAACGATCCGGCCTTCAAGGACTCGCAGCCTTTCGCCGCCCAGTTCCTCGAAGCCATGGGCGGTGTGCAGGACTTCTGGCAGGAGCCGGCCTATGCCTCGCTCCTGCAAGCCATGCAGAAGCGCCTGCACGACTATGTCGTGGCCGACAAGGGCACCGCCAAGGAAGCGCTCGACGGCCTGATTGTCGACTGGACCGCCATCTTCAAGGAAGAAGGCAAGCTCTAGCAGTCTGCTAAATCCCTACAGCGGCATTCCCGGGCTTTGGTTCGGGGGTGCCGGAGGGGACGGAATCACAATGACCGATATTGATGCCATCTCCGACCGCGCCTCTGCCGCGCCACCCCGATTGCAACGGGGGTTACGCGGACTTTCGGATCGCGCCATCGCGTGGTTGTTCATCGCACCCACGATGATCCTGTTGCTGGCGATCAACATTTTTCCGCTGTTCTGGACGATCTATCTGTCCTTCACCAATTATGCCTCGAACCGGCCTAACCGCCCTGTCGTCAATGTCGGCCTCAAATGGTATCGCGACATCCTGGGCTCGGTGGAGGTTTGGGCCGCCATGCAGGCGACGGCACATTTCGTTTTCTGGACCATCGTCTTCCAGACGCTGATCGGTTTCGGGCTTGCCTATCTCATCGACCGCAAGTTTCGCGGCCATGCCATGTGGACGACCATCATTCTCATTCCGATGATGCTGTCGCCCGCGGTGGTCGGCAATTTCTGGAAGTTTCTGTATCAGCCGCAGATCGGGCTGTTCAACCACGTCATCTCGTTCTTCACCGGCATTCCGGCATCGTCCTTCGAAATGCTGGGATCGGTTTCGCTGGCGCCCTGGGCCATTGTCATCGTCGATACCTGGATGTGGACGCCCTATGTGATGCTCATCTGCCTCGCGGGCCTGCGTTCCATTCCCGACTACATTTACGAGGCCGCCGAAGTCGATCGCGCCTCGAAGTGGCGGCAGTTCTGGTCGATCACGCTGCCGATGGCGCTGCCGTTCATCATGCTGGCGGTGCTGTTCCGCGGCATCGAAAATTTCAAGATGTTCGACATGGTAACGCTGCTGACGGGCGGCGGGCCGGGTTCGACCACCGAGCTTGCGTCGATTACGCTGAAGCGCCAGGCCTTCGAAGCGTATCGCACCGGCTATTCCTCGGCCTTCGCCATCATTCTCTTCGTCGCCGTATTCGGATTGGCAAACATCTATGTGAAGGCCCTCAACAGGGTGAAGCAACGATGAGCGACACCCTCAGCTCAGCCCACTCGGTGGTCGCACCTTCGCCCGCGGCCAAGCGCGTGGCCGCCACCCTGGTGATCCTCTATGCGCTCATTTCCATGGTGCCGCTGCTGTGGATCTTCGCCACCGGCTGGAAGACGCCGCCCGATTCCATTTCCTATCCGCCCAAGATTGTTTTCAGTCCATCGCTCGAAGGTTATTGTAATCTGTTCACCACGCGCACCCGCCAGACCGCGGAATATATCCAGGCACTGGGACCGCCCCAGGGCATTTGCGATAAGGTAACACGGCAACGCGAGATGGTGATCGCGGGCGCATCGAATTACATGCCGCGCTTCGTCAATTCACTGATCATCGCCTTTGGCTCGACCTTCCTGGCGGTGTCGCTTGGCGTGCTTTCCGCCTACGCCTTCTCGCGTTTCAAGATACCGCTAGCCGACGATCTTCTCTTCTTCATACTGTCGACCCGCATGATGCCGCCGATCGCGGTGGCGATCCCGATCTATCTCATGTACCGCGAACTTGGGCTTTCCGACACCGCACTTGGCATGATCCTTCTCTATAC
>JBKKDI010000269.1:0-5031 GCA_046708645.1 Aestuariivirga sp.
GGCCATTTCCTTGGCAAGTCCGATGGTCAGGGAATCGATGGCGCCCTTGGAGGCCGCATACCAGACATATTCGTTCGGACTGCCGAGGCTCGCCGCGCCCGACGACATATTCACGATGACGCCGCCCTTGCCGCCGTGGCCCAGCGCCATGCGGCGGCAGGCCTCGCGCGCCACCAGAATTGAACCCGTCACATTGATATCGATGCAGGCGCGGATGGTGGCCTCTTCCGTGGCGTCGAGACGGCCGCTGCGCCCGGTAATGCCCGCATTGTTGACGACATGGGTGATAGGGCCAAGCGATTTCGCCGTCTCCTCGAAAAGCCGCGTTACATCGCCTGCCTTGCTCACATCGCCGGCGATGGCAACAGCCTTGCCGCCGGCACGTGCGATTTCAGCCACAAGGCGCTCGGCGCTGTTGCGGTCCCGCAGATAGTTGACGGCGACACGGTAGCCCTGCGCTGCCGCCTGCCGCGCAATCGCCGCACCGATGCCACGGCCGCCACCGGTGACGACCAACACCTTATCGGTCATGTGCTCCTCCTCGCGGCGATCATGCGCAGCGCCTCCGCCGCATCAAGCCGGCCATCATAGAGCGCGCGCCCCGTGACAGCACCTTCGAGGATTGCGCAATCGGGTTCGAGGAGCCGTTTGACGTCGTCGATGGACGCAAGGCCGCCGCTGGCAATGACGGGAATGGGCGTACTGCTGGCCAGCGCCAGGGTCGAGGCGATGTTGAGCCCCGTGAGCACGCCGTCGCGGTCGATGTCGGTGAAGATGATTGCCGCGACGCCGGCATCCTCGAAGCGTCTGGCAAGATCGATTGCCGTGATATCGGCGGTCTCGGCCCAGCCTTCCACGGCGGCGCGGCCCGCCCTCGCATCGATGCCAACGGCAATCCTGCCGGGAAACCTGCGGCATGCCTCGCGCACCGTCTCCGGTGATTTGAGCGCCACGGTGCCGAGAATGACCCGGGCGACGCCGCGCGCCAGCCAGTGCTCGATCTGCGCCAAATCACGGATACCGCCACCCAACTGCACCGGGATTTTCACCGCGTCGAGAATGTTCTCGACCGCTGAGCCGTTGACCGGCCTTCCCGCGAATGCGCCGTTGAGATCGACGAGATGCAGCCATTCGAAACCTTGGCGCTCAAATGCCGATGCCTGTGCTGCGGGATCATCGTTGAAAACGGTCGCCCGGTCCATGTGGCCAAGCTCCAGGCGCACGCACTCGCCGTCCTTCAAATCAATGGCCGGAAACAGGATCACGGGCGCCACTTGAGGAAATTGGCGATGAGCGCGAGGCCCAGGGTTTGGCTCTTCTCGGGGTGAAACTGGGTGCCTGCGATGTTATCGCGGCCCGCCATGGCGGTGATCGCCATGCCATAGGGAGCGGTGGCAATCACATCGAGGTTGCTGGCGGCTTCAAGATGATAGGAGTGGACGAAATAGGCGTGCAGTCCCTCCTCGCCAAGCGTCAGACCATCGAGCAGTGGATGGGATCTGACAAGATCCAGGGTGTTCCAACCCATGTGCGGAATTTTCAGGTTGGCCTCGGCGGGCGCGATCCGCTTCACGTCGCCTTCAATCCAGCCGAAGCCATCGCTCGTCTCATGTTCAAGCCCGTGCGAGGCCATGAGCTGAAGCCCTACGCAAATGCCAAGGAACGGCTTGCCGCGCTTGCTCACCTGTTCGTCCAGCATATCCCACATGCCCGGGACCGCTTTCAAACCTTCGCGGCAATCCCTGAAGGCGCCGACGCCGGGAAGCACGATACGTTCCGCGTTCGCCACCACACCGGGATCGGCGGTCACGCGAATGTCCATGGCAAGACCCGCATCGCGGGCGGCGCGCTCAAAGGCCTTGGCGGCGGAATGCAAATTGCCGGAACCGTAGTCAACGATGGCGACGGACGGAGTCACACGTTGCCGAAAATGCCGAGCGTGTCGGGTTGACCTGCATAAGGCGCGGGCTTTACCGTTAACGGAGCAGGCGGCCGATGACCGCCATTCCTATGAAAATAACGAAACTCGGCCTCGTCGAGATTTCTTCCATGGCTATATCCGATCCTGCGATAACCCCTGCCGATAAGCGTGCGGATTTGCAGGTCCCGCGCTTCAAAGCCGAAAACCAGATTCATCGCGAACCCCGCAAGTGCAATGACTCCATCGCCGATGCCGAAAAGGTTTCCGGCCAGCGCGAATGCTCCGGAGACGGCCAGCAGAATGCCCGCCGCCAGCCACATGCGGTGCCACAGCGCCCACAGAAAGGTGAGAAGGAAAGCGCCAAAGCTGAATCCCTCGCGCACGAAGATCGCCCGGTCGGCAGGCGAACCCTCGCGGTTATGGACCGAGTAAAATGCCATCAGCCCTTGAGCGATCCTTTGGTGGAAGGAATATGGCCCTGCTGGTGTGGATCGATCTCGATCGCCTCCCGCAGCGCGCGCGCCAGCGCCTTGAAACAGGATTCGGCGATGTGGTGGTTGTTCCCGCCATAAAGCGTTTCCACATGGAGCGTCACGCCGGCATTCATGGCGAAGGCGTGGAACCATTCGCGCACCAGTTCGGTGTCGAAGTCGCCGATCCGCGATTGCGAGAAAACAACTTTCCACACCAGATAGGATCTGCCCGAGACGTCTATCGCCACTCTCGTCAATGCCTCATCCATCGGCAAAGCAAGGCTGGCATAGCGGCGAATTCCCTTGCACTCGCCCAACGCCTTGGCGAAAGCCTGACCCAGGGCAATGCCGCAATCCTCGACCGTGTGGTGGAAATCGATATGGGTATCGCCCTTGGCGCGGAGTTTGATGTCAACCAGCGAATGCCTCGCCAGCAACTCCATCATATGGTCGAGGAAGCCCACGCCCGACTTGATGTCATAACCGCCCGAGCCGTCGAGATCGACGATAACTGAGATTTCGGTTTCCGTGGTCTTGCGGTCGATTGTGGCCTTGCGCATGAAACACTCCCCGCCGACAGGGCGGCGGGGGCCTCTTAGCAGATGCAGCAAGCCTTGGCCAAGGACGTCGGTTTACCTTCAAAATTAAGGTAAATTACCGGCTGTCCGCATTTCTCGACTCTCTCTGCCAAAGGTGCAATAACGCAAAACTGCCGGGCGGGATTCATGAATAAAACAGCCAAAGTGGGCGCTATTTCCGATGCCGAGGCCAACCGCCTCGCGGCATTGCGCAAATACGATATTCTCGACTCGCCTCCCGATGGGGCGTTCGACCGGATCACCGCCGTCGCCGCCAGTATATTTTCGGCGCCGATTTCCATTATCAGCCTCGTCGATCACGACCGGATTTGGTTCAAGTCCCACCACGGCCTGGACGTTGAGGAAATAGGCCGCGACCCGGGGCTTTGCGCCTCGGCCATTATGCAAAACACGCCGTGGATCGTGACGGATGCCAAGACTGATGTAAGGGCACTGGCCAATCCGCTGGTCGCTGGAGAATTCGGCCTCAGGTTTTACGTGGCAGCGCCGCTTCGCACCCACGACGGTTTCAATCTCGGAACCCTGTGCGTCATCGACCGGAAGCCGCGCAAGGCGAATGAAAACCAGATTGCTCAACTGGCCGATCTTGCCTCCGTTGTCATGGATCAGATGGAGCTGCGGCTGTCGGCTCGTTCGACGGTCACAGAGCTGCAAAACGCCATCGCCCAAAAGGACATGATGGCGAAGGAGGTCGATCACCGGGTGAAGAACAGCCTCCAGCTGGTGTCCTCGCTGCTGGCAGTGCAGAGCCGGAACGTCGGGGGCGAGGCTTCCGAGCAGCTGTTGCAAGCCGCCAGCCGGGTATCGGCGGTTGGCCGGGCCCACGAGCATCTTTATCTGAGCGATAGCATCGGAACCGTCAATTGCCTGGATTATCTGCGACGCGTTTGCACCGAAATGTCTCACCTGCTGGACGGCGGCCATATTGTAATCGAGGGTACCGACATGCAGTTGCCGACCAAATACGTGGTGCCCTTGGGCTTGATCGTCACCGAACTCGTGACCAACGCCGCCAAACAGGGCGCCCACAGGGTTACAGTTTCGCTTGCAGTTGACGCATCGGGTCGAAAGGCGCTGTCGGTTACCGACGACGGCAAAGGTTTGCCGGCGGATTTCGATCCCGCCGCCACCACGGGTCTTGGCATGAAGGTGGTGGCCTCACTGGTATCGCGCCTCAAGGGCAAGCTGAGTTTCGGCACACCGGACGGCGGCGGGCGGGGAGCGCGATTTACGGTTCTGTTCGAGCCGGCATAGGCCTGTCTTTTCTTTCGGCGAGCCGCAGCCTACATGGGGGCTGGCGCTAACAGGACGGAATGATGGCAGAGCCCGTACAATGGCACGGCACGACGATTCTTACGGTCCGCAAGGGCGGCAAGGTCGTGATCGTGGGCGATGGCCAGGTGAGCCTTGGCCAGACCATCATCAAGGGCAATGCCCGTAAAGTGCGGCCGCTTGGCTCGGGTGGACAGGTGATCGCGGGCTTTGCCGGGGCGACGGCCGACGCCATGACGCTGTTCGAGCGGCTTGAGGGCAAGCTTGAACAATATCCAGCACAGCTCACGCGCGCCTGCGTAGAGATGGCCAAGGACTGGCGCACCGACCGCTATCTCCGCCGTCTCGAAGCCATGATGATCGTAGCCGACCGCAATGTCAGCTTGGTGCTGACCGGAACGGGCGATGTGCTGGAGCCCGAGCGCGGCGTCACCGCCATCGGCTCCGGCGGCAATTATGCGCTGGCCGCGGCGCGCGCCCTCATGGACACGGACATGGATGCCGAGGCCATCGCCCGGAAGGCCATGGCGATCGCCGCCGACATCTGCGTTTACACCAACACCAACTTGACAGTTGAAAGTCTCGAATCATGACGAGCCACGACTTAGCGATCCGCAAGCAGGATCTCGACGCCGCGGTCGCTGCGGGCGTGATCGACAACGTGATTGCTGATCGTCTAGTGGCGTTTGTCCAGACGGCAAAGAGCGCCAGCCCATCGCAGGCCGACGAAGAAAACCTGCGGCTGATTTCCAGCTTCAACGATATC
>JBKKDI010000270.1:0-4064 GCA_046708645.1 Aestuariivirga sp.
AACATGCTCGGTGCCTTGCTCGCTTCGCAGGCGGTGCTTCCGCATATGCTTTCCAAAGGCTATGGACGAGTCCTTCACATCGCGTCGATCGCTGGGAAGGAAGGCAACGCCGGTATGACCGCCTATTCGGCTACGAAGGCGGGCCTTATCGGAATGGTGAAGTCGATGGGTAAGGACTACGCCGAAACCGGAGTCACGATTAACTCACTAGCGCCTGCGGTGATCCGCACTCCATTGGTCGACATTATGCCTGAGGCCCAGGTAAAATACATGACGGACAAGATCCCCATGCGCCGCTGCGGTGAGCTGTCGGAAGTTGCTGAGCTGATCGCCTGGATCGCGTCGCCTGCTTGTAGTTTCATAACCGGGTTCACTTTCGATCTAAGCGGCGGGCGGGCTACGTATTGAAAAATAATGCGCGCTCGCATCAAGGCGTTTTTGTTTTCTGAGGCCCAGGAGTTTAAGAGATGCCAGGACGCGTTGATGGCAAGAAGTGTCTCATCTATGGTGGCGGAACAGGTATTGGGCTCGCATGCGCGACGGCTCTCGCGAACGAAGGCGCGGCGGTATTTGTGTCTGGGCGCCGCGAAGAGATACTCAAGGCTGCAGTAGCCGGGTTAGCCAAGTTTTCCAAGGCGGGTTATGCGGCGGGGGACGCAACCTCCTCTTCCGATGTGCAGCGGGTTACTGCCACAGCGGCCGCGTTCATGGGTGGTATCGACACCCTAGTCATCAGTGCAGGAGCAGGCGGAAGAACGCCCATCTTTGACACTGATCCCGACGAGTTTCAGCGAATCGTGGATAATACACTGAGGCCCGTATTCCTAGCCACGAGATATGCCGCGCAGCATCTATTGGATGCCAGCGCAGGTTCCGTCATTGCGATCTCCTCAACATACGGCCTGGTGGGTGTTCGGGAGCGCGTGGCATATTGCGGCGCTAAAGCGGGCGTAAATAACATGGTTAGAGCTATGGCTCTTGATTTCGCTGAAAAAGGAGTGCGGGTAAACGCAATCTGCCCCGGATTCGTTGAAACGGCACTTACCATCGAAGTCGCCAATTTAGAACCCGATCCCGAGGCTGCAATGAGAGCTAAGCGACTAATGCACGCGATCCCGCGCGCGGGTACATTGGAAGAGATGGGCGAACTTGCAGTCTATCTCGCGTCGGACCTATCAGCATTCATGACCGGACAGGCGATTGCTATCGATGGCGGATACAGCTCTCGTTGATAAAAAAGATGTATGGCCGCTCACTTCAATCCAGAACAGGGGAGCTATAAAGAAGACCCCCCTTTACTTTGATCTCCACCGGAACGAGATATTTTTGTAATGCCACCTTGTCGATATCGATGCCTAGGCCCGGTGCATCAGGTATTGAGACCTCTCCGGCCGAGTCGGGAAGCATATGATTCACGCTGAGATCCCATGCAAGAGCCTTCGGGGAGAAAGGGTATTCGCATATAGTATGCGTCGCCAAGCCGGCATACGGCTGCAGTGAAGCACTCAGCGCAAGATGCGAAGTGAAGGTATGGTTTACATATGTCACGCTGCGCCCCGCGGCGTAATCGGCAACCATCTTTGCCGGACCGATACCGCCAATTCGGCCGCAATCAACCTGAACAAAACCGACACGCCCATAGTCAATCAAATGGCGCGCCATGGAAACGTTATGGGCGCCCTCACCCCCCGCCATGCGTACGCGTGGGCTGCGGGCCGCGAGGGCGCGGTAGGCGTCAAAAGCGCTGGCATGGAACGGTTCCTCGAGCCACACCGCATTAGCTACTTCGAGGGCTGGCAGACGTTGGGCCGCAGCCTCCACATCTTCGTCCCAGATCTGGCCGGCATCGATTAGGAGGATCCCATCGGGCCCTATGCCTTCGCGCGCGGCTGCCAGATGGTCAGCATCTACTCTCGATGATAAGCGGCCGAAGGGGCCCCACCCAAATTTGGCGGCCCTAAATCCCTTAGCTCGAGCTGCGCGCGCAGCCGCCAGAGTGTCCTGCGGCGAATGGCCGAACAGTTGCGACGCATAGGGCGTCTTCCTGTACGCCTTATCGTAATTGAGTAGTCGGTAGACGGGTTCGGCCCTCGCCTTACCGAGCAAATCCCACATCGCAGTCTCGACCCCCGAAAAGGTATGTGGCGCCTGCAGCAGATCCATACTGTCGTAGCGAACCCGGGCGGCGATTTTGCCAATGTCCGCGGCATCGTTCAGTGGGGCGCCGATCACGGAGGCGCCTACAGGCTGGCAGGCGCCGTGAGACATAGGGCACACAAAAGCAGTGATCGAAACAAGCGGTGAAGCCTCACATTCTCCCCACCCGACATGATCACCAGCCTGCACCCGGACCAGTAACGAGTCCTGACTTCCGTCGGCCTCAGTCGTCACCTCGGGCATAGATAGATAGAAGAAATCGACGGTCTCAATTTTCATACCGCTCCGATCTTTGCAGCGTTGCCCTACGCGGCTGGTCAAGGTCTCCACCGAAATGACGAAGCCCAGTTCCTCCGGCCTCTATTGGTCTCAAAACATGAACTCTCCGCCATTTATGTGGAGCATCTGCCCAGTAACGAACCTCCCCATGTCCGACGCTAGATAAATGCAAGCGTTAGAGATGTCGTCAACATCGCCAAGGTGACGAAGTGGTAAGGTTTTCTCAAGGTGGGCTATCGTGTCTTGCAATTGGGGAAACCAGACAGGATTCCGAGTGGTGACAATCCAGCCCGGGGCCACACTATTTGCCGTGATTCCGTCTGGGCCATACTCAACCGCGATCGCTTTCGACAACCCGTGCAGTGCATGCTTTGAAGCAACCACGTGCGCTCGGTTTTCCAGCGGGAACAGTGCATCGGAACCCGCCATGTGTATTATTCTACCGAAATGTTTAGCTCGCATTCCAGGTAGCACGGCGCGATCAAGGTAGAAGGCGGAGTTGAGATTTGTGCGGACAACCTTATCCCAATCTTCAACGGAAATGTCGTGGAAGGCTTGGTGAGGCCGGATACCTACTGCGGAAACTGCTATGTCGAGGGAACCGAAAACGGCGACGGCTTTGTTGACCATGCTTTCTACGGACTCCCAGTCCGCACAATTGGCCAGAATGGGTAAGGATCTAACGCCGTACTTCTCAACTTCGTGGGAAACCTGTTCGATTTTACTTAAGTCGCTCAACCCATTGACGATAACGTTGGCTCCGGCCTTTGCAAACGCAAGGGCAACAGCCCTACCAACGTTCTGTCCTGCGGCCGTGACGATTGCCGTCCTGCCAGCCAAACCTTCTACTTGCATCGATCACCCTCTCCCATATTGACCATGCAACCCCAGCGATCTCCTATTGCTAAAAGCAAACCGGTTATAGTGTCGATGGATAAACGTTAAGCCCTCAACAGAAGGCCGAAGGGACACCATAGCTATGTTCAGTCAATTACCTATTGAGGAGTTTCACCGAAAGCTGAGTTCAAATTCACCGGGGCCCGGTGGTGGAAGCGTAGCAGCTCTTTCGGGCGCATTGGCGGCAGGGTTGATTTCAAAGGTCTGCAATCTTAGTATAGGCAAGAACGATTACGAGGCGTTCCACAATCAGCTCACCGATGCACTTCAAAAAGCAGAACTCCTCTCGCAAAGCCTCTTGAAGCGAGTTGATCTTGACCCTCAAGCTTTTGGTGAAGTCATGGCCGCCTTGATGATGCCGGAAAAGCCTGAGAAAGCGGGGAAATCAAGGGAGGAAGCAATACAGCGGGGATACAAAGCAGCAGTTAAATCTGCTCTTGCCATCGCGCGCGAGTGTTTAGGCGTTTTGGACTTATCAGAAGCGTTGCTTGGCAAATCCAATACAAATGCCCTCAGCGAACTGGCTGTTGCATCCCTGCAAGCATATGCTGGACTTGAAGGTGCGATAGTAAGCCTAGAGATGAATTTTCCTGCATTTAAGGATAAGAAATCGGTCGCTTCGGCAGCATCAGAGGGGACGACACTGCTGGAAAAAGGATTGAGAGTAAAGAACAGCATTCGCAAATACGTTGTGGAAAATATCGGTTGAATAATGAACCACAGTGTGGGGC